>JBIKKO010000020.1:0-31746 GCA_044360315.1 Oligoflexales bacterium
CCTAGGTAAAGGCCGGAATCATCCCGGATTCTAGCTATTTTTTTGCGAAGTCACCAATTGACCGCAGGCGCCACCAATATCCTGGCCCTTGCTGTAACGAACCATGACCCGTAGTCCAGCCTGGTAGATTTCATTGCGAAAAAACTCAACTCTTTCTACTTCGGGACTTTTCAATCGTGAAGGACCAACCGGATTTAGAGGAATCACATTTATCTTTACGTTCATGCCTTTGACGAGACTGACGAGCTGACGGGCATGGTCAATTGAATCATTGACGCCTGAAATCAGTGTGTACTGGAGCAATAGTCCATTTTCTCTGTGCGTTGGCAGGTGTCTCAACGTGTTAAACAATTCAGTAAGAGACCAACGGCGGTTGATCGGCATAATCTTTGATCTCTCCGCTTCAAAAGCCGAGTGTACCGAAATGGCAAGCCGTACGTCAGGATGAATACTCAAAAGAGTGTGCAGACCTTCCAAGTGTCCTGCGGTCGATACGCTGATCCGGCGCTTAGCCATATTCATCCCAAATGGATCAACCAAAATCGTTATCGCCTTTCCGACGGCCTCGGGATTATCTAACGGCTCACCCATCCCCATGAATACAAGATTTGTGATTCTCTGCGAGGATGGAAGTCTCACCTGCTCAAGCCATTGAGGATGAGCAGAAATCCATTGATTCGCAATCCAAACCTGTCCGACTATCTCGGCCGCACTAAGATTCCTGGTAAGTCCCATTCTACCCGTGTGGCAAAAAACGCAACCCTGAGCGCAGCCCACCTGAGAGCTAATACATAGAGTCACCCGTTTGGACTCTGGCATCAGCACCATTTCAACTTTTGCACCGTCGTTTAACTCAACCACAAACTTCACACTCGAGTCGTACCTGCTAAGATGCTCGCTATGGATTTTCAAGACTTCGTTTGAAAACGAAGATCCAAAAGTGAGCGCTAAGGATTTTGGCAATCCCGGTCGCTGCCAAGGATCAGAGCGTAGGTCCTTATAGGCCGCTTTGAATAAATCGCGGGCGTGAACGGAAGAAAAACCACTGCGCAGACATAGGTTCTCCAACTCCAGCCGCTCAAGCCCCCAAAAAGCGAGCTGCTGGTGCTGTTGGCTAATGTTTACCAACTCATTATTCAGAAGACTAGCCTTTCCAAACGCCACCGGCTCGGGGTCCCAATTCAATTTTTCACCTGAGCGCAAAGCTCAATCGGTTCGATCAGTTACTTTTTTTGAGTCATGCGCCGCATGACACGCGCCGTCTAAACTGGCTGAGATCCCGGTTGCCACCTATAGCAATAGGACACTCCCCTGGGGGGCTTCTATCACGGGTCCATTAAGCTTGTCTACACACCTTATAAGGTCCTGAAAAACATGATAAACTACCAAAAACATAGGAACTCCATCGACCCCTATCGAGGTAACCATCATGCCTGCCACCAAAGGATTATCTATTGAAACCCTCGGGCCCTGCCAGTGGTCATCACCCATCAATCTCGCGGATAGCGGAGCCTTTACCCTTGACGACGATCTAATGGCTGTTCGCCCCAACCTGAAGTCACTCATGGAGCAGATTAACCGTGGGATTCAACCCGAGGCGTTCGAGATCGCCGGACCGCGAGAAAAGATATTCTTTGAGCCGGACAAGGTAAAGTCGGCCATATTAACCTGTGGCGGCCTCTGCCCAGGTCTAAATAGCGTGATAAGGGCTATCGTCATGCAGCTTTGGCACCGGTACGGATGTCGTTATATCGAGGGCATTCGTGGTGGCTATCAAGGTCTTGCTCGGGAGAGGGTCAATGATTTCGTAGGCCTGACTCCTGATGACGTCGAAGAGATTCACACCCAAGGTGGAACCATTCTCGGAACCTCAAGAGGATCGCCCCCAACAGCTGAGATTGCCGACTCTTTGCTAGCAAAAGGTATAGACATGGTGTTTACCATCGGTGGTGATGGAACCATGCGCGGAGCCGCAGCTCTCAACCAGGAGTTGCAACGTCGTGGCGCAAAGGTTTCAATCATTGGCATTCCCAAAACCATTGATAACGATATTCCTTGGGTTAGACGGACCTTTGGTTTTGAAACAGCTGTCAGTATTGCTGTTGATGCCGTAAAAGCTGCTCACGTTGAAGCCGGTAGCGTCCACAATGGTATTGGACTTGTGAAACTTATGGGACGTGAATCGGGATACATTGCGGCAAATGCTACGTTGGCCTCAGGGGACGTCAATTTTTGTTTAGTGCCTGAAGTTGACTTCGATCTTGAGGGAGCCAAAGGACTTTTTGGAGCCCTCGAGCGTCGTCTTTCAAGCCGCCAACACGCCGTCATTGTCGTTGCCGAAGGCGCTGGTCAAAAATTCTTTGAACAAAATCAGATCAAGGAAACTGACGCCAGCGGAAACATAAAACTTGGAGATATTGGCACCTATCTTCGAGATCAGTTAAAGACTTACTTTAAATCCAAAAAAATATCTGCAACCATCAAATATATCGATCCCAGTTACATCATAAGAGCTCACTGCGGCAACGCTGGAGATCAGCTGTTTTGCGCTCGACTTGCACAAAACGCAGTCCACGCAGCTATGGCGGGAAAAACTGGGATGCTCGTTGGATTTTGGCACGGGCGAATGACCCATGTCCCATTTCACTCTATCTCTGGGCGTCAAAAAATAAATCCCGCAGGTGAACTGTGGTTTAATGTTCTTGAATCGACGGGACAACCTTCGCAGTTATCGAATGACAAAAGCCGCTGATGGTCGACCGCCCCTTTGAGGGAGGCCGTTATACCATCAGCGGCTCACGCAATACACGTTATAACGACAACTAGACTTGGATCTTTTTGACCAGACTTTCTAGTTTTTCTGAAAGTTCACCCAATGAGCGCGCGGCTTGCAAAACCTGCTCTGCACCAACTTGGGTCTCACTTGATGCCATTGATACAATCTTAACACTTTCAGAGATCGACTGAACACCACGCGACGACTCCTGGACGACACGAGCCACCTCATTTGTGGTCGCTTGTTGTTCTTCCACCGAGGCAGCAATTGCAGATGCAATGCCATTTAGTCGACGAATGCTATCAGAAATACTTCCAATAGCGTCGACGGCCGTGGACGTATCCCTTTGGATACTTCCTATTTTATTAGTGATATCTTCGGTAGCTTGCGCCGTTTGCTTTGCAAGTTCTTTAACTTCGTTTGCAACGACTGCAAATCCCCGTCCAGCGTCTCCAGCCCGAGCTGCCTCAATGGTCGCATTTAAGGCAAGGAGATTTGTCTGCTGAGCAATCGAAGAAATCACCTTGATGACATTACCGATTTCCTGACTGGATAATCCAAGCTTGCTAATGGTCGTATTAGTCACTTCCGACTGCCTTGCTGTGGAGTTCGCGGCAGCAGAAGCCTCATTGGCATTTCTAGCAATTTCTGCAATGGAAGCACTCATCTCCTCTGTATTCGTAGCTACCGTCTGAACCCCGCGCGACACCTGCTCAGACGCTCCTGCCACCTGGCTAGCTTCCTTCGTCGACTTCGTGGCGTTAGCTGTCATCTGACTCGCAGTTGCATTCAATTCCGAAGCTGCGGCCGACAGGTGCCGGCTAGCCTCAGTGATTTCCGTCACTAACAACATTTGAGCGGAGATTACATCCCACGTCACCATAGGACCAATATAATTTTTATTTGCATCATACATTGGAGCTACGAGCAACTTGAGCGTCTCGGGGCCTAACTTAATCTTAGCCACGTACGGTAGCTGCTTATCGTCTTTAGTAAGACGCCGCGCGACCTCGGGATTACGGTGGAAAATATCGATCGATTGGCCCACCAATTGATCAACGGGTTTGGGTAGATACTTTTCCAGAGTCCGCAACGTCTTCACTGAAGCTGGGTTCAGGTAGCGAAGTTTAAACTCCAAATCAGCACACATGATGTTGATCGGCGCATTCTCCATCATTGAGTGAATCCGAGCAAGCTCGGTTTCATTTTCAAGCTTTTTCGTCACGACATCCCAGGTCACCATCGCGCCGATGTAACTCTTTTGACTGTCATAAATAGCATTCACCAGGAGATCAAGCTTTTCCGGTCCAACCGAAATCGTTGTTCTGATTGGTAAGTTTTTATCATCACCGAGAATTTTGCGCTGATGGGCTGGATTTTTGTGGAAAATATCGATATTCGTTCCCACGACTTTATCAATTGTGATGGGCAAATGGCGCTCGATCATCCTCAACGTATCGCGACTCTTCGGATTTATGTATTGAATATTTAAGTCTCTATCACAATACATGATATTAACGGGAGCGTTCTCCATCATGGAATGAATTCGCGCAAGATTTTCCTGATCAATCAATTTACGGGTGACGATGTCCCACGTCACCATTGCGCCAATATATTCTTGTTTTTGGTTATAAATTGCAGAGACCATCAACTCCAAACGCTCAGGCCCAACGTTTATAAGTGTCTTATGCGGAAGGTTCTTATCATTAGCCAAAAGCTTCCGCTGATGAAGAGGATGCTTATGAAATATATCGATCGTACTGCCAAGAACTTTTTTGGCCGGAACTGGCAACCATTTTTCTATCGACGTCAATGTCTCAACACTCTTTGGGTTGACATATTGGATGACCATATTAAGATCACAAAATAGAATATTAATGGGCGCATTCTCTAACATCCCAAAAAACTCTAGACCCGGCGTTTGCTTCACCGATGGAATTTTCAACAACTCTTCCATTACCCCTCCCTATACCACGTAACTGCTTATTTCAGCCGGGCCATCCTGGACCCACGACTCTTCATAAAGACACTCCCTTTCGGCAACATCTTCTAAATAGTTTAATCGCTTGTTCCGTGATTGGCCAATCACGGCAGTTGATCTGTTTATGGCGAAACTAGTCCAAACAACGGAAACGATAATCGGACATTAAAATGATTGAAAAAAATGGTTATCTTTGGGAAAGATCCAAAAATAGATCTAACGTCACTTTAGATCGATATTGGAGATCGACTAGATAGATCGCCCCATAGCGCCAAGCAAACAGCGTGCCTTTTCAATCTTTTCTGAAACACCTAACCATTGCTCTTCTATATGCGCAAGTTCCGACTCAAACAGCCTCTTTTTCTCCGCCAATACTGCGAGATTTGAAAAATCAGAATGGGACTGCTCCATCTGCTCATCACAGTCGCGGATCTTACCTTGAATCCTCTCCATCTCACTTTCGAGTTTCTCAGCCATTTTTTGGTTCTTCTGAGTCTCTCGTTTAAGCCGCTGTATGTCTTGCTCTGCCAGCTTATCATGGTCAACGGAACCCGCACTAAGAGGCGATCGAGCCGCGTCATCAGCCACTAATGGGGTCGGATTTAGAACGTTTGGAAATCCAGACTTGTCAGCCATTCGTTCATAATCATCCAGCCGGCCTTCAAACAGCTGACCGCGGCCGTCTGGCAACATCGCATAGATATGTGTACACACAGAATCAATAAATTCGCGGTCGTGACTCACAAAGAGTACTGTGCCCTCAAAATCGATAACGGCTTGTGATAAAATCTCGCAACTTGAAATATCTAAATGATTTGTTGGCTCATCAAGAACCAAAAAATTTGCTTCCTGTAACAAGAGCCGAGCCAGCCCCACGCGAGCCTTCTCGCCACCACTCAAAACACTTACCTTCTTGTAGACGTCATCACCCCTAAACAGAAGGCTTCCCAAGACATTCCTCGCAACAACTTGGGTAACCTTTACTGAAACATCCAACACGTTATCTAAAATATTCTTATGGGGATCTAAAGTAGACAATTGATCTTGAGCGAACCAAGCCGTCCGAACATTGTGGCCCGCGACGAATTCACCAGCAAGTGGACTAATCTCATTGACTACAGTTTTAAGTAAGGTCGATTTACCAATACCATTTGCACCGATAACTGCGATCTTTTGCCCGCGTTCAATCAGAAGGTTGACGTTTTCGCTCAAAGCCTTCGCATAACCGATTGCACCCTGCTTGATCCGAAACACCTCACGGCCTGATGGCTGCCCAACAGGAATTTGAACATGCATCGAGTCAACCTCGTTGTCTAAAACGACATCCGACTCAAGATCTCTGATCCTTGCAATCATCTTCATCTTTGACTGAGCTTGCGATGCTTTCGATGCCTTAGCGCCAAATCTGGTCACAAAACCTTCAAGATGCTCACGACGTTTACGCAGATTTTCAGCCTGTGCAGCCTCCAGCTCTTGCCTAGCTTCTCTTTGCTCTAGAAACGAATCAAAATTACCTGAATAGGGAGTTAGGCGACCATTTTGTAAATGCAAGGTAATCGTTGGTAGACGTTTTAGAAGACTACGATCGTGGGATACAAAGAGGAGAGTTCCCTGAAAGTTTTCTAGCCATTTTTCGACCCAGATCAGACTTGGAAGGTCCAAGTGATTTGTTGGCTCATCCAATACCAAAAAATTAGGACGATTCAAAAATATTTTTGCCAATTCAAGTCGCATGCGCCAGCCACCAGATAAATGATTTGGGGCTTGCTCGAACATGGATTGTGCAAATCCTAGACCGGCCAAGATGGCACGAGCACTTGCTTCTAAAGAATACCCTCCTTCTCGTTTGTATTCCTCGTCCAAAACCTCCCAGGCCCGATGACGATCTTCAGAATAGGAACTCGTCATGTCATCAAGCGCCCGTCGATGGCGACGGACGAGACTTTGAATCAAACCGTCACCACCAGCAAGAACCTCGTCGAGAATGGACGTCCTTGGATTGGCGTTAGGCTCCTGTGGCAAATATCCCAAACGAAGGCGACCGGGCTTAATTACGACTCCAGCATCGGGCTCAATCTCCCCAGTTAGTATATCGAGAAGTGTCGTCTTACCTGCACCGTTTGCCCCCACAAGGGCAACGCGTTCTCCCTCTTGGAAATGATAGGACACAGTATCCAATACTGTTTTCGCACCAAATAACTTTCTCAAACCCTCAATTCTGATCACTTGACTCTCCGGTGAAAGGCAGAAGTCGACACTATATCAGCAATTTGTGCGCTAGCAAATGACGGCCCAAGGATTCACGGGTGCGTTTTAACCAATGTGCTCCCAAGCAGGGGACGATGGTCTTGAAATGGCCACTGATTATGTTATAACCCTGAGACAGATATGGGCACTGCACCTAAAAACATTAAAGAATTCGCCGAGCTAATCCTGTTTTCCTCAAGTCTTGAGGACAAATTGGTAGAGCCGACGGGAGACGTATTAAGTGATGAAAAAATCACTGAAGCCCTCACATCCGTACCAAAGTATCCAGGCCGTCCAACTGGATTAGCACTTAATCGTTCCGAGAAAAAACCAAAAACCCACTTCCCGACAAAATCCCATCTGTCAGAGCCTCGAGCACGAGCTATGGTGCTTCATTTTTTTGCTAACCACGAATTACTAGCCCTAGAAATCATGGCTCTAGCGTTACTTAAATGGCCAGATGCACCATACAGTTTTCGCAAGGGCATCCTAAAAACTATGGCCGAGGAGCAAAACCACCTCAGATTATACATTAGCCGCATGTCGGAATTTGGCGTGGAATTTGGGGAAGCACCCGTTAATGATTTTTTTTGGAATTGCTTACGACAGATGGCATCGCCTCAGGAGTATGCTGCCTCCATGTCGATGACATTCGAACAGGCAAACCTTGATTTTTCGTTACACTACGAACGGTCATTTAATGAAGTAGGCGATTCTGTTACCGCAGATATCATGCGCCAGGTTCGTCTCGACGAGATTGGGCACGTCAAACATGGCGCTGTTTGGTTTGAACGCTGGCGACCGAAGGCAAATCGCTTGTTTAAAGAGTGGTATGACACCCTGATTTTTCCGATAACACCGGCAAGAGCTAAAGGTGTTATCTTTGACCAAGATGGTCGTCTGGCAGCAGGTCTAACGGCAGACTACGTTACTGAACTGTCGCTTCACAACCAATCAAAGGGGCGACCCCCATCTGTTTTTTGGTTTAATCCTGCGTGTGAATACGAGGTTGAGTGTGGTGACGAGAGTTGGACTCCGCCCCTAGCCATCCAAAAGCTCACGAAAGACTATGAGATCTTGATGGCATATCTCACAGCGAAGCATGATATCGTCATGTTATCAACCCATCCCCGTCTTGAATTTATGAAAGATGTCTCAGATGCGGGATTTGAAATGCCAGAGTGCCTGCTCCACGATGACCGGAAAAGACTCGATCATCGGAAAATCGAGCAGCTTAACCCCTGGGGTTGGTCACCAAGAGCTGCTCGCTACTTTCAGCCATTAGTATCATCTTTACGCGAAGAGCTATCCACGCCAAACTTCAGCGAGCAAGATCCATTCAAAAGTGTCTACAGTAAATTCATGGCTTCTGCAATTCGTAAGAAACTAAATTTAGACTCTGTCCCAAGTCAGTTCATCAAAACGTCGGACCTCATCGATACAGTAACCTTGGATCTTCGGAATCTTTCTCCCACTAAAACTGTTGTGTTCAAATCCCCCTTCAGCACAGCCGGTAGAGGCCTATGCGTCATCAGAGACGCTCGGATCGCGACGAATGAGCGCCGATGGATCAACTCTGTCATTGAACGATATGGCATGATTTTGGTTGAACCATGGCTCGATAAACTTGCTGACATCAGCACCCATTTCGATATCTCCCGTGACGGCAAGATTCATTTCGTAGGAGTAACTCGCTTTTGGACAAACGCAAACGGGCAGTATCGAGGGCATATCATTGGAAGGTTGTTTGATGATCTTGGGTCTCAGGCGTTAGAAAAATGGCATCATCACGAGGGATGGCAGATGAAACTGCGCGAGACTGCCGACCATATTGGTTTTGAGTTGTTCGATAAGGGCTATTTTGGACCAGTGGGTATCGATGGATTGATCTATTGGGAAAACCAGAGTCTAAATATGCGCCCTATGATTGAAATCAATCCCAGATGGTCGATGGGGAGGATTGCGTTATCGATCGAAAAAAATCTTGCTGCGAAGCACTGTGCCGTCTGGATTCATGTTTCCGCTAAGGATGTTAGTCTATCGGGTCATAGTAGTTTTCTAGACTTCTATAACAGAATGAAAAGCCTCCATCGGCAAGACATAAGAATTCATCACAATCGAAAGCTCATCTATAGCGGAGTGTTTGCACTAAACGACCCAGCCACTGCAGAACAATCGTTAGCAATGCTCGTTGTTGGAAGACACTTATCTGAGTGTCGTGAGCTCATAAAAAAAGGGGGAATTAATGATGACTACCTTGACAGTCGATCCTAGGATCAGTCAAGCATCTGTATATTTAAGCAAAGTATTGCAGCAATCGCGCCTGGCACCAAAGGCTTTTATGGTGCTAGGTTCTGGCTTTCGAGATGTCGTGAAAGAATGGAATATTGAATTTGAGCTATCTATGCGTGACATTCCTGGCTATCCGTGCCCAACCGTAGAGGGCCACGGCAAAAGTCTAATCGGCGCTAGGATCAATGTTGGTGGACTATCAGTTGATGCTTTAATTGCAACTGGAAGAACTCACCTGTACGAGGGTCACACGGTCCAAGACATCTGCAGACCGATTTTTATCGCAAAAGATCTTGGCATCAACTCTATAATACTTACAAATGCTGCAGGAGGTTTATCAACCAAAGCAACCGTTGGTTCGATTATCGCAATATCAGATCACATTAACCTCATGGGAAAAAATATTGCTGCAGCCGATTCGCCAGAGGGCACGCATAAGTTTATAGAAATGGTCGACGCATACGATAAAACATGGTTGCAAGACGTCTGCAGGCGCTCGAATATTGAATCTGGTGTTTATGCTGGAATGTTTGGATCGACATTCGAGACACCCGCCGAGGCTCGGATGCTGCGCACAATAGGCGCTGATTTAGCTGGCATGAGCACCGTTCAAGAGACAATCGCAGCCCGCATGTCAGGGCTTCGTGTTTTTGCGTGTAGCTTTGTTACAAACCTTTGTGGAGAACCAAGCGGAGGCCACTCGGATGTTTTGAAGGCTGTAGAATTGAGCTTTCCAACCATCAAACAAACACTCGAAGCAGCACTAGAGTTTGTGTAACTGGAAAAGTGCCAACAGATCACTATCTTGGCAACCGCAAATCATCGGCGTCAGAGGTCACAGTCGGCTAATGATTTGACCACCTGGACATCATCTAGACTCATCAAACGAAGCTCATTTCCCCTTGTGCTTAGCTCGTCTTTAAATGTAACCAGCTCTCCCCGGTGAATATTTGGATATCCAGTCTTGAAATGCTTTTTCTGCCAGGACAAAAACTCTCGTTGGTCACCACGACAAACAAGCTGTTTTGCATAGCCCTTAAACTCCTGCAGATCGCCAGTAATACGTCCCAAAAGAGATCTTCTGGGCTTTGGTGCAGTTCTGCGCATCATTAACCAAGAACACGGTAACGTCCCATTTTTAATTGGCATATGATCCTCGATATCACGAAGCCAACTCGGTTGACTCCAAACAATACGATCATGACACCAGTCCCGTTCATTATCTGTTAGCAGTGGACAAGCTTGGCTATGGGTGCATGGACCCCAAACATACCAACCGGCTCTCAATAGCTCGGCCCGAAGGCTCTGTAAACGACGCGCATCACCTTTGGTCGATGGTTCAATGATCAGCAGACCCTCACACTCATTGACCCAAGCAGGAAGACGATCCAGTTCCGTCAATGAGTATGAAAATATCGCAAGAGTTTGCGGTGAGATTTTGACTCCATCCATGGTCTTAGACCAGTGAAGAGCCGTCTTCCCCGATTGTGATAATATCTGGTGATAAGCCATCGCGACATTGGATCTCTCAATGCACAGGCCGCTTTGAAACAAAATAGAGCGTTCATCAAAAGCTAAACTCACGCTACCTAGTCCACTACCAAAATCTATGTAATGGTCAAAACCCTCAAAAAAGTCCAGCCGCTTGCCGCGTTCAGTCACCCCACATACGCGCCACCAATTTAGCGGCATATAGTAGGCTATATACGCAATTTTCGCCCAATCTTGATCCCATGGACTAGACTTTTCAGGATTGTTCGCATAAAAGTCCGATAGCCCCATGACAGCCTTGGCAACCTGTCGTGAGTCCCCTGCTTTGACGCCTAACGCATCTAGTAATTCGAGCTGCTTAGCCCTCACAGGATCAGGAAGATCAATGCTTTGAGAGCTCATCTGTGAAAAACTTAAATCTAGCATACAAGAGTTAACCCTTATGACACGTGTTCTACCCCAACCATCGATACTGTTTCTTGAGAAATCCAAGGCACATTGGACAGCCGATCGCATTCAAAAACTCACGTCTGGTCATAAATACCACGTTCTACCTACGAACGCACCCCTTCTCCTCAGGGCGTTGGGCCTGCTGAATAAAGACGCCTCCATGTCTGCCGATGCGACTCGTAAATTCATTCAAATTAATCACCTACTCAACCAGTTTAGACCCTACTTTGAAGAGTTAAATAAACGCCATCGGTGCGTCAGAATTCTTGATGCGGGCTGTGGCAGTTCATTTCTAACATTTTTGATTGCTTGGGCCTATGACCAAATCTGGAATCATCCATGCCTTGTGATTGGCGTCGATTCAAGCGAGACTTTGATCAACAAAAGTATACAAACCTCGCACGATTTAGGCTATTCCGACGTTGTTCACTTCTTCAATTCCTCAATTGCTGGCGTGGATTGGGACCAACTTACGAGCCACGTTAATCATGATGCGCCGGCATTTGACACAAAATCTCAAAGGCCCCACGCAGTTGTTGCTTTACATGCATGCGATACGGCAACCGACGATGCCATAGCGCTAGGTATAAAACTGAAGTCCGACTTCATCGCTGTGGCTCCCTGCTGTCAGGCGGAACTCGCCAAAACTTGGAAAAAATTTGCGGATGTCGGCTTACATAATCCACTCAAACCTGCCTATCACAATCCCCACCTACGTCGGGAGATTGCCGCCCATTTAACCGATCTGTTTAGAGTGCTCATACTTCGCGGCCACGGGTATGAAGTGACCACGACCGAGTTTACAATGTCCCATGCAACACCAAAGAACACTCTGATCTTAGCAACAAGACGTGGAAACTATCATTTACATGCTCAACAAGAATATCGCGATCTGGTGGCATGGAATGGCGGTGCAGAAATCTCATTAGCAAACAAAGCACCGTTTATGGAACATCCTGAATAAGAAAGCCTAAAAGAGCCCTAATTTGGCGAGGCCACGACGCCTGACATCCAACTTTTTCTAACAGCCTGCCCAATACGACAGAAAAAATTTTGCTCCATGGTCCGATAAAAAGAGGAGTCTTTTAAACATTTGCCACCGTTCTATTGAACAAGTTTCATTAGCCGTCGCACACGCTCAACATCCACAGGGTTCTTTACATCACCATCAAACTTCAAAGAGGTGCCAACGATAAAACCAGAGGCATGTTTTGTTAGCTCCGCAATGTTAAATTCGCAAACACCACTACCAAGCACAACGGGTACACCCCTCGCGACACGGGCAACCTTCGCCACCTTGTCGATCTCAACGCTTCTGCCAGTGCCAGCTCCAGAAACGATAACACCGTCGGCCAAGCCTCGGCGCACGGTATCATCAACCTCGTCTTCGATAGGGCGTGGCGCAAGGGGGGCCGAATGTTTAACATCCACGTCGGCAAGAACTTTGATATGACTAGCCCCAAGATAGCGCCTTGCGCGCATAAGTTCATAAGCCACACCTTGAATCAAGCCTTGGTCTGTCACCCGACTACCGCTTAAAACATTCACTCGAATAAATGACGCTTGAGACGCGACCGCCACAGAAAGTGCACTAAGAGCATCGTTACGAAGGACATTTATACCAAGAGGCAAAGGACTAACCCTCTTCACTTCAACAGCAATAGCTGTCATAAGAGCCACCACATCAGACGAAACCCTTGCCGCTGAAAACGGGATATCCCCAAAGTTCTCCATCATAAGCGCATGAACACCACCAGAGGTCAGCGCCTTGGCGTCAGCAGTCACTTTTGCGACACAGTCATCCCACTTGCCGTCAAACAATGGAGAACCAGGTAAGGGGGGTAAGTGTAGCATCCCTATCACAAACTTGTGCTTACTGAAATCAAGGCCCATGTTCAACCTCCGTTGGATGATATTAAAAACTCACACCATATCCAAGACAAGTCATACTTAAGTTTCCAAATGACCAGCCGCGATAAAGTTCCTGCAAAGATTCATTCCACGCACTCGCAGCACCAACCGTAAAAAACAAAGGCGCCAAATGCTCCCACGTAGGATGGGCGTCATTGGCATGAGGAGCATGCTCCTTAAAGTCACACAACGCCGTAAAATCCCTGTCATGCAAAGCCTTCATAGCCCAATCCTCAAACTCTACGGCCCACGACTCCGGATGTTCCTCGGCTGATCTTGATTTGAAGAGGCGTCCTAAATTATGAACCAGGCCGCCACTTCCAATCACCATCACACCCTCATTTCTTAAAGGTGCAATGATCTCTCCAACACGAAAAATCTCCTGCGGCGAAGCTTTTTTACTTATCGCCAACGGAATGACGGGCACCTCAGCTCTTGGCCAAATGAAATGGAGCGGTACGTAAACACCATGGTCAAGTCCACGAGTCAAATCCAGTTCACTCGGCTGTGCTGCGCCTTTTAACAAATCAACACAGTGCTGAGCCAAATCTCGTTCGCCAATAGCGGGGTACTTAAACTGATATAAAGGATCGGGAAAACCCGTGAAGTCATGCATAGTTTCAAAGCGCGGCTGAAAACCGACATTAAATCCTTGAAGGCTTCTCCAATGAGCTGACATCACAATAACCGCACGCGGACGCGTGCTAAGGCCAAACATCTCCAAACTCAACTGCCAAGGCCCGCGTTCACTCAAGACCGTCGGAGCACCATGGCTAATGAAAACCGACGGAGCCCGTTTTGTCATTGAGCAACCTCGGCCTCACTCAAATTCTCACTTGTTGCTGTATAAGTAACTTTGGAATAACGTTCGTTTAGGACTTTCATCCGCCAAATTTGCTCCATCAAAATTACAAGATCACCACGCTGATCCCGGCAGAGATATTGGCTCTGTTCTTGACTAAATTGGTAGAGGAGTTTTTCATCGTCGCAGTGGACCCAGCGCGCGACCGTGTACGGAAGCTGCTGGAAATCAACACGAACCCCGTACTCATTCTCAACACGATACTTTACCACATCAAACTGCAGCACACCAACCACTCCGAGCCAAAGGTCATTAGAATTCAATGGCCTTAAGACCTGAACGGCCCCCTCCTCCGAGAGCTGATCAAGGGCTTTATTAAGCTGCTTACTTTTCAAGGGATCCTTGAGCTGCACCCTCACAAAATTCTCAGGAGAGAAAACCGGTATACCGGTATAGATTAGGGGCTCTCCTTCAGATAAGGTATCTCCAATCTTGAATATACCGGGATCGTGGATTCCAACTATATCTCCAGCATAAGCCTCTTCCACCAGCGAGCGATCTTGAGCCATGAACTGAGTTGGTCGTGCCAACCTATATTCACGCTTCATGCGCACATGAAAGGCTTTCATTCCGCGTTCAAATTTTCCGGAGACAATACGCATGAACGCAACTCGATCACGGTGAGCTGGATCCATATTTGCTTGAATCTTGAAAATAAATCCGGAAAACTTATCCTCCGCGGGATCAACCATGCGTGTCCTCGTCGGTCTCGGCAATGGTCTTGGAGCTATCTCTATCAACGCTTCGAGAAGGGTTTGAATACCAAAATTATTCATCGCAGAACCAAAGTACACGGGGCATAACTCACCACTCAGATACTTGTTGCGATCAAAAACTTCTCCGGCCCCTTCCAGCATCTCGATCTCTTCGCGAAGCTGGTTTGCCAGATCACTGCCGATTTCCTTTTCCAGCTCTGGGTCATCTACACCCATGCCCTTTAGCGCGACGGGGCGTGCTCGATCAGCGCCTTTTTCAAAAACTAAAAGTGTCTTCTTAAAACGATCATAAACCCCTCGAAAATTGGCACCCATACCTATTGGCCAAGTGGCTGCAAAACACTGAATCCCAAGCACTTTCTCAATCTCATCGATCAGATCAAAAGGTTCACGACCCTCGCGGTCCATTTTGTTGATAAATGCGATAATGGGAGTCTTACGCATCGCACAAACTTCAAATAGTTTCTTAGTTTGACTCTCAACACCATTGGCGGCATCAATCAACATCACGGCGGAGTCCACAGCCGTCAATGTTCGGTAAGTATCTTCCGAAAAATCCTGGTGACCAGGGGTGTCAATCAAATTGATCTCACATCCGTCGTAGCAAAAATTCATCACAGAACTGGTCACGGAAATACCACGCTGCTTCTCTAGCTCCATCCAGTCGGAGGTCGCAAACTTCTTTCCCCGTTTAGCTTTAACGGTCCCCGCCATCTGAATCGCTCCACCATACAAAAGCAGCTTCTCAGTTGTTGTTGTTTTTCCGGCATCCGGGTGAGAGATGATGGCGAAGGTGCGACGCTTGTTAATTTCTCTGTCAATGACTGGGTTATTCATAATCTCTGCTCACGTCATCAGGTTGGGGTAGACGACGACTCTGGTTCGGGCACGATCAAATAATTTAGGATATCAAAATTTCCCAAAAAATCCGGCGCCCTAAAGCTGTCCACCAAAGCCGAAAACAGTGGTTCTGACACGTCTAAAGGAAAAATGCCACAGGAATTTCCACCCGATAATCAAAAATAACCAACGACGTCGGGTGGTTATAGAGTTTTTCACGACTTTTTTGGATATGCTTGGGTTTGACAATTGTCACGCCGGTAAACACATTTGAGGTCCGAAGCCTCGATACAATCCAGAGCGTCATGAAGCGCCTGCACACGATTCTTGGCTTTGGCTTCATCTGGACGAATCAGATAAAAAAGGACGATGCGCCGATGAGTGGCCTTATTCTGCTATCAGTGCGAATTAACTGTTAGCCATGCTCAATGCTGGACAACCCAAAGTCTTGAGAAAGTCCTTCCAACGTATCGGCGCTATAACACTTTTAGGTTAAACAGATCACTCAGGTCACGGCCAGCATCAATCTCTCATCGTCAGTGAATTCGCGTTATTTAGAAACTCCATCCGTCATCAACAGTTCTCACCATACTCGCATGTATTTTGGATTGGATTGAGGTGACACGCAAAAGCTTTCGCGGTCAAATCAAACTAGGATTTAAAACACCACTTGACTTTCAGGACGTCCACGTGGCAACACTTGCGCAGCGAACAATCATGAATTCGCGGGCTTTTTCTGGTTCTTATCACTGTTATACAGAGGCAAACTCTCACCCCTTTTCTTGCGGGAGATTGATCGGCCATGTCTTGTGAGACAACTCGCACGCATTGGGTCTAAGACAACTGCGTTAGATTAGATAAGCCTGGACAGTAAAAATATAAAAAGGACGCTTTCCACCAATAAACCGGGTTGTTCATAATATTTGCTCTCGTCAATCTGCCGGGGGCACATATCTGAGCGCAATCACCCAGCACCCCATATTTTAGGACCAGAAAAGTTTTTGAAAAAATCTACCGACCTAAAATTGCCAGCCAAAGCCGAAGATGGTAGCTTCTGAATCGTCTAAAAGAAAAATGCCAAAGGAATCTCTACCCCGATGAGCCAAAAAAAGCAACGTAGTCCGATAGTTATAGCATTTTTTACCATCTTTTTAGACCTTCTTGGCTTTGGCATTGTTATACCGGTCAATAGCTTCTATGTGCAAAGCCTCGGCGCAAGCCCGACCGTCATCGCCTTGTTATCAGCGTCCTATTCGCTCATGCAATTTTTGTTTGCACCTTTTTGGGGCCGACTTTCAGACCGCATCGGCCGACGCCCCGTCATCCTTATTTCTGTAGCCGCAAGCTGTGCTGGGCATATGATTTTTGGGTTATCGTCGACCCTGGCTGCCGTGTTTGCTGCCAGGATTCTAGCTGGTTTTGGCAACGCAAACCTCGGAACTGCACAGGCCATTATTTCTGATGTGACGACGCCAGAAAACAGGGCCAAAGGCATGGGGCTCATTGGAGCAGCCTTCGGTCTAGGATTTCTTCTTGGGCCTGCTATTGGTGGTTTTGCAGGGCAGATCAGCCCTCAGGCTCCAGCCATCACGGCAGGCTGCCTTGCTGCGGTGAACTTCTTTCTTGCTTACTTCTTTTTACCAGAAACAAGAGTCGAGGGAGCTCCGAGTCATCACCACCGAAGGACGTTTTCTCTAAAAACCCTCCAGTCGGCGATGCAGTTACCAAATGTTGGCACCATTCTCAAAATCAGCTTTATCAATACCGGCGCCTTTGCCATGTTTGAAGTGATCGTCGGTCTTTTGATGGAGCGATCATTTTTACCGATCGAAGGGCAAAATACGCCTGAGCATATTGCCGCGGCTGCCAGACTAACAGCCTGGTTTTTGGTTGCCGTTGGTATCACTGCGGTGATCGTCCAAGGTGGTCTTATTGGTAGACTTACAAAACGATTTGGTGAGCGAAGGCTTTTTCAAAGTGGCCTTGTCTTAACAGGACTCAGCATTGGTCTGATACCGCTTGCAGCACATTTGCGGATCTATAACCTGATGCTCATCATTGCGGTCATCCTTGCTATGGGAACTGGTGTATTTAATCCGGCCCAATCAAGCCTGATATCTCGATCAGCACCCCAAGACCAACAAGGTGGAATTCTAGGACTCAATCAAAGCATGGGTGCACTCGGGCGTGTTGCTGGACCTGCCGCTGCAGGGGTGTTATTTGAAGTCAATCAGGGTCTACCGTTTTTTACCGCAAGCATCTGTGTATTCATTGCTTTTTTAATGTCCTTGAGATTAACGCCGCCACAAGTTCAGCAAACAGCGAGCATTTAGTCGCGCCTCCACATCTCCGAGGAGCTTGCCATTGTCAATGCAGAAAGCCTGCGTCGCAAATATGCTGTAAAAAGCTCTGCCGAGCCTCGACAACTACTTTTTAAAAAAAGGTAGAGCCTCTTCAGGAATCGTATCATAGCGATAGATCCCATGACCGCGGTACTCAGGACTCATAATAATATTATTAAACTTTCGCTGAAACTCAGCCTTTGTCATTTGAAATGTTCCATGGCCCTCGATCACAATGGCAAACACATCATTAGGTTTAAGACCCTCGATTTTATGACGATAGAACACTAGCTTGTCAGAGCTCCATTGCACTGTTGCCCGTCGACCTACCGATGACGTTGATTTATCAATGATACCCTCTCGACGACTCGATCCTTGACGAGCACGGGGCAAAGACGACTTTGCAGTGCTTTGCGCCTGACTTGATCTCGCCGCTCGCTCCAACCGACGTTTTTCATCAAAAGAAAATCGCTCTGACTCCCATCGCTCGAGTCGCGCAACCTGCTCAGGGCTAAACTTTGCCGCAAATTCCGCCTGTGAGACAGATTTTGGATCATCCACCTTGAAAATAACTGTAGGAACGTCCAGGATATCGCCAACAGGATTAATAACTTTTACTTTACCCTCATCTCCACCATCCCAATCGACAACAATAAAATACTTACCAGTTCGCTCATTCACTAAAGCTTCCACTGAGTTTGGCAGAGTCATTTTGGACGATCCTCATATAAATGCAGAGATGAATCCCGATTTTACACTAAGACAGGTAGACAATCACCGCCGAAAACCCTAAAACTCTCGGTATATCGATTTGTTGCACGGCCAAGCCATCTAACTGTTTGGCCCATCGTGGCAGATAGGCTCCTTAGGCAAGGGTCTTGGGAGACACAGCCCACGGCGAGGTACCGCGAATGTTTGATATTACTGGACAAAAACGATGGGGTATTATTGGCGATGGGCAACTTGCTCGCATGCTTGCTTTGAATGCCTACACTTTGGGCATTAGGCCCGTCGTGTTAACGGGAGACTCTTCTAGTCCCGCCGGACAGGTTACACCACTGATTGTGCGTGGTCACGTCGACAACCGGGAAGATCTCCATGCCTTACTCAGCCAAGTTGAAGGCGCTATCATTGAAAGCGAATTTGTTGATTGCGAGGCTTTGGAGTCTACTGGACTGTCCGAGAAGGTTTTCCCCAAAGTCGGGACCATCAGAATCCTACAAAATAAGTATGAACAAAAACGTCTGCTCAATTCGCTCGGTATTCAGTCATCCCAGTTCTTTGACCTCACTGGGGCAGATCTACTACAACAAGTACAATCCCTTACCAACAACTTCACACGTCCACTTGTTTTAAAATTTGCCACATTTGGCTACGATGGCAAAGGCGTGCTTTTACTGAGGGGCCGAGGCTTTGCAGATCGCGAGCAAACGGTTGACTTTTTGACGACTGCGGCGAAGCGACGGATTCAGGTGTTTGCAGAAGACCTCGTAGATTTCGAGAAAGAATTAGCGATGATCGCCGTTCGTCGGGCCGATGGGATAAGCAAGACCTGGCCTCTTGTCGTTTCCGAACAACGCCAAGGGATCTGCGAGCGCATCACTGGACCCGCAACATCTCTTGGCATTGACAGCAGCCTTGAGACCAAGGCGCAGCTGGCCTGCGAAAAAATAGGTGCTAACCTTGGAATCATTGGCGTCTATGCAATAGAATTCTTTCTGACGTCGTCGGGAGAGTTGTTGGTTAATGAAATCGCTCCAAGGGTGCACAATAGCGGTCATTATACGCAAAATGCTGGATGTACATCACAGTTTGAAAATCATTGGCGTGCCGTCTTAGGAATGTCTCTCGGCAGCACTGAAACGGTACCTTTTTTTGCGATGCAGAATTTGTTAGGGCCATCGGAAGTCATCTCAAAAGAGTGCGCTCAGGCTCCCACGGGATCTGAATTACTCCATGTACATTGGTACGGTAAACGCGGCATTTCACCTGGACGAAAACTTGGACACCTCAACACGATAAGTCATCAATGGGCCGCGCGGGGAGACTGTCTGTCGGCCTTGCACTCGGCGTACGGCCGCTGGCAGGATGAACAACGTCAAAAATTCAACCAAACAAACATTGTAGATAAAGGTCCACCATGAATTCAAAAAAGAAACAACCAATAAAGACAAAAACGAAGAGCCATAAAAAATCACAGCAACTCTCAAGTTCTTCCCAAGCAATCGTCGGAATAGTCATGGGTAGTGATAGCGATCTCACATGGATGAGTCAAGCCGCACAAGCACTCGATCAATTCAACATCCCATATGAAATGCGTGTTGTATCCGCACACCGTACGCCCGAATTGGTGATGGCTTATGGCGGTTCAGCAAAGTCACGAGGACTTAAGGTTATCATTGCAGGTGCCGGAGGCTCAGCTCATTTACCGGGAATGATTGCTGCTCACACCACACTTCCGGTTATCGGAGTCCCCTGTCCAACAGGCGCGATGCAAGGAGAAGATGCACTTTGGTCGATTGTCCAAATGCCTAAGGGGGTGCCCGTAGCAACGGTTGCTATCGGCAATGGCTGGAATGCTGGAGTTCTTGCCACTCAAGTGATTGCCGTGGGAGATGGTCCTGATGCGCAACAAACCGCCTCAAAGCTCGAGCGTTACAAGCAGGACATGGAGGATCAAGTCACACAGATGAACGCAAAAATCACGGCAGCTCGATAAGCCAAAGTGTGACGTTTATTCATAAGTTTGACCGACGATCCAATTGTACAAAGCCGTCACCCACGTCTAGGGTTGACTCCCGAGGTGGTCCCTGCCGTCAAAAGTTTAAACGCTCTCTTAACGGTTGGCCGACAAGGCTAAACTGTGCGACTTGAGGTTGAATTTTGGTGGCGGATACGCTCATCTTCAACGATATAAACAACCATCTGCGCAATGTGACACGCAATGTCAGCAATACTCTCTAATTTGTTAACCATCAAAATCAAATGAATCCCCATCTCAACATCAAGCTGCCCGGCGCGAACGCGGTCAATCACCAACTTATAGGCCTGATCCTGCAACGCATCAACGATATCGTCCATCGCAGGAACTGTTTTTGCTATCTTCGCATCTCGGTTACTCAATGAAGTGATGGCTCTCTCATAAACCGAAAACGCCTTAGTTGTCATATCTTGGAGCAAGTGCCATCCATCTGGGCACTCCGTCCTAAACTCTCTGGTTTCAATAGCGTGCCGCGCAACGTACTCAATGCAATCACCGATTCGCTCAAGGGCTGAGGCAACATCAATCGCGCCAAACATAAATCGCAGGCTTGAACCCATGGGAGCACGATTTGCCACAAATAATATGGACAAATCATCAAGATCGATTTCAATCGCATCAACCCTTGCATCACCGGCTACGATAGTTTTCAGCAGAGCAAAATCAGCCCCATCAAGACCTCGCTTTAAACCCACGAACTGCTGCAATACAGTTTGCATCAGTTCCTCTAACTTACCGCTGATTGCCTGCAGCTCCCGCTCACCGGCAGATTTTTGTGGCATAACCCAAGTCCCTCACATAAACCGGAATTTCCGGAAAACTCTAATCTATAGTATATTTTTGACCTGGATATTTTGCAATGGTTGCCCACCCTTATTTTGATGTATACCTAGCCACGATTGGGTTAATCCCACGGCGAAGCCCATTGACCCTGATGAAGGACGATTTATGAGCATTGAACTACAAAGCATCGTTATCTCCAAAACAGCTGAGGGAGGTTGGTTGGCCCATCATGTTCCCTCTGGACGAAAAATCGAGGCGGAGTCAAAGGAAGAAGCTGAGCAAGCCATGCGGGAAGCCCTCGGCCTTAATGACCGGGGCCAACTTGATGAGCCCCTGACAAGCACTCGTTTCACAGGCGTTGCTCAAGCTATCGCCCTATTCTTGGAGGGCCCCGTCTCGGAAGCTTTGGCTTTTCATGCTGGATTTGCCCGCCTAGAGGCTTATGACGGCGCTGTAGCACACATACGACTGGGTGGCGGGTGCCAAGGTTGCCCGTCGTCCCAGATTACGCTTTTCAATGGAGTCCGCACTCAACTCCAAAATCGCTTTGGAGAAGACGTCGTAGCCGAAGTGATTCCCGCATTAGACTACTAAAAAGGTGATTCCACTGTCTTCTTACTTTGAACACTACCAGGATATCGAGTCAGGAAGGCTGAAAGTCATCGACCTGCGTAGTCCCGCGGAATTTGCCCTAGGCGCCATGCCTCAGGCCCTAAACATACCACTGTTTACGGATGCTGAGAGGTCAGAAGTCGGAAAAACTTATAAACAATTGGGACCACGAGACGCCATCCAGCTTGGTCTAGAGTTCGTTGCAAAGAAGATCGAGGATTTCGTTTCGTCGCTGGTCAATGAAGCCAATGCAGAACGCCGGCTAATCGTGCATTGCTGGCGCGGAGGCATGCGCAGCTCCTCTGTAGGGCTGTTGTTGAGAACACTGGGCTACGATCCCATTGTTATTGCGGGCGGTTACAAACGATATCGGCACGAGGTACTCGATCTGATTGACGAACTCACTCGGCATCCATTAATGATTCTAAATGGACGAACTGGAGCGGGCAAAACCCAACTCCTACACGCGTTATCCAACCTTCGCGCACCTGTCATCGATCTTGAAGGGTTGGCAAGACACCGGGGTAGCGCACTTGGCTCTTTGAACATCCCAGTCCCGCAACCAACCCAACAGCAGTTTGAAAATGACTTAGCCAAAGCTTACATTCGCGTTCGTCATTCACCAAAAATCATAATGGAGATTGAACAAAATATTGGGACCATCCAAATGCCGGCAGCCCTTCGTAAAAACATTTACGCAGCCGAGATGATCCTCATCGAACGACCATTCGAGGATCGGGTCGCCCATATTGAGCGAGAGTATGCCTCCCGTTGGTCACCGCTCGACGAGGAAAAATTTGACCGAGGAATGCTTCAGCTGAAGAAGCTACTGTCAGCAGAAACCTATCAGAAAATCATCGAACATAATAAAAGAGGAGAGCGGGCGGATGCCATTCGACTATTGATGAAGCATCGCTATGATCAGTGTTACGACAAAGCGATCCGTCGCCAGGCCAATCGGATTATCGCCACCGTTAACGCCACAGACGACGTTATTCCGGCAGCGGAACAGATCATAAAACTACTATCTTGAGGGCGTGACCTCACGTTTTGTACTGCTGCTGTTATTGGTCCCGAAAACAACTCGGGCTTAGACACACAAATCTATCTAACACACAAAATGGACTCTCTTTTCACCACCGGCCCTAAGCTCTTGCACAACGCGGCCTACCATAGAACTGTGTGGGAAGCGACGGCGCACCCGATCCAAAGCAAGCTGTGCTTGCTCAGCCGGCACCGCAAACAAAATCCCACCTGAAGTCTGCGGATCAAGAGTTGCCCACCTATACTCAGCTGGGATGTCGGAAAAATCAACCTCTGGCTCGACGTAACGCAGATTCGTGCGATGTGCTCGATTCAAAATCTCTGACCGCAACAAATCCATGGCTCCTTGCAACATTGGTAGATTCGTCACAGTTATCTCGACTGATACACGACTTGCCCGAGCCATCTGTAAAACATGACCTGCCAAACCAAAACCCGTAACATCTGTAGCCGCCGATACCGCAATGCCGTCCAATAACTCTGGGACACGATTTAAAAGCTTCATACTCGCAATTGCCTGAGCAATAGAGGCTTCACTGGCCTTCTTTGACTTTAGAGCTGATGTAATAGTTCCCGTGCCTAGAGGCTTTGTAAGAATCAGGACATCTCCCACTTGAAGTCCTGCATTGGTCCAGCACCTCTCCCTCCTAACAAACCCAGTGACTGAAAAACCCAACTTTAACGTTTCATCATCGATACTATGACCACCGACTAAATTTGCACCTGCCTCTTGTATCTTATCGATGGCACCCTGCATCAAAGGCTTTAGTAACTCTAAAGGCAACTGTGCGGAGGGGAACGCAAGAATGCTCATGGCTGTTTTCGGCTCTCCACCCATTGCAAAAACATCCGAAATGGCGTTGGCTGCCGCAATTGCGCCAAAATCATAAGGATCATCAACAATAGGCGTAAAAAAATCTAATGTCTGAACCAGGCATCGCCCGTCGCCAAGATCCCACACTGCTGCGTCATCCATGGTGGATGCACCCACCAATAGTTCTTTAGACGTATCAAGTTTGAGACCTGCTAACACCGAGCGAAGCTCATCGGCTGGAAGTTTCGCGGCGCAGCCACCCTTTTTAACGGTTTCGGTTAAGCGTATGTCCATACGATCTCCATTATGAAATCCCTTGCAACTTATGTCCGGGGAAACGACATCTTTATCACACTGTTGGGTCGCTACACGACTAAAAATTGATAAACAAAATTCATAAATCTGTTAAGTCTCATGCACTTAGGCTGAAAACAGCACCCACCAACGAGATTTTGTTGTCTTTCGACATTAACGCAGAAAAAAAGTTTAATGAAACCCGAAGATCACAAACCCCAAAAACACGGGTTAGAAGGGGAGATACATGAGTCAGACACTACCAACATGCCTTATGTTAATCATTACCATCTCCAGTGCATTCGCATCTCTTCAGGCAACCCTGAAACTATCAAAACAAGCAATGAATGACCTTGATCTCGAATACAATGCGGAACGTGACGCCCATCGTTGTGGTCGCTCCATTGCAGCCCTTGCAAACCTAACTGCGATCACTCCATTTCTAGGAAAGCACAAGGACCAAAATACGAAGAAAAAAGTCACGGATCTCGTCAAACAGCTTAGCACAAACATCGAACAATCGGTTGAAGCCTTCATTAACCCGGATCATCAATCTTGCACCATCGATCGCGTCAAGCCAAGCCATGTCTTACTCGACGAGTTCAACCAATATTCATCGCCGACCAAGAGACCTAACTACGGCTATAGGCTTATCCCAGCCAAAGGAGATCACCATTCATGACCCACACACTTCCAGGCTTAAGTGTTTTTCTCTTATCAATTGGCCTCTCTGCACATACTCTTACGACACAAAAGAGCCGCTTTCAAAATCTACATTACCGAGCAACACAATTTAATTGTTCGGTAGATGACCTACTAAATCCAAGTGTGTCACTACTTGATGAAGACGATTCAAGACGCTGCTTTATTCCTGATTTAGCCGATCACAACGGCCGCAATCATTATAGCGCCTATCATATTCTGCTTGAAATGCTGGATAACTGCGAAGGAAGGCTATGCGATGACAACTGAATCTCTACCTGGACGGATCTTAACGCTTGCGGCCGTATTTATTGGGGGATTTGCTCTCGCCGCATGGTGTCTTCCCAGCACCTCGCAGAAACCGCGCATCACGCCACAGAAGACCGGGGTTTTCCTCGTGCTGCCAACAAAGGACTTTCTTGAACAAGCAACGCTGGCCAATCTTCGCGGAAAGCTCGTACGCTTGGTTCGTCGTCATGGAGAAAACACATCCGAGCCTTGCGTTATAACTCACCAACCCGCAAGACTTCAGATGGCTAATGAGCAGGTATTCCTTGAGTTTGGGCTAGATGGCTTAGAAAGCCTAGTTTTAAACATTAACCCGACAGATCTAAAACAGCCAGAGATCGTTGATAGTCAGTCAGTGATCGCCAGTAGCAGAAAACTTTGCCCCTCACACCCGAGGATCACCTATGGCTCTTAAACTCATGCTTCAAATCTATCTTCTCGCGACGGCACTACTGTCTAGCGCAAGAGCTTTTGGCGCCGAGCTTCATAGAGTTGAGTTAATCGTTGGCGAAAGTAAAACACTTGAAATCGAAAATGCGATTAAGGTGCACGTCACGCGCAAAGGGATCATACACCTACTACACGAAGAAGACAGTCGTTGGCGGATGACAGCACTTCGTTCTGGGATGGTGGCTATCGAAGTCAAGTCTTCAGAGCAACGTTCCCGAACCATATATGTCCTTGTGAAGCCTCGTTCTATTCAGCCGGAATCAGCTGTCAGAGATCGCCCCGCCCCTAACCCACAATGCCCACCTGGCCAACAGTACCAGACGAGTCAATACGAAATTCAGACGATTGTTGAAATGATCACGACATCGCGCACTAAGTCAAACGGATCAGGACTTAACACGGCATTAAGAGTCTCTCCTACCAGCGTAACATCAAGTGTGATGCTCGAGTCCAACTTTGATGATGTTGCCCATGACCGCACCATTATCGGGGACCCTGTGATCACGGCAAGTCCCTGTACCGACATTGTCATAAATGCCGGAGGTGAAGAGGCGACTTATGCCATCTCAGATCATCAAACACAATCAACCACATGGAAACTACATGGACTCGCCATAAAAATGCGGATCCTACCCTTGTCGCAAACAAAAATCCGAATTCCTTACTCGGTCTCGCTTCGCGTTCCTGCAAAGCGCCAGGGGTCGTATTCCCTCAGTGAAGCCCAGTCTACGATGGATATCAAACCAGGCGAGACGCGGCTCGCTGCTATCATAAACTTGGCATCGATGACGGGAGAGCGTCGGGCGCCATTTTTGCTATCGGACATACCGATTCTTGGCCCGCTGATTACAGGCCAAAGTTCATTTGAATCAAACTCTAAACTCAGTATCTCAATCCACATTCAATCCCTCAACACCTTGCTTAGCCCAGGAGCCGACCGTTCGTCGCGAAGCATAAAATAGACGGACTTCGGATCAAAAACGCGTTTGCTGTTAGCAATGCACATAATGGCGAGAAATTTCACGGCGATTCAGAGTGTCGCTAGTTGAGTCCTAAAGTGCTTGGGGCTCAAGGGCGTTCACTTTCATATCAAGAAATTTTTTCGGGATATCTAGTGGGGCTACGTTTTATTTGGGCAGTTTGCCCGGAAAAACTTCTTGATATTTAGTGAAGGCGTCCTTCACCATAGAAGTCTTCGTTGCAGGCCGCCATGACGAACATCCAAGGAAGATCATCCTTTAAATCCCCGGTCAACAAGCATTTGCATCAGTCTCGGACTGCGAATCCTCGGATACTGCTCCAGCCTCTCTTTCATAAATGGCACAAATGGATCCAACAGCTTTGCCACCGGGGCTGCCGCAGACACCACCATGGAGTCCCGACGCACCACATTGCGAACTGTCAAATGATGGATACCCAGGTGCTCCGCGATTGCTTGACACGTGAAATGCTCCGCATGATAGAGACGCTTAATCTCAGCCTTGGTTTCAGGGGTAATCATGATTTCCCCCTTCCTTTTGTCCAGATGGGGCGTAAAAATCTACGCCCATCGATAAAAGCCAGGACCCCTCTGCCGCATAACCGGCACTTAAAACACGATGATTCACTCTTTACCTCCATTGGTAACTGGTTGGATGAACCGCTTAATTAATGATCAAGTTATGGCAATGGTTTAGAAAAATTCACTTTTGGGTGGTGGTTAACAACAAGCATCAAGCGCAAATTCCTCAATCGCGCCTGAGCTATCAGATCGACAATCCTATTGACACAGAATGTTAACTTAAATTGTTAGGTCAAGTGTGTCGATCGTGCCCGGACAGCGCATTAACGGTTACAGCATCCCGAACGGTACATGCAGGATATTTTTATCCAACCAAAAACATTCTTCTGCCAGCGTAATAAGAATTCCATGCCTCGTTTGTGGATAAGCCTCAATAAAAGCACGAAGCCCTCTGAGATCATCAGCATTAGGCTTTGAAGTGTGTTTAATTTCGATAGGGACAGGATCGTCAAACTTATTCTCAATCACGCAGTCAACTTCGCAGTCTTCATTTTTCCGCCAATAAAATACATTTTTGTCGCGTCCGAGGGTCGACCGAATCGCATTTAATACGCCCGTTTCGAAGATCGCACCTTTCAGGGGACTAACGTCGATTTGACTCGATTGTTCATAACCCAACAGGCTGGCCTGAAGACCGCAATCGATAAGGACTACCTTTGGTATTTTAGATTCGCGTTTACCCAATTTTTTTGAGTAGCCTGGAATTTTCCACATTAAATAGCTTGATTCCAATATAGATTGCCAGTCGCCTAGAGTGCTTTGTCTCAACCCAATGTCACGACCAATTTCTGACAAATTAAAGGTTTTTGAAGAATAAATTGCCAGAGTTCGTAGAAATTTCTCAAATCTACCGAGATCCTTAATGGCTGAAATTTCTCGGACATCCTTGGTTACAAACGTCAATACATAGTCGCGCAGTCTTTGTGAAGCTGCGGTCTCGTCTTCGCTAATATCTCGCAAAGCCATTGCGGGAAGACCCCCGCGTAACATAAATTCGTTGGGTGGATAAGGTAACGAGGCAGCGGAGCCAATCGGCGGCGCACTCAATAAGGTATCCAGATCTGTCACGCGCTCGCTTCTTTGAGTCATCTCCGAAGGAGTAAATGGCAGCAATTCTAGAATTCCGATGCGTCCAGCGAGTGACTCGCTGACATTGGCCATCAACTTGAACGGCTGCGATCCGCTCAAAAGATAAGATCCAGATTTTGGTTTATTAAGATCCACGCTCGACTTGATTTGAAGGAACAACTCCTTGGTTCGCTGAATCTCATCCAAAAAAACCGGGGGCGGGCGATTGATCAAGAAAAGCTCCGGATCTTCTCTCGCTTGTGACACCAATTGAGGGCTGTCAAGGAGCACCCATCGATGGCCAGGGAACTCATTCTTGATGAGCTCCGTCTTCCCTGTCTGTCGTGGTCCGGTAACAAGCACCACCGGGTACATTTGACCTAATTTGATTAATTTTTGTTGCTGAAGTCTCTGATAATACATAGTATTTACAATTTAACGGCTCTGGCGTTAAATTGCAAGACTTTTCAGTTTCTTACCAAATTGGAGCCAAATTTGGTGGCAAATCAGCGATTCAGAGTGCTGCTAGTTGAGTCCTAAAGTGCTTGGGGCTCAAGGCACGGCTGTCTCATCAAAATTGAGCCTCTCTTAGCTGGAAACCAGATTTCACCAACATTGTCGTTAAAAAATCCGGGTTCGCGGCTGCCTTTATGTGAGCAAGAGGCACGCTCAATTTGCCTTTGACGGTCTTAATCATGTTAAGTGCGAACTTTCTAATGAGGGAATAGTTTCGCGGTGCGTGGTCTTTTCTTTTTCTCGAGGCATCTTCACTATAAGTGACGTCCAGTGACCAATGTAATGACTCTACGGCCCAATGGCCGCGCGCTGTTTTTGCAAACAAACTTATGTCGCAATAGCTCAACAGATAAAATCTTGTTTCGGATGTTTCAATTTCATTCTTCCATACCTTAGTTTGAACTCTGCCAACGGCTTGTAGACCAGTCCAATCAGGTGCTTGCTGAAAATTGGTCTTATCTACTTCAATGACGTCATAGCATCTTTCAGTAATCCGGCCATGGCCTTTGTCCGTTTCAACAAAATGAGAAGCGTCGGCGGGCTTCTGAGTATCAAAAATATGCTTAACGTCTTCGTTTAAGTTCTTATGATTGCCCTTCAGAGCCAGTGTGTAGCCTGCCTTGGCGTCGATAATTTTTTTTGCGATCTCTTTTTGCGTATTTAACGCATCGACGGAAATCATTGCGCCCACAACATCAAGTGCATCAATCATTTGCGGGACAGTTGTAATTTCATTTGTCTTGGTGCCGACTTCAAGCTGACCCAAGGTTATGCCACAGTCGACCGCATGCGCATGGAGTAGATGCAAAGCCTGCTTAGCAGACGCCTTGTCATAGGATCCTCGTAGGGTTTTGCCATCTATGGCTATTTGTTTGCCGCTATTCGAACCGCAAAGCAAAGATGAGTAAGACATAAAGAACTCCTCAAATGACTTTGGTCGCAAAATTGAGAAAACACGGCCAATTGTCTGATGTGAAGGGATGCCTTCTTTATAGGGGAAAAATTTTCTTAAAAAAGACAATCGCTCCTCCCCAAGAAGCTCCAAGCCACGCCAGCTCTCAATCCCAAGCAGAGCACCAAAAATTGCCAAAAAAACAATCTCATTCAATGTATACTTTTTACTACGATCTAACCGTGGATCTTCGATTTCATCAAAGCACACGGCCAGGTCTTCCTTGACCAGGCTTCCCATCATTGCAAATGACTCCTCAAAAATATAAATGCCAAAAAAAATATTTTATGGCCTTAAACAAAAGAAATCATTAACTATTTAGATGAGACACCCGTGGCCAGTAATCCGTATTACTTGACATCTACTGGTTTATATCCTATTCGACGGGGGCTGTAGGGGATCCTAATGAGATACAATTTAAGGAGAGTCATGATGAAAGCGGATACTGTTTCAATTTTGTTATTTTTTTTCAGTTCTACTGCGTTGGCGCAGTCTGTCTCTAGAGTCGTGTGCGTCTCGAATAGCGGTGGCAGGGTGGTCGAAAATTACCATAGCCTGTACAATGCGGTTGTAACGCCAGTTAGCGAACTCGGCCTCAGGGCTAGCGGTAGACCTGTAATCGAACGAGAATTTTTGAACGCTGCGAGCTTGCTAACATGTAGGTCGTGGTATATCCACGAAGATCGCCAAATCCGCGGGACTCACGTGGAGCACACGTATGTTCGTCGTGACCGGGATTGGAATGAGGTGAGCTATGAGCTGCTTCCGTTCACGTTGGAATTAGTTTGTGGCGTTGGATCTAAAGTCGAGACTTTTGACTCGATAGATGCGTTCAAGAACTACACTGTACGTGTTGAAACTCCGAGGGTAGGGGAATCAGATAGATTGGGAGGATATATATCTGGTCAGTTTAGCGTGAGTGATGCTGAGTGTGTGTCGTTTAAGCTGTGAGTCGCTGGGTTCCACAGATCATAATTAGCCCCGCTCAGGCACCTTGTCAGGGATGGGGCAGATTCACATTCTCAGCGACTGGTTTGCCGGCTAGCCTAACCGTCGAGGCTGCGACTGGCGGATGAGGTATCAATCTGATTGGCAAGCTCCTTGATATTTGAATTACGAAAAGCTCATGATCGGCTCCAAGTATCCGGTATGACAAGCGGATTTAACAAGATCCTGAGTCAGCGAATTCCAAATTTGGCATCCAAGGGCCACTAAGTCTTCGCCTTTTTTAATGTTCCGGTTTGAAAGATGGTGGTGTTATTTCCACAGCGACAAGCGTTCCACTGGATTTAGTTCTGGACTGTATGGCGGTAGACCCAAAGTCGTGATGTTGTCTGGAATAACGAGTTCCGTCTTTGCATTTGAATGCGAGGCAGGCGCAAGCCCATCAGTCATTCGCTGCGAGTTAACCTTGCCAACTGCAGTCTTGAGAGATTTGTCCGGACTGATCGTCTGAAACAAAAACGCAAATAATACGGATTACGATAAGTTCGTGAACGGTTCCAAGTATCCAGTATGACACACTGATTTTACAACATCGGCGGTCAAGCTATTCCAGATTTCACATCCAATATCCATTAAGTCTTCACCTTTTTTGATGATTCGATTTGAAAGATGTCGTGCCTTTAGCCAGAGCCACAAGCGTTCTACTGGATTTAGTTCTGGGCTGTATGGCTGCAGATCCAAAATCGTGATGTTACTCGGAACGACGTGTTCCTTTTTAGCATTTGAATGCCATGGCGCTTGGTCCAAGATTAAAATGGCATGGGATCTGGCACCAAGCGCTTGGCTGATAAGGCTCAAATGAATATTCATGGCCGCCGCTGAACACTCCGAGAACACCAAGCCTATGTGTTGACCAGACTTTGGGTTGACCGCTCCATAGATGTAGCGATTTTGAAATCCATTTTGTACTCGCGTCGAAGTCCTTGTCCCACATAGCTGCCAAAGCGCTGCGATCCGCGTCTTATTGCCGAAACGCATTTCGTCTTGA
>JBIKKO010000279.1:0-3392 GCA_044360315.1 Oligoflexales bacterium
TTTTCCAAGTTGGCTGTGGGCGAATTGTGGGCGACGCTGTTTCTCCGATGCCTCCGGGTCATCTCTTCGTCGTCCATAATTCGTCCATAGGCGACGTCAGCCATGCCACTGTCCATAGCCCATCTTTCCCGTGTACAAATCTACAACTCAAAACGCGCAGCAGAAAAGCAGCCGTCGAGGCTGTAAATTAGGATAATTTAAGCGATTTCACGTTGGGAGATCCGGACATAGCCAAAATAACCTAGGTAATGGCCTTGTCGTATTGCCAAGATAAATTCTGACCTATTTAAAGTCTTCTTCTGAGCGATGTCATAAAAAACTTCATTGCGCCCAGAATTAGACTCATCAAGAACGATGACTGGTTTGTTTTCGTCTAGTTTAAAATGAGTGGCCCCCTCATACTTTCTCACATCGCTAGGAAGGATTATGATCTCGCCGCTTTCAAGAGCATCTCGCAATGCCTCTTGAAGAGAGTTTTTTTCCTTATACTTAAGTCCATATCTTCGGCCAACAGCATTATTCCAAAGATCCATATTCTTTTCGCCTGGACTTGAACCTGGTGAGAAAATAGATGTTAACTCATTTAATCTCCCAAATAATTCGGCAACATTAGAACCATATTCGTGAGTAAAAATCGCACTTACATAAGCGTGTCGAAAAGCGTCAACATCGCTATTGACGAAAGCAGAGTTGGACTCATCAAAAGAGCCATCATTGTTTCTAGGCAATGGACGAATATTGGAATCAAAGTCGCGATAGCCTTCCAAACACGCTTCTTCCTTTAACAAATCTGGTCTCAGGTTCATCGTCCTTCCCTCCCCAGAAGCAGATCATAAATTAGCCAACAATGAAATAATAAGAGAGCAGTCGCCAAACTCCATCCGAAGGGCGAAATAATAAATACTCCAATCCCAGACAATAAAACTAAAAAAGAACAAGGATACCTAAGCCTTTGTCTCGCAAATCGGAGAGAACAAATCCACAGAGGAGCGTTCAAAATAAGGGAAAGAAGTATTCCCTTAAGACAGCAATTTTCAGAGGTCTAGGCTCTCCTACTTCGCTCAAATTTATTGAGCATAAAATCGTTACAACTATAGCCATCACGCGAAGTGAAAAGTTTTTACCGATCCGGGGACTTAAAAATTCAATGCAATTAGAAGTTGGATTATTGATTGAACTTGTTGTGTAGGCTCTTTTCATTTCAAAAAATCTCGCAAAAATCAAATTTACACCAGTCTTGCATCGCCTGTATCCGCCGGTTTTTTGCGATGTTTAAGCTTCTTTTCGGGCCTTCTTGGCTAAAAAATGTTGATCCAATTCACGTTGGACAAACAGTTTGATCACAGCCTGGCGACTCACATTCAACTCGACAGAAATGAAATCTAGCTCTTGCAGTGTGACAATACCAAAATCAACGTTGACTCTTTGGACTTGTTCAGCCAAAGGCGACATCATTTTACCACCGCTAAAATATTCGTTTACATCCTCACCCTTCAATGCACGCTTTTCGATACCTTTGATATCAACTTTGATCCGCTTTTCGTTTTTTTTACCCTTGCTCATAAAGTTTCCTTTCGGTGGTTGTTGATGGCCAGTAGGTTACAAAATGATAAAACTCTCCCTTAGCATCTTCTCGCACCTCAAAAATAAGCGTGATCATCTTGTCGTCTACAAACCCGATTGCGCGGAATTGCTCAGGATCGTCATTTTTCTGATCAAGGAAGTATGGGTGCTCAAAGAGCTGCGCTACCTTATCGAAGCTAAAACCTCGACGGCAATCACGCTCTAGAAGCTTGCTTTTATTTTTATCCCATTTAAAACGCATAGTGTACTGTATAACAGTTATACTATAAACGCAAGGCTAAATTTTTAAGATTCAGAAAGCTTAGTTACGATGCTTCGTCAGGCTATCGTTTAACTGTTTCAAGTTTATTAAACCTACATTTGTCGCATTCTCAGCCTATTTCCCCATGTCAATTGTTAAATCAATCAACCCACCCGTCAAGCCAATGCAAAGCGCGAATTTGATTAAAAAATGCCCAAGTGCAAACGGTGACATACAAACCTCCCTGAGTCGTCAGAAATTCATGAACCAGCTTCAATCATTCCTGATCTTCGTCTTTTTCCACTGATACGATCCGCAAATGTACTCTACCCTTGGTTCGTATATCTTGGCGTAGCCTCCACCAAAAAAGCAAGTAGCCGAACCCCAGATTCGTGGCGGGCGAACGTACGAAACCAAGATGATTCAGACGTTGGGATGGTTAATTTCAATGCAAATTCTACACGTAGTTTGATGAATTCTTGAAAAGAAAATTAAAAAATGTAACCCGCTCGCCACGTAAAAATTCGTAACTCTACCATGTCATTTCCATCAGTAGGGCCGGTCACATTCCGTTTAATAGATTTGTAGTATGTCGCAGGAATGAACTCAGCCATGAAATTCCCCATTTCTAGTTTATAACCAACGGAGACGTCAAATCCGTATGATCTAGCATTCCATGAGTCTTCCTCGATAGAATCCAACCACTGTTGGTGGTCTTGAATCTCACCCTTCTCGCAGTTGTTAACACACTTTTCTATGGACATTTTTTGATAAGCAGGGCCGACTCGAAAAAAGCTACCTCTTAACCAATCCTCTCTAAAACCCAATGGATACACAGATAGAGGAACGCCATAAATCGTCCCCCTCATCGTCATTCCAGCCCTCCCAGGGGTGTCCGTGGACTGACCTCCAGCGCTGCCGTACAAATTAATATCCACATAACGGTTAACTCGAAACCCAAACATCGCTGTAACAAATGCTTGTATGTGCAGTACTGGACCTTCAAGTCCGGCCATTGCATATGAGCGTTGTTCAGTTGCCAGCGCCAAAGAATAAGGAAAACATTGACAACAGATTAATACGCTCAAAATTCTGGATACTGCGAAACTCATCTAGATCCCAGTTGAAAAATAGGATTGTAACAGCAGCTGCTGTATTGCATCGATGTTGACCCCACCGCTTGCGGTGGTTGACCCCTCCGGAGCCCTTTGGGCGACGGCTGAGTTAATGGTGTTACGCTACTCGGCACAGGGGGTCAATCTGATTTTTTCGACTTCCTGAAGGATTCCCCTGTTAATGTGATTTTGTCGCTTGGTCCTGTTAGGCGATCGACGATCGAGTCACTGATGACGCTATCTTGAAAGTGTATCGTCCACGGAAATTGGGAATCCGCTTGTGCGAGGATTTGAGGTATAATCCTGACAATCGGACCCACTATTTCGAGGGATATTTTTATGGGTAGAAAATCAGAAGTCAGTCCAGCAGAACGACGTGAAATAGTTTTAAAAGTGCTACGCAAAGAAGAATCAACTGCCGCTTTGGCCCGTAAACATGGCGTCGCAGAAGC
>JBIKKO010000280.1:0-3368 GCA_044360315.1 Oligoflexales bacterium
AAAAAAATCTCCGCCCGACGCGACTTCCTGTGCAGCGTGGATGGCTTGTGGAAACCCCCCAATCGCAAAGTCGTTAAGGTTATACGTGCGAAGCTCATCGTCTTGACGAAGAGCTTCCGGTTGAAATCCGAGAAAAAAAAGTCCGAAATCAAGGACAGAGTCTGCGAATAAAGGATCCGCCATTAGCGCATCAACAGCGTCAGCACGAGATTTATTCAGAAGGTCTTGATAATTAGGCAAATCCTGAAGCTCACGACGGTAATGCAATACACGCACGGTCTTGGCCAGCCAGCGAGCCTTGTCATGGCCTGCTTCCATGTCCTTAACCCGGCTAGACGGGCGACGAGGCATACATGTGGTGCTGGCCAATACAATTGCAAATGCAACGCTGAAACCAATGATAACACGAGCTCGCATATGGGATACCCCCTGGCCTGACTTAGCGATGTTTTGACTCAGTCGGAACGCAACATCAAACCAAAGTGTAACCTGATCCCACAATTCGAGGGCTATGCTCTCGGTCTTCCGGGGGTTACCGCTTATGGCCTACAATGCACTTTAGCTTCGTCACCTACGCTACCGCACACAACTTTAAACCGATATCAGTTACGCTTTCTAAGCGCTTGTCAGCGCTTGAGTTGCCCCCAGCCTTGTTCTATCTTCTAACCAGGTAAATATATGATAGCCAGATTTGAACTTATCTGCAAATATTTGTGATGGCGGCCCAAGGGTGTCTCATCAAAATTGAGGCATGGACTATCAGGGCTTCGATGCTGATCCGATATTCCAAGATTTTAAAGTTAGGATTGACGGTAGCCGCGGGCGGGTTTCGATATACGCATGCCGCTTTCCTTGGGGATTCCACTGAGATTTATGAACAGGCATTTGGTGTGAAGAAAATGCCGAAATCGATTACAGCAGTTACACGTTTTTTCAATCGATTTGAATCACTGGAGTCTACAGAGTTCTTTGCCGATAGGCTTTGGCATTTCTTGTTTAGGAAAGTTATTCCTCAATCCTCGTTTATCGATGAAGTTTTGTCATTTGATTCAACCGTGATCACTCGGTATGGCAGTAAAGAAGGAGTGATGAAAGGGTTTTGACGCGCGAGTTTTTTTGCGGTTTTTACGAAAAATCCATCGTGAATTTCCAGGACGATTCATTCTATTAATCGTCGACTGCGCTCCAACTCACACTGCTAAAATTGTAAAGAAATTCTCCCGTGAAAATGAAGCTTGGCTTCGTTTGGAGATCCTGCCTGCATACTCCCCAGAACTCAACCCAACAGAGAAGTCATGGCGGTACGTTAAAACAAAGAAATTGAATGCCTCCGCCGCGAAAGATAAATTGGAGCTACGGTCCAAGGTGAAAAAATCCATACGTGAAACAAAAAAGGATCGAGCGACTGTCGCCTCCTTTTTTAGCGAATTGTAAACTATCCTATGTTACCTACTATACTTCTCCAAAGGCAATGCATTTGGAACGCCCAATGCACCGCCAGGTACTTGAAACCGAAAAAATTTAACAAACAGCTGCTGACAGCAAACCTATGATGCAAATGAAGGACGAGAATTAAGCGGCGTCAAAATGCTGCCTGGCGAAGCTTTGCAAGAAAATAGAAAATCAACTGCATTATTTGGGATAAAAACTGATTGGACCATTGACCGCAACTCTATTGCATAATATCATGAAAACATGCAATAGAGTTGAGGGAGCTAATAAACCTTGTATAAACGGACACTTAAATTAAAGGAGCTACTTGCCAAAAAGAGTTTTTTCCTCTTTGGGCCGCGAGCGACTGGCAAAAGTACCCTCATCAAGAGCTCCTTGCCGGATGCAAAAGTCTTCGACCTTCTTGATCGTGCCACTTTTAGAAGGCTCTTGGCTGACCCATCGTTGATTGGTCAAGGCACTGGCAAAGGTCCAATTGTCATCGATGAAATTCAAAAAATCCCAAGCCTCCTAGACGAGGTTCATAGGCAGATTGAAAGCAAACGTAAGACATTTCTGCTTACTGGAAGCAGCGCACGAAAGCTCCGACGAGGAGCCGCTAATTTATTAGCAGGAAGGGCGTGGACCGCCGAACTCATGCCTTTGACGTCGCATGAAATCAGTGATTTTGACCTAAATCAGTACCTCACGCGAGGTGGACTTCCCGTAGCCTATCAAAGTGATCATTGGTTGGAGGAATTGGATGCCTATGTCGGAAACTACCTTCAAGACGAAATTCTAGCTGAATCTCTAACACGCAACATCGAAGCATTTTCCGAATTTTTGACAATCGCCGCCAAATCGAACGGCCAAGAGGTCAATCTTCAATCATTCGCCAGCGACTGTGGACTGAGTCAAAATACAATCAAAAACTATTTTCAAATCCTGACGGATACTCTTGTTGGATTTGCACTTCCAGCGTACACCAAAACGACTCAGCGTAAAGCGATTACCCGTGAGAAATATTATCTGTTTGATATTGGAGTACGAAATCGCATTTGCGATATTGAAAATATAAGCCCGAAAACAGATTCATTCGGTGGAGCTTTCGAGCATTTTATCATCATGGAAGTCAGAGCCTTTAATTCCTATTTTCGTAAACGAATGAGCTTGAATTACTGGCGATCGACGTCTCAATTCGAGGTTGATCTCATTATTGATGGAAAAGTAGCGGTTGAAATTAAAGGTGTTAATCAGGTCATGGATAAGCATCTAAAAGGAATACGTGCGCTGAAAGAAGAGGGAAAAATTGCTGAATACTTTGTCGTCTCTTTAGACCCTGAAATTCGCGTTACGAGTGACGGAATCAAAATCTATCCGTGGCAAAATTTTTTACACGACCTTTGGCAGGATAAATTATGGCAAGCCTCAGGATGAGGCCTGATTATGTAGTAGCAATAGACATTTTTCACTTTTGGCAAAAAAAGTTGGTTGACGATTTTTATGCCCATGTCCGACATGCAGACACGTTAAGTTCAGTGGCACTGACCGCGCGGAAGTTGGTACACATACCAATTTGGAGTACTGTGGCCGCTTGGTTGCCCCGCATCGCGGCATAGTTTTGCTAGATAATAATCACTCGGGCGCGCTGCGCGGGCCGTTTAAAATACAGCAGTCAAAAAAACCACGATTTGTGCAACCCCACCAAGTCCTTAGTTCAGCTGGTTGCGGGGATGTTCTGGTAGGGGTTTGTTGAAGGGCCGTAAGTTGTTGGAGATAGGTTCAGTGGGATGGCGGCTCGTGTACATTTTTGACGGGTAACATCAGATTAGTTAACAGATAATTCCATCCCATCATAAGCAAGCTCAATTCCGCTTGGTAGTTTTGATGAATCGCGGTCGTAATCAATTTCATGGTTCATGTGGGTGATAATTCCA
>JBIKKO010000119.1:0-10590 GCA_044360315.1 Oligoflexales bacterium
CCTCACGTGTGCTTGCCCTCTGGAGGCAGCTAGTGAGCTATCGCAGCGTGTTGGTGGATACTCTGCGTCGTTGGGAGAAACGCGCACTCTGTTTAAACTGGCAGGAAAAGCAGACGGCCCAACACTACGCGGTGGCGATCTTGAAACCAGTGTAAACATATCTGCCGTATCGGAGTTCGCTCGTTATCGAGGCGAGGCAGTCGAGAATGACAAATATATTAAGGAAAATTTTAAATCAGGACGGAAAAACGATCGCACGGTCGCGGGCGGGTTTGATCTTGTTTTACTGAAGCGAACAGAGGTGTCACTTTCCGGGTCGTCGTTTGGGGATACCGTATCGGCATCTTCAGGTGGGCGTTTAGCCATCGGTCAGTGGTTTTTTGGTGATCAACTTCGGTTTGGTGTTCAAGGACAAAAGATTATTCAAAAGCGACCCGAGCAGTCTTTTCTAGATACTGATGGTGTGACAGTGAATCTGGGTTCACGGGTTATCACCGACGTTGGCGGTGTCTCGATCAAGGCTATTATGAACCCAACGACCATTGTAACGGCCGATTACAACCGGGTTGTGTCGACTAATCGTCCGGTTCTGCATGCATATGCTGGTGGGATACGTCAGTTTTTCCCAGGCTGTGAATGCGCTGTTCATGGAGAGGCGGCGCGTGTTATTAATTTGGGTCAAATTTCAACCAACACGAGCAATGGGGAATTGGTTGGTACCCAGTTTAGTATCGCCTACCTCCAATCTTTGCCTGGTAACGTTAACGGACGTTTGGGCTATCGTTATGCGCGAGAGGATGAGTACAAGCGCGCCTACGCTGATCATCTGGTGTTTGGTGCCGATAGCTACTCGGCGGCTGTGTCGAAAGAAATGACTGGTGGCCTGGTGGGGGGCGCCATTAAGTCCTTAACTGCAGATCTTGCGGTTAACCGATACATTCAAAATGACGCAGGCTCTGCCACGACCATGGAACTGGGGGCTGCTGTTAAGTTTTAGATGGTGTGCCTAGGATTTGAGGACCTATCTCGGGTGTGGTCACTTGGTTTTAGCTGGTCCTAAGAAGAAAGATTTTGATTGTTATGTTGTTCAAGACGAAAGGAGCCTGTTCATGAGTCTTAAAGTGTGTACCCAGAGTTTGGCATTAAGGCTGATGTGGGGGATTGGTTCAATCTTGATAATTCTTAGCAGTTGTCGATCGATCAAACCTTATGAAAAAGAGTATCTACTCCATCCCACCATGGAGGACGCAAGTGTGGAGGTGCTAAAGGGGCCCTTTGGTCAAACAAAGAGATCCTCGGAACGACTCGCCGAATTTGGATCTCAGTCGTCAACGTCTTGCCCAACTTGTGGGGGCTAATATGAACCGGCTTAGATTGGTCGGCTACTTGATAGCCGCGGCAGCAGGACTTGCCCATTGCGCTGCAAAGCTTCCGCGAGAGGTCAAGATTAATCAGCCTAAAGGCGTCGCAATTCCTATCAATTTATCTGAAGTTAATCTTCGTCAACTAGCCGACGACAGTCCTGTTAATCTTGCAGCCTACATGGAAACAAAGGGTCTAAATTGGCTGGTGTTAACCTTTGGTAGCAAGTCTTGCGGAGCCTGTTTGGATAAGTCCAGGTACTTTGAGGCTAACCTTGTAAAAGATCAATACCTTCGGCTCGGACCTAAGGCTTTAGGCCAAGTTGAAGTGATTGGCGTCTATACCGACGTATCCGTCGACCGACAAGAACTGTTGGCTATCAGTGAAGATGAGGGTTTGTCTCACGTGGCGTGGTTCGATCCTGGCCCAGTGAAAGAAAAAGCGATGATGAAGTTTTTCCAGCCTGCCGGAGAATCCTATGGCGTGCCGCTGACGGTTATGCTCTCAAGGCAAGGCTTATTGTGGCGGATCTCAAGTAAAGAAAAGATTCCGGCAGATGAGATCTTAAGAAAGATTGCAACCACGATCGATGAGACGGCAGTTCCCGAGCCTCCTCCTGTTGATCCTCCGGAAACTGTTGGAACAATAGCGATACCATTGCTCGCTAAAGAAGTCTCTAATCGCTTTGACGAGATTCCGGTGATGGCCTGTAACAGCAATGAAGTTGTGAGCTTGGGTGCTCAGTTTCCCTCTGTCACAGATGGACTACGCGCGGTCCTTGTCTACAATGGTGTGTGCGTTGATCAGGCTGGTTGTTTGGATGCTCAAGCTGCTCTTAAAACTTGGCAGGCCGAATGCGAGTCCAGGTATCAGATGAATTGCCAGTTTCGAGAACTTGCCGTTGACAGCAACGACTCGTGCCAGGATGGATCTCGATTGCTCGGCGGACAAGAGTTTTATGACGTTTTTGCCGATCACTTTTCTTGGGGATATAAGCCGGTGTCTGCTGGCTCTGGTCGGGTGAAGCTTCCGGATGTGCAAGGCCCGTTGACGATGGTCTTTGACAGTTTGGGGCGGTTGGTGTTTTCCCGGGAGGGTGCAGTCGGAGACTCATTGGCAACAGGAATGGAAAACAACCGTCTGACAACAAGGGCTCCAGGCCCACAATTTGGCATCTTGTTGAATGACAAACCAGGACAAGAGGGTGCCCAAGACCAATCTCTAACATTCGATCAGGTGCGGGGTCAGGCTAAATATACATTAATGCTATTTTGGAATACCTTTTGTTCCAGCTGCCTGGAAAAACTTGAAAAATGGCATGCTGAGAAGGACTCGCCCTACAGGTTTTGTGCGGCAAACCCTAGCTTTTGTAAGGTCATAGCCCTTGAAACCGATCGCCTTGATTCTGGTGTGGAGGCGTCAGAATACCTTGCCGGTCTCATTGCAGGAAGTGAGGGATGGTCAGCTAAAAAATATTCGATGCCGTTATCTGTTGAACTGGATCCCCCGGCCAATGGTCTTGCAGCCTCAGGATGGTACCAAGGTTGGGTGCGCGCTAAGTTTGGATCAAGTGAACCGCGAACCGTGTTATATGACAGAGAAGGCAAAGTCTTAGGCAGTTGGCGAAGTTTGCCTGATGACCATGGTGCAAGGGATGCTTTAAAAAAATTGTTCGACGAAGAGCAGTCAATCGGTAAATAATAAAAAATAAGGGGGTTTGATGAGACGGACTTTGTTACATGGTTTTGTATCCATCGCTGCAACGCTTATTTCGGCCTCTGCTTGGGCGGTTAATGTGGGTGACATCTTGCCTAAAATTGGTGTCAAAGGTGACGATGGTAAAGTGACTGAGCCTTGGTCTGGTAAGCCGACACTCATAAATTTTTGGGCAACATGGTGTGATGCCTGTAAGGTTGAGTTGAAGGAAATGGCAGCCGAGATGAAAAACGTTCCGAGTGAAGCGCGTGTGGTGTACGTTAGTTTAGATAAGGATAGCGGGAAAGCAAAAGAGTGGATGCAGCGGGAGTTTAAGACAAACCCAGCCATGGTTGAACACCTTTTTTATGACGATAGTTTTAAGCTTGCAGATAGCCTCGGAGTCGACAGTTTTCCGATGACTCTCGTTGTGGACGCTTCTGGTAAAGTCATAAAAAAACAAAGTGGTTTTAAGGAAGGATCTGGCTCTACAGAGGCTTTGTTTGAGTCCTTGCGTAAGTCTGCTGCCAAATAAAGTCCTTCATAGTAATTAGGGTTTAGGTTCTGGACGGTTTACCGCTAGCTCATGGGGGCTGAGTTTTGAAACAAGTGCTTAGCGTACATAAGCCGAGGAGTCAGCACTGGGTCGGTAATGGTTTTCCTGTTCGCAATATGTTTGGCTATCACGACTTAGGTCAATCCATCTCTCCTTTTTTATTGCTAGACTACGCAGGACCTTATGATTTCCCACCCTCGCCGCAAAAGCGGGGCGTGGGCGAGCATCCGCATCGAGGTTTTGAAACAGTGACCATTGTAGACAACGGTGAGGTTGAGCATCGAGACTCATCTGGAAATTCCGGTATCATTGGTCCTGGGGATGTCCAGTGGATGACGGCTGGAGCTGGTGTTCTTCACGAAGAGATGCATAGTCAAAGGTTCCAGGGCCCCAAGGTACAGTGATTACATTAGAAGCCAAAAAACCCGCGAGGCTTCTTTTTCTCGGCGGCGAGCCTTTCCTTGAGCCAGTGGTTGGCATGGGACCTTTTGTGATGAACACGGAAGAAGAGATTAAGCAGGCTTATGCGGATTTTGAAGCTGGAGTCCTTGGACGTGATGACGAACGCTCCTAATAAATAAAGGCTTAACTTACTTGGGTTTCGATCCCTGACTACGCCGCTAGCTATGATAGAATCGGGTCTCATATTTCATGAAAGGGTATTGATGCAACAGTCCCGGCGAAAGTTTTTAGTTATTCAGTTAAGGCAGCTGGGTGATATTCTTTTGACGACCCCTGTGATTCGCGCCATTAAAAACCACGATCCTTCGATTGAGGTCGACGTGATGACGTACCCGATGGGTCGCCTCATTATTCCTGGTAATCACTTGGTGAATCATCATCTTGTAGCCCCGCAAACGGGAGTTGTTGCAGCTTTAAAATTTGCGAACGTGTTATTTAAGACTAAATATGACGTGGTGATCGACTTTATGGCTACCCCACGAAGTGCAGTGATGACAAAGTTGATCCGGGCAAATACCAAAATCGCCTTTGATACGAACCGACGCTCGTTTTATTCTCAGGTTGTGGCGCGCGGAAGCGGAGATGACTATATCGTGCGTGAAAAATTCCATTTGTTGGAGGCCGTGGGAATCGTTGGGCAGGATGTAAGACTGATGCTGCCATGGGAAGAGCGCGACAACTTGGTGATTCACGAATTTATGGCAGCAAATCCGCGCATGGCGCAAAGTAAACGTCGGGTGATACTGAGTCCAACACACCGCCGCGCCGAACGCAAATGGTCGATGGAGGCTTGGGCTGATCTTGCAGTGTGGCTTGAGACTTCGGAAAATGCCTCTGTCATCTGGTCGTGGGGACCTGGCGAGCAGGAAGAGGTTGTGCGCGTTCACGAACTTGCAGGTGGGGCCGGTCTATTGATGCCCAAAACAACGTTTCGTGAATTAGCTGGTTTTACAGCGGCTTGTGATTTATTTATTGGTAACAGTAACGGGCCTAGTCACGTGGCTGTTGCCGTGAATACGCCAAGTCTGCAATTGCACGGTCCAACCAGGGCCCAAAGCTGGTGTCCTTGCACCAGTCGGCATCGCTCGATCCAAGGCTTAACCATGCAAGACATTGGCGTTGATCAGGTGAAACTAGAGATTAAACGTATGTGGCCCCTTGTGGATGAAGGCTCCAAAAATTTAAGAGACCATTTGCAAAATAATGGTCACCTGCTGACAAGTGATACGTTGTGGGACAAAAGACCTACCCTAGACTAGCGTGAGGCTTGCAGTTGGCTCAAGCCCTGGGCCGTTGCAGCGAGAGTTCCAGACCTTAGCGCGTAAGCAAGTTACCGGCTACATCATCCATACGCTGTAGGGTTTTCGTGTCGAGGAAAAAATCCCGCCTAAGAAGAGACTCCTCAGATGCAAGCGTAATGTCAAACACCCCAGGGTCATCTGTTGCGACAACCACCTCTAAGCCCTGATTTAAAAACGTCAGCAGGGGGTGCTGGTTGGCATCCTTTAGTTGGCCAATTCTGATGTTTGATGTGGGGCAGCATTCGATAACGGGATTTGTCGTTTTAATCATACCCATAGCCGCAGTCTGAAACCTGGTTGTGTGTTCAATCAGGTCGTGATCGTAAACCCAAGCGACATAACCATTTTCCAGGTTGGCATCCGCTCGATCTTTGATCCACGCATAGTCGCTCGGACCAAAGCCAAAATTCTGTAACGCACCTAAGTTATTGCGGATCCATGCAAGATGCTCCGCCGTTTGAGACTCAACTTCGTGGATACGCCCCCCCACTAATGATGAAAGACCCATGCCGAGTGCCGTGGCATGTCCAAGCCGGCGAGCTCCGAGAACGGCAGCCTCAACACACCAGCGGGCGGCTGACGCTATACTCACATCTTGCCACATCTCGCCGACGTGATAAAGGATGTCAAGGCGTTGTTGAGTTTGATTGTCTAGCAGGACTTGCCGAAAAAATTCAAATTTAGCACTGGGTGGATGGCCTCGTTCGTTTCCACAGAAATCAATTCCAGTGATCATGCTGGAAACATCCGGATTGTCTCGCATAAACTTGCGTAGGAAGTGATAACCTTCCCACATCTCCCGATCTGATCGCAACAGTGATATGGCAATCCGTGGGTGATAGTGAGAGCTTTCGTAGAGCCGTGCTAAGTCTAAAAGACCACGCAGGTAGTTGGCGCGTTCGGGTGACGGCAAATACAAAGGTAAAAACGTACGATACTCCTTGTAACCGCCAGTGGTCGCGTGTGCCTTAAACACCACATCCGCTAACCACAGGTCCTTGGCATCAGGCGGGAATAGGGCAATTAGAAGATTGAACTTAGCTTGAAACAAATCAAACGGCACCGATCGATCACAGACAAAAATTTCTTGAAAGGAGGAGAATCCGTCTGGATGAAACCATCGACGTTTCGGGTCTAACTGGATACCCGTCATGCGCTCGTACTCAGCCAGAAACCATTGGAATCTTGATGGATGAGCGTTCGCACGGGCCTCAACCACTGGCCAGCAGGATTTGGCGTCAAGACAGCCATAAAGGTGGAGGTGGCACTCATGCTTAAGGATGCTATGGTTTGAGGCTGTCGTCATTAAACTTACTACCAATTCTTTGAGTTTAAGCTGAAAATATTGCACTTAGTTCTTCGGCAGAGTAGCGAATCATGACCGTTTCGGCCTTTTGAATTTGCCAGAGCCCAGGCGCCATCCCTTTTCTTTTTTTAAGATTACGTCGCCTGCTGATATAAACTTCGCCCTCTCGCGACCCACTTCGATCTGAAAAATGCAACGCGAGGATTGCGGCTTCACGCAGGAGTGCTGTGGGTAGTGTATCACGATGCTTCTGCCCAGGAATAATCACGTGGCTGCCGTGACCGCCCCCAGCCACGTGAAGCCACCAATCCTCTGATTTGGCGGACTTGACTATGGCATCACTTTCGGTAGCGTTGCGGCCTAACAATATTTTATCGCCAGACGATGCTCTGAAAAGACGCCCCACGGTGGGCTGCTGGGTTTGACTCTTACGTTGACTCTGATGATGGATGATGATTTTACGGGCTGTATTATCACGGGTAAGCCCTAGGTTTTTGATAATGTCTTGGACTTGGTTGATGGTGAGAGGTTTTTCTCGGAGTGTCTGGAGTCCGTGTTCAAAGGACTGGATCTGCGCTTTCATGGCGTCAAGCCGCGGTTGTCCCATGGAGATTGCGCGCTCGAGTTTTTTCAGATTTTTGTACAATGTTTCTAGATTTTCACCAGGCGATAGATCGGGATCTAATGGTATCTGAACGGCTTTGTCTCCGGTAAGGGCGGCATCGAGTTCAAGAGCAAAAGACTCGGGCTGAACCATCCATAGATAACGTTGCAAAAGATCGGCGTTGCGCTTTAACGACTGTAATGGGTCTGGTAGCGGTAGCTTTTTCTGCTCTTCGATATAGGTCTTTTTAAGAGTCCTTAGTCTTCGGTTCAACCGGTCACGAGCCTCCCGCTGATAGGGTGCAAGAGACTCCGTAATTTGTTCATCGGATGCTGCATTTGAGCTTTGATGGTCTTCATAGACAAGGGTGTGGAGCCAGCGCTGAAATCCTTCTTGCGGGAGGTCTTCCGGCTCTATGTGAACGGGCAAAGCCTTTTTTGTCATGGTGTACTGAGAGCCTTGTTTAAATCGAGCAAGGCTCATGCCATCCTTAATCACAACAATTTCACACGAAGAGTGGCGTTCAATGACAATAAGAATTTGTGATGGGTCAGCGTTCGCAGCTTTTCCCTGCATGGTCAGACGCAAGCTTTGACCTGGCGGGATCTGGTCATTAATAGCAAGCGCAACAAGGCTTCCGCTACTCAAGTGTTTTCGAATCAGCATCGCCACACCGCCATGGGGCACGATGGAAGGGTTTTTTGTTAACTTAAATTGAACGGGTTCCTCGGCGGGACGCGATGAAAGTTCCAGAAAGCCCTTGCGTCGCTGTTGGCCATCAAACGTGCTTGCCTGAAAGACGAGGACGCCGTCTGGCGTTTGCCAACATTTTCCGACACTGAGTGAGAGGGACTTTACCATAACGAGCCGTCTTATTCGTAACGGCCGAGCAGGCCGTTTGTTTGGACAGCTCTTAGGAATTCGTTGGTTAACTCAATTGAACGGGACGCGTTCATCACGACTGTCGAGTGAGGGTATTGAAGCTCGATGCGTAAGCGAGTTGGTCCAGCATTTTTGTCTGCAAGAGAAGCCAGAGATTTTAGGCCCTCCATGACTTCAGGTTTAGCGCTAGCTCCTTGGCGGATATCGACGCTGATTGTATACGACTTAACAGATTGCTGACGCACTTCTTCGAGAGTCAAGATACGGTCAACCTTCATACGCGTGGTTGTTCCGTCGGGTAGCTTGCGGATTGATCCTTGAATCCAGACGGGCGTACCAGGTGTTGGAAAAGCCGCGGGGATGTCAAGTTCAAACATCATGGCCTCGATGATGGCTGTGCGGTCTTCAATGGTTACGAAGGCTCTAGGTTTTTGATCTTTTTTGCTGATGCCTATACTGCCGCTTTGAAAAATCGCAATTAAGTGAATCTTATCTTTGCCGTTAGGTGAAGCCAATTTTGGCGCATCTGCTAATGTAGTTTTGCTAAAGCGTTTGCAGTCGGCTTTGTAAAAGTCAATGGGATGACCCGTTAAATAAATACCAGTGAGCTTTCGCTCCTCTTCTAAACTTTCAAGTGTAATGGGCCACTGCCGGCCAAATGTTCCAAGCCAAGCAGGATGAGCGTCCTGACTTTCTGCAGAGTCTTGTTGATCATGATCATCGCCAAAGTCAAATAGGGAGCGTTGTCCCTGTTTCTTTGCAGTAAAGTGGGTTTCGCTATATTTTATAACGTCACCAATGACGCCAATCATGTGTTCTCTTGTGAGCCCAAACTGATCGAGTGCCCCAGTCTTTATTAAAAGTTCCATAGTCTTTTTGCCGACATCAGCATGGAGATTCACGCGGCGTGCCATGTCAAATAAGCTTTTGAATGGTCCATTATCACGGCGCTCGGCGATCAGGGGCCGCACGGCGCTGGCCCCGATGCCTTTGATAGCAGCAAGTCCCCAGCGAATGGTGGCGGGCTTTGGCACGGTAAAATCTAGGTCACTGAAGTTCACGTCTGGCGGTAAGACGGTCATCTTCATGCGAAGACAGTCGAGGGCGTAATTGACAACTTTATCGGTGTTGTCCAGGTCACAGGTCATGATGGCTGCCATGAAAAGCTCTGGATATTTTGTTTTCAGGTAAGCGGTCTGATAGGCAATTAGTCCGTAGGCTGCAGAGTGGGATTTGTTAAAGCCGTACTCGGCAAACTTTGCCATTAAATCGAAAATTTGGCCTGCCTTGTCGGCGTCTAGGTTGTTTTGTCGAGCTCCATCGAGAAAACGAACGCGCTGGGCATCCATTTCGGATTTTATTTTCTTCCCCATCGCGCGCCGCAGCATGTCGGCTTCGCCTGGGGTATAGTTGGCAAGGATGACTGCCGTCTTTTGAACCTGTTCTTGGTAGAGGATGACACCGTATGTTTCCTTTAGGATGTCTTCTAGTTGCGGCAACGGATAGACAATCTCTTGACGGCCATGCTTACGTTCAACGAAGTCTTCAACCATCCCTGATCCCAGGGGGCCAGGACGAAACAATGCCACCAACGCAATAATGTCCTCAAATCGACTCGGTTTTAGCTTGGCAACCAGCTGTTTCATGCCGTCACCTTCGAGCTGGAAGACAGCTGTCGTGTGAGCTTCCGAGATGTCTTTGTAGACCTCTTGATCTTCAAGGTTGATATCAGCGATGTTAAAATTTGGATCGGCTTGAGCTCTTATCAGTTTGATAGCATGCTCAATCACGGTGAGGGTCTTTAAACCAAGAAAGTCAAATTTGACAAGGCCGACCTTTTCAGCATTTTTCATTTCATATTGGGTGATGAGGCCACCTTCTTCCGTCGTGAAAACCGGAAGATAATCGGTCATCGGGCCATCTGACATCACGACACCTGCGGCGTGCATACCAGTTTGACGGTTAAGTCCCTCAAGCTGCGCCGTGATATCTAAGATTTCCTTTATGGCCGAGTCTTTTTCAGCTTCTTCGACGAGACGTGGTTCCGCCTTCATGGCGAGCGGGATCGTTGCCTCAACCTCTTCACCTTTATCGTCAGTGACCTTTGCAGGAATTAGCTTTGCGATCTTATCAGCTCGGCCATAGGAGATCTCCATGACTCGTGCTACGTCGCGAATAGCCTGCTTGGCCTTCATTTTGCCAAACGTGGCTATTTGGGCAACGTTTTGAGTCCCATATTTATTTGTGACGTAGTCAATGACTTCGCCGCGTCGATCCTGACAAAAGTCGACGTCGAAGTCAGGCATGCTGATACGCTCTGGATTCAAAAAGCGCTCAAACAAGAGATTAAACCGAAGGGGGTCTAGATCTGTGATGCGGAGGGCATATGCAACCAACGATCCTGCACCTGAGCCGCGGCCAG
>JBIKKO010000281.1:0-3344 GCA_044360315.1 Oligoflexales bacterium
CAGGCATCAGAAAAATCATCCCAGCGGGGACAAAGTTTTTGATCCAAAAAATATCGCTTCCCTTAATTCGCTGGTTGAAACGATCAAATTTGATCAAATTGTAGTTTCTTCTTCCTGGAAGAAAAATCGAACTGTCGAAGATTTAAGACGCCTTTTGAGTACTGAAGAATTTGCCTTTGCTTCATTGGTATCTGACGTCACACCCGATTGCGATTGTCGGGAGGAAGAAATTACGAAATGGCTTGAAGCGGCTGATATCGAGGACTACCTAGTTTTAGATGACATGAGGCTTCAAGGCTTCGAGCACCATTTTTACTGGACCGACCCACAAAAAGGTCTTAGCCAAGATGATGTTTCTCAAATCGTTGGAAGTAGCAAATAATCAATTTTGCGGATAGCGCACTGACCTAGCGATATTGGCCATTATCGCGCCTGTTGGCCACTCTCATGTCATTGCCAGCGCGACGCCTGGCGAAGTCATCCCCAGACGAACGAAGTGAGTCGTCGGAGATCTGCACGACGCACCGGAGTTTTATAGTATAATGGCACTTTGATCTTGTCATCCCAAATGAGTTATGCGAAGCTCAACGAGCGTATGGGATCTGCTTGAAGCAGCAGGGTTTACGGGATAATGGCACAACTATTATGTCGCTTTGGCGCGTTGTGCCACATGTTCTCGCCTGCTATAAGTGAAGGTGATGAGTGTCTTTCAATTTAGGCTCTCGCTCGCTAAACATAGCAAGCGATTTTTATCTGGGGAGGATTCGATGAGATACTTTTGTTCACTGACAATGGCCTTGCCTGCATTGGTTTTTGCCGGTGTGATGACACCATGCGTTGGGTTAGCACAATCTTCGCCACCCGAGCTCGAAGCCGTAGTGACACCGAGCGCGGGCCTTGGTACTGCTGCAATCGAGCTCGTTGACGATAGTTTGCACCTACAGTTTGAACACTATTTCGTCCCTCGCGGTCAAAGGGTCACGTGGAATCATGCAAACATTGATTTTGGTGGCGTTGAAGGGTGGTCTTTTGCAATCATCTCTGAAAAGATCAAGGGATACTCAAGATTTAATGGGCCCCGCAACGTGCGAGTTAGTGGAGCATTTGGAGAACATAAGTTCCAGCATCAGGAAGGTTTTTTTGAACATACTATAGAGAGATCTAATCCACTAGAATTTGAATGGTCTCGTTGCGGTCAAACCCGATTTAACAATTGGCCGTCGTTTCACATAATTACAGGTGATCTCGACACCGGCGAAACCTTTGACATGAGTTACTTGGGTTTATCTCCAGAGAGAACGTTTGGTTATCACTACAAACTTGAATGGAAACGCTGCCGAAAGAGTGAAACAGCGAATGAGTTTTGATACGATCCCTCCGTCGGTAAATGCCTAAACTCGAATCGAATGGAGGGCTACAATGTCAAAACGCCTGAAGAAGTTTCTTTGTCTTTGAATGGTGAATGCGTCGACTTTAGCAATCAATTTCTCTTGGGAGCAGGGAACTTTGAGGCAGTGTCGTTCCGTGGCGCTAACCTTGAGAACGTAGGTTTTCCTCCTTACAACGCGCCTATACCTACCAAAACAAGTTTGCAAGGCGCTAATATTAGAGGAGCACATGATTTGTATGGACTAAGATTTGGCGGTAAAATCGATACGTTTACAAGTTTTGATATTGATCGCTGTGAAATAAATCCAGAAAACCTAATTCGCTGTCAATGAGACACTTAATTAAAGCAAAAATTTCAGAGCAGTCTCCCTAATAGTCTCTCATCGCGGCCCAATAGGAAGTATGTAAGATCTGGATACTTTGCAGAGTCCGTCTACTGCCGGGAATGGCCATACAATCGGCCTTCATTTCGATTTTTGGAAGGATTTTTTACCAGTAAAACGTTTGCATCTAGCCGGCAAGATTCGCCAGCCGCCACTCATTGATTTTGGGACGGCGAATAAGGCATCCTAATGGCTTTAAGGACCTGCGGAAACAGTTACGCCAAACCACTGCTTGGTTCGCTGGCGATAAAACCTTAATGTAGTCGCCAAATCTTTATCCTTGTGCCTTGCGTTCAGTATGGCCCCGGCCTCAGAAAGGGACCCAACCGATTGATCCAGTGGCTGCAGTATTTCGCCGCAGTTGGCTCTGGAATAACTGATCCCGAAGGAGCTAATTCTGAAGCGGTTGATTCCAATACCGTTAATTCCGAAGCAGGTGCCCCCTGAACCGTTGATGTAAAAACTGAGGATTCTGAATTTGCGCGGCCCTGACCAGTACACACTTCGACGTCCTTTTTAGGTTTTGCCTTAAGAGGATCTTTGCGGCTCGTGTAAAAGTGACTCAACTTTTCAGTCGTCGTCGCTAGATCACAAGTGCCACGAATTTCTTGGGCTCGCCTAAGCTCTGTTATGGCTTCATTTGATAGACGAAGCGAAGTTTTAAATTCCTGCACATGGACTTGAGGATTTGGCTCTGCTGATTGAAGTTCAGCTGATTGATGTTCAACTGATTGCGGTTCTGATGTCTGAGGTTTCTCAGCGCAAGACTCTCCCGGCGACGTCTCACTTTGCGAATCATGATCTTCAAGGAAGCGAAATCCTGTCTGAGAGGATGCCGACACGGCTGATGACACGTTTGCAGAAGCCTCCGTTGTAACAGCCCGAATCGTCTCGCGCGGTCCGCTCGGGACGGCCGTGTTACAGAGTTTACTGATCTCAAGCTCTACTTCAGCCTTTGATTTCCCAACCACGCACATGATCGTCGTTATAACGTGCTCGTCCTTTAGATCACCTCTAGTGACAGCCCTTGCCACCACGTCTGCAACCGTCAAGCTAAGCTTTCCTTGGCTAAGTAGCGTCAACACACCGGGATACTTCTGCACAAACCGAGCCACCGTGCAACGCCGGGCGGCAGCTCCTTCTGAGTAGCCATGACCTTGTGTCAAAAAACTGTAAAGTGATGAATAACCCTCTCTAAGATAAAGACCTCGTGACTCGTAGGCCGAAAGGTAGGCGATCACTTCCGCCGTTGCATGACGCTCAACCGCAATAGCTCTTAGTAGGTTAACTTTAAGTTCGGCAGGAGACTGCTCGTCGAGCTTGCAGCCCAAGCCTTTCAAAGAATCATTGATCATGGTGAGTCCTCCATATCTGGTTTCTGGGAAAATCCTATCATGGAGATTTTTTGACTCGTTAAAACCAACGCTGCCGCGCGATCTCGGGCCGTCGCAAGAAAATTTACTCTCCTTCTGATTTGCTGAGCCATAGCCAGCCGCAAGCGCTTGTATCGCTTTAAACCAAGCCGCAAATCCCTCGACCAAATCGCCACACAAAAAATCTCGTCAATATAAA
>JBIKKO010000282.1:0-3337 GCA_044360315.1 Oligoflexales bacterium
TATTATTTTAGGCGTTTTGTTCGTTGGATTTGCGTTTTTCAGTAACCATCATCTGAAGCAGCAGGGCTTAACTGACCAGGAGATTGGGGCCTACAAAAATGCAGTCATAAAAAGAGACCGTCTCGGGGTAATCTCCGTAAAAGCCAAAAACTGGGTTGAGCTAAGTCAAGCGCAAGGCTATGTCGTAGCCTCAGAGCGCATGTTCCAGCTTGATCTTATGCGTCGCAAGGCGGATGGGGCTCTGTCTGAGCTATTCGGAAAGGCTGCACTTGATTTTGATCTTGGCCAACGCGTGCAGGCGTGGAGGCATTACGCGACGATCGCTGATCGCAACCTGAACGAGGACCAAAAGGCTATCTGTGATGCTTATGCACGCGGCATTAATCAGTTTTTACTTGAACACCCGCGGCGCATTGGAGTGGAATACACCATTCTACAAGCAACCCCAAAGCCTTGGAGTTGTGTCGATAGTCTTTTGATTGTTATGCTGATGAGCCATCAGATGAGTCAAACATGGTCGACTGATCTGGATCTTAAAACGTGGCGCGATCAACTCCCTGGCGACTGGTGGTCATTTGCTTTCCCCTTAAGACACCCATGGAACCAACCGTGGTTTGGGACAAATGGCGATGTTCAAACTGAATCTGTGCGTCCACAGCAACCGCTTCCTATGAGCCAACTCCTTGACGCTGACTTCAAAATTCGCGATCCACGGTCTCAAATTACAGTCGACGGAAGCAACTCGTGGGCCTATCGCGGGCGCCACGGGGCATGGCTTGCCAATGATCCACACTTAGGAAATCAAGTTCCACAATTATGGATGCCAATACGATTAGAAATTGACCAAGGTGATTGGATGGTCGGGACCTCACTTCCTGGGACGCCAGGAATCTTGATTGGTATGAATCATCATTTAGCTTGGAGCTTGACCAATAACGGAGAAGATGTTGATGATGCCGTCGTTACTCCAAAAGACACACCTACTGACAACATAATTAGCAACATCGTGACACGCGGGCAGCCCGACTCTAACGTCACGATTCGTATTACAGATAAAGGCCCTGTCATACAAAAGCTTAACGATGGATCACTGGTCATTCGACAATGGCTGCTGTTTAAGGATGGTATTCTTAATCTACCGATTGTCGCTTTAAATCAAGCAAGAGATTGGGGATCTTTTAATGATGCGATTGATCAGTTCCGCATCGTGCCTTTAAACTTCACCATGCTGGATCGATCTGGAAATATGGGCCTTCGAGTTTCTGGATGTGACATCGAACGCGCTGCCACTGGTGACTTCGCTGTGCAATGGGAACAAGCAACGTGGTCTTCAACATGCGGAGTTGACCACCGACGACGGCTCTTCATACCCGCCAACAACGGACACGAAACATCTTTCATTTCAACGGCCAATGAACAGATATGGATCGATGAGCGACGCCACAATTGGGCTGACGACGATCGAGCCTTCCGCATCAGACAAGTACTATCTCGTTCTAGTGATCTGACCTTGGCTGATATGCGTCTTTTGCAATTGGACACGGTCAGTCGTTTGCACCGTGACTTTCTCCAATGGGTCTTAGCCCAAGATACCAGCGAACATGTCCCCAAGATACAGCTTCAAGAGTGGAAAAACTGGGACGGAAACATCCGCACTTGCAGCACGTGTATGAGTGAAGCCTCCGACGGCATCGCTCTTTTAGATCAAATTATTTTACGTAAAATCGAACACCAATTCACATCTGGACGCGGAGGACTACCTAAGATTCGACGTAATATGGACCATGCTAGGGTCGTCTTGCTACTCGAAGACCCTAAGATCACCACGCTACTCGGGTTAGATTCAAAGGCTATCGCAGTCGGCCTAGTGAAAGCCCTTGCTCGCACTCCAGAAAATCATAGACAAGACTGGCATCTGCGAAACAAGTGGGCCAGTCAACACCCTTTCTTCGGGCGAATACCAGTCATCGGTCGTCTGTTTGCCATAGACAACCCAGAGCAATATGGGGCGTCCTCTGTGCCACTTGCGGAACAACCCCATCATGGCCCCAGCACCAGGCTGATCTGGAACCCCAGTCACCCTGAACAGAGTCTTTGGGCATTTCCTACTGGTACAAGTGGTCATGTTCGTTCACCACATTACAGCAATTGGTCAGCCATTTGGCAGCAAGGCGGGCTTTCGACCGTGCCCATGAATTTCTAATGACCACAACCGTTGCTCTCGAATCTTCATGGCGGCCATACAAATTCTGATTGATACAAGACCTTGCAGTATTCAACAATCCCTTACACTCAACCAACTCTGTTACCGTCACGCCAACCTTTAATAGGTGTTTACTGTATACTGCCTCATCCCCGGTCCGGAGCAGAAGCTCCGATCCACCCGAACAAGTTTAGTCGTAAACTGCTCCTCTCTCATGTCAAGTTGACTGACCAAATCCGATAACGGTACATTGTGATTATTAATGCGCAGCAACTTCTCACTGGAATTCAACGATACAGTACTCATCTCAGATGACGACTTAAAGCTCGGAGACTGTGATACTGCATAAGGAATACCGGATTCTTTAAGCTTCTTAAGATTAAGTTGCATCGCCGCTATGTTTATGATGTCCCAACGCTCGGAAAACGTGACGTAGTTAATAACCCAGCCCCCTTTATCACGACTTGAAGAAATGAATGACCTTCCAGTCGAATCATCTGGCACACGACATAGCAAACTAAAGTTAAAGCCGGGTTCTGCCGTTGTCTTTAGTCTTAACGCAGAACCGACTTCAAGCATAATGTAATCATGTGTTGGACCCATCATTGGATACGTGTTGCGAAGAACAAGCTTTAGAGACGGAGCACGATAGCATCCGGAAGCCTCAACTGGAAGGCTCGCCAATGGGACGTTTCCAGGGCTGCCCTCACCACAAATCGGGAGTGCAAACTGAGCCGATTGACAGGCCAAGATTTGCAGCATTACCACTGTCATAAGAATAACGTTCCTTAATTTATCAAACGCCATGTTTATTAATCCTTTACGTTGACTTCAGCTTATGTGATTAGCGACCCGCTCGCCGTGCAAAATACTCCAAAAATTCAAGACCGGTATCGCGGCACTGCTCATCTTGACTGTACTTCGGTATCTCGCAGTGCACGTAATGTCGTTTATCGCAGGTGCTACTACCTTTTGGACAGATCATAAGTCGGCTTTCGTTACCATGAATATCGGTAAATATGAGTTCACTGATACGACGATTTCCATTGCCATAAAAACCCGTTAGATCAACATAAAATCTATCTCCGTCAATCTGCCATGGCGCGATGAAAACCGTTTCGTCTTCTCCGGGAA
>JBIKKO010000021.1:0-31192 GCA_044360315.1 Oligoflexales bacterium
ATTTCGGAGGTCTGTTTTGTTGTTTTTAGTGATTCTCAAAAAATCCAATTATACCGCGTTGATTGGGTATGTAATTGGAGAACATCTCAGTCTTTCAGGTGTTTGAACGCATTTAGTTCTAATGATTTCGGTCTGTTAACGGAAGTTCTTGAGTTTCGTCAAGCTTTTTCCGACTCAAATGTTGGAGGTGGGCGGATGCAGTTTACAAAGTTCATAATTCCGGCTCTTGTCTTGTTGGTATCCTGTGGGGAGACCAGCTTTAACTCTGCGGGGAAAACGGCTAGGAAAGCGGTGAACAAGGAAGACAGGGTGAGTAAGAAAAAGGATCCGCTCGGCCCGGTTCAAGACCAGCCAGTGCCTGCTGTGGCATGCAAGGATCCTGCAAAAACAACTAAAATAACGCATCGGATTGATTTTGGCGCACAGTTTCCCAGTCAAGGTAGGCCAGCTTGTCAGTGGAACAGCAATGGGAATGTCGGCTATTTGCCTGGGCATGTCTCAGCCAGAACCGAGAATCGTAGATCTATTGAGTTAGGCAAGTCACAGGTAGTTTGTGAGATGACGCTGAGAAGCGAGAGTCCTAGCGTCGTGGTTGATGATGCCATGTTTTTGACTTTAAATGATGTTGAGTTGGTGAGTACATGGGCTGGACTTAGTGCATATTTCCCCATTGTTGATGGCTTTAGGATGTATTCTTGGAATCATATTGTGGGGAAGCCATATAGTGCGTTCGGCAATACAGTCGCGTGCGTAAGTCGAACTTCAACTTGCATTGCGCCTACGCAGGAGAAAGTTGGGCCGCTAGCTTTGTCGCTATCGCCGGAAGATTCCCTTCGAATGTATGAAAAGTTCAAGGATCGACCAGTTTGGGATTTAACGTTGGTCGTTACGGGAGATGATGATCCAGGTTTGGATTGCAAGCATTCACAACTAGCGTTCGTATTGGAAATGACAGTCCTCAAGTGATCAGATTCCGGATTAAAATCTCAAACCAGTGTCAGCCTGCACTCCAATTTCCGTGAAGTTGAGGCTCTTGGTGTTTGCAATTCTCACTTAAGATTCTAATTTTATTGGAAAAATCTGTTTATCGTTTTTGGCGATAATGGGTTCGCTTTTTATCTATTTTAAAAATATAGGAATACTCCGTAACGTATCTCAAGGGCGTCAAGGAATGGCGCCTACGCCAAAACTAGATAAGGAGAGCAAAAAATGCGGTGTGTATCAACTGATGAACTTAGAGTCATGATTGGTCGAACTGAGCCTTGTATGAGTGTGTACGCTCCTTTATGCGGTGATCGTGAGCAGGATCTATCGACATTACAACAGATGCTTGACGAAGCTTCTGAACGTTCTAAGGTGGCATTTCCCATGGTGGCTCACTATTTTTCACCGTTGTCAGCAGCAGAGATTTTAGACAGTGTCACTGCCGAGCGGCAATGGAGTGGTGTCGGTGTGTTTCAGTCGATTTCCGAATCAGGATTTCATCCGATCGAATCCAGACCGGAATCATTGATCGTTGTGAGTGACAGCTTTCATTTAAAGCCTTTGTTTCCTAAACTTCAGATGAATTTGGGATATATAGCCGTGCGTCTGGAGCGTGAGAGAGTCCAGATCTTTCGGGGCGCTTTTGATGGAGCAACGATTGTTCGTCAGTTTTTTCCGGCGCGCCGAAGCCCGACATTGTCAGACGCTGCTTATGCCAAAAGCCAGCTAACCCCAGGTTCTGAGGAAAGATTTACTAGTGCTTCGAGGCGGATAGCTCAGATGCAGCTCGATCGCTCGACACTAAGATTTTATCGTGAGGTCGATAAAGAGTTGAGGCGTTCTCTTGTTCGTGAGTCAACCCCTGTGATTCTTGTCGGTGATGATCGATTGATTAGTTTGTACAAAAGCGTGAACCGACATCGTAGCGCGTTGGTTGGTAATATTTATTCAAAAGATGGCCAAATCCCGCTTGTTGGTGAGATCCACTTGAGTGCCATCGGGATGCTGGAGGATATGTATAGGCGTCAGGCTCTTTTTGGTGCTGTCGAATACCGCTATACCAAGTCTAAGGGGCGCGCCATTGATAACTTGTCAAAGATCGCGGAAGCTGCGGCAAGCGGACATGTGAAGTCGCTATTGATTCGTTCCGGTGCGAAAATTTGGGGACGGATTCTTAAGAAGAGTGGAAAAGTTCAAGTTGAGACCCAAAATCAGGGATTCCTATCTGATGATGTCTTGGATGATCTAGGTGAAATGGTGTTGAAACACAAAGGTCAAGTTTACGTTCTGAAGCCTCATGAAATGCCAACCGCAGAGCCTGTAGCGGCCGTCCTGGTCCCTAGAGCAGCTGTGTAGTTCCTCCCAAAAAATACTCACCTAATACGGCTTTTGGCGCGAATGCGCCAAAAGCAGTCATGTCATTGTTCGTGCCTTCAAGCGCTACATTAGGGTTTAGAGGTCTGCCATAACATGGGCCATGGTTTAGTTGCTTCCAGTTCATAAGCGATCTCTAGCAGCCGTCGTTCCTGTCCTGTGGGCGCTGATACTTGCACTCCGATGGGATCACCCCTCAGCGAGCGTCCCATGGGTAGGGAAATCGCAGTGCTACCTAGTGCATTAGCAATAGGAGTGTATCCTACGTAATTTTGTAGACGTCGCAAGAGTTCTTGGAATTCAACTCCGGGATTGAGATGACCAAGCTCTGGTGTCGTTCGCGCTAACACGGGTGATACGATCATGTCGTACTGCCAGTTCTTAAACAATGGGCTTCGATTTGCTCTCTTGAGATAAAAAATTGCGTTAATGCCAGATAGCATGTTCTGTGCAAAATGTTTTGACAAACCTTTGGTTAATGCATCAAGTTTTTCTCGCTGAAAGTCGCTTGAGAGGATGTATTTTCCGAATCGGTCCACTGTAAATGCTAAAAAACTCCAATAGAGAGTGAAGTCACGCGCAAAACGTGGCTCTGCCACGAAATTTGTTTCTTCCACCTCATGTCCCAGTGCTGAAAGAGACTTTGCAGTTTCCAAAACGACTTGGCGTGTCTCCGGACACGCGCGCGTGATAAGTGAGTCAAATACAAAGCCGATCCTTAGACGTTTTGCGCTAGGTCCCTCTACGAGTCCAATAGGGGGTAGGTGATTAGGTTTAAAAAATTTTTCCGCTTCATAATAAAAATTCGCCGTATCACGCACAGTTCTCGTGATAACTCCGTCGGAAATGATATCAATAGGCATGGATTTTGACTTCTTTTGTAGGACTAGGCGTCCTCTCGAAGGCTTCAAACCCACAACTCCACACAATGCCGCGGGGATTCGGATTGATCCACCTCCATCATTTGCATGAGCAATTGGCACCACCCCGGATGCAACCAAGGCCGCTGAGCCACCTGAGCTTCCGCCGGGTGTCAGGTTGAGATTCCATGGATTTCTTGTTGGTGGTCTACCATCATCAAATTCCGTGGAGCACCCGAATCCAAATGACGGGGTCGTAGACTTTCCAATAAAATGCATTCCGCAGGCGTGTAGCTGATCCACTAACTCGTCGGATTTTTTTGCAAGTCGATTTGAGGTGGCGTTGGAACCGAATCTTGTTGGTAGTCCCTCTAGATTAATATTGTCTTTTAGAAAGGCTGGCGCATTGATCCTTGATTGGGATCTCAAGTTTGTTTTTGCGCGAGCCTTTACTCGCTCGTAGTCGGCAACTACAATTGCATTTAAAATTTTTTCCGATACTTTTGCTCTTTCGATAGCTGCGTCTATTGCCTCCTCAAGTGAAATCTCTCCGCGATTGACGCGTTGACTAATAGCAGTTGCATCAAGATTTTCAAGAACGTCATTTGTGAATGCAGAAAATGATGTAGACATAGGGTCGGCTCTTTTTGTTTGTTTGGTTGGTTTGGTCAAATTTAAGTTTAGCACACGTGAAGCATTTTAAACCATTTGAGTTTTAAACCGAACAGCCTCCCCATCCATCCAAAGTCTTGGCAGGCTTAGTCGCATAGAAAATTGATGAAATTTGTGGTACCTTTTAACGGTAGATTGCATGAGGAAAGATTTTTCCGGGATGACAGGAGATCGTTTATGTGGAATTTGGGTTTTGGAGTTTCCTTGATGTTTTTTTTGTTGCCTGGGTGCGGTGATGCTCCCGTGAAGAAGGAATCCGAAGGGGATTGGTCGAACGCAGCTAATATTGGCTTAACAGAAATTAATCCATCGCAAGCGCCTTTTGTGAGTCAAGCGGATGTTGGCAGGCTGGCTGCTGAGGTTGAATGGCCGGGAGAATTTGAGTTCATGCAACGCTCTGGCTTGAGTCTCAGTTTTTATCCAATTGTAGAGCACTTAAACATGTCGTTATCCTTTGATTCATCTAGTTACTTTAACGAGTGCGTTGCAGAGGTCTTGCCAGAGCTTGACGTCATAGCGGCCAAAGGAGATCAGGTCGAGCAACAGTTTTTTGCAAATTGGAGTGACTGCTTTAAAGCTGTCCACGAAGAAGCCGGTGTAGACGTGCAGTCAGCAAAGTGTGATATGTCGGGTGTGACAGCATTCCAATGCCCGGAGATGGACTATAGTTTAGCAGACGGGAGATCCTACGAGGAGGCCAGAAGTGTTTTGGGGGATGGTCTTTCGGGATGTCGTCCTCGTGAAGGAGAGATTGGGTTTTTTGCCTTGAAGGCGCATACCCAGTGTCATGTCACCGGTACTTTGAATGGCAAGGACTTTGTTACAAAGATTGAACAAAAGTATGTATCTCTATCCCCAGAGGATGGTCCTTGTGAATTTACGAGTCGTGGCGGTAAAATGATGATTGGAAAATGTTTCAATGGAGGCGCTAAAAATATTCTTATGCAGGGCAATGGTACCAGCGCGTTAACCGAGATGATCTATCGTTTCAATCTGAAGGGCTCTCACATGTCGCGAACGGGCGTGCGATCTACTGCTCCCGTTCGATTTGAATTAAATGATTGGATCGGTCATGTCACGACTAAGCCCTCGTCAGTCGACTATAAGCTAGCTCGTGGTTCTAAGACCGTCGAAGGATCGCTCTAACGAGTCAATCCAATAAGGTCGTCTACACAGTTAGAGATGCAAGAGATCATTTTCGCCGCGTAGACGGCGGCGTCCTATAAATCTGGTTGGGTAAATGGACAATGACGGCAACCGCTCTTGCAGCAGTAGCCCCGTTTCAAATGGTAGGCGGCCGTAAATACCAGTAGTCCAGAAGTGTCGTCCACATAGTAGTCGTCGTGTTGCTCGGTGAGCGGGCCGGAGCGAGGTTTGACAAACTTACTCGCTCCGGTTTCGCTAGTTTTCTGAGGTTCCACACGGAAGTTTTGTCCGCCTGAAAGCGTCATGCTGAGATGATTCCTTCGCGAATGGCGTACCGTGTCAGATCCACTTGGGTGTGAAGGCTGAGTTTTGACATGATGTTTGATTTGTGTCTTTCGACGGTCTTGGCACTTATATGCAAATTACCAGCGATTTGCTTCGCCGATTGGCCGCGTGCGACACATGATAGAACTTCGATTTCGCGTGCAGAGAGTAAGCTTTTTTTGGCTAAGAGGTTTCGTAGTAATGACTCATTTGAAGTTTCTTGAGATAGGCGACCAAGGTTTATGAGGCGCTGCTTTACCTCTGAGCTGAGGTAGGGAACCCGCTGACCAATGACCTCACGGATCGCAGAGACTATCGTACTCAACGATTCTTTTTTTGTTACGAACCCTGAGGCTCCGGAGAAAAATGCTTTTTCGACATTGGTATCCGTAGTGTCACCCGTTAGGAATATGATTTTCAAATGTGGTATTTGCTGAAGTGCAGATTTAAGCACATCAAAAACGCTAGTGCCGGATACATTGATATCGACTAGGACCACATCAGCTTTTTGATTGATAATTTCCTGCAGTCCGGTCTGCGCATCTCCGCACTGTGCGACGACGATGAGATCTGGTTCTGCATTAATGATTTGTGCCAGTCCTACTCGAACGATCTCGTGCCCATCAATTAAAACGATCTTGTGCTTTGCCGATGTTTCCATGTGTGTTCTCCTTCATGTGTTCTTAAAAATCCCATATAGGTAGGAGTTTATTGCTCCTACCTATCTGAGAAATTTACCCCATGACGTTGCAACTGACCAATAGAAAAATCGGTATGCGAGGCGATGTCTTCCTTTTTTACATTAATTCAACGATCACCGCGCTGGCCTCGCCACCGCCAATGCATAGTGTGGCAAGACCGCGTTTTTTGCTCTTTTCGCGCAGAGCCGTTAGCAGGGTGACTAGTACCCGGGCGCCGCTTGCTCCAATAGGGTGTCCAAGTGCCACAGCTCCTCCGAAGACGTTCACCCTGTCGGTTGGAAGCTTTAGTTCGGCAATGGCAGCCATTGTTACAACTGCAAACGCCTCATTGATTTCGAAAAGGTCGATATCTTGAACTGATAAGCTTGCCTTATTTAAAACTTTTTCTATACATTTTACCGGGGCCGTGGTGAACCAGCTTGGCTCCTGAGCGTGGGAGGCTTGAGCAACGATTTTGGCTATTGGCTTTAGGCCTTCTTTTTTGGCGGTCTCGAGATCGGTCACAAGGAGCAACGCTGCCCCATCATTGATGGAACTGGCGTTTCCAGCCGTCACGGTGCCATTTTTATCGAAGGCAGGTCTCAAGTCTTTGAGCTTCGCAAGGTCCACAGAGAATGGTTCTTCGTCTTGAGTGATGAGAGTTGTACCTTTTTTCGAACTGAGCTCGACCGGAACGATCTCTTTGTCAAAAACTTTGCCCTCAATTGCAGCCCGAGCCCGTTTGTAGCTTTCCATTGCGAACTCGTCTTGAGCCTCCCGGGAGAACTGATACTTTTTGGCGCACTCCTCACCACATTGACCCATCGCTACGTTGTTGTAGGGATCCCACAGGCCATCAAACTGCATGTGGTCTTTGAGTTCGACCGAACCAAACTTAAATCCGCTGCGAGAATTCGGTAATAAGTGCGGTGCCAGGGTCATGTTTTCTTGTCCCCCGGCTAATATAATTTTTGCGTCTCCGGAACGAATGGCCTGATCGGCAAGCATTACCGATTTAAGGCCAGAACCACACACCCGGTTGATGGTTGTTGCTGCCACCGACTTTGGAAGGCCGCCGTAGATAGCTGTCTGACGGGCAGGGGCCTGACCCACACCTGCCGTTAGGACTTCGCCCATGATGATTTCATCGATCTTCTCAGGGTTGATGCCCGTTTTCTTAATACAATCTTTGACCAGTGTCGCCCCTAAAATTGGGGCTGGTGTTTGGGCAAATGCGCCGTTTAGTTTACCAATGGCGGTTCGGGATGCGTACACAATGACGGTTGGGTTAGCAGTCATGAATCTACTCCTAATATATTGTTACGACGACAATTAAGCATAGCCAGCGACCCCCTGTCTAGGATATGCTTTCGCAACGCCCTGGAATGGCGTTTCCGACTTAAAACTGTTTTAATAGACCCGCGCCGAGGAGAATCCCATGACGTCACGGTCGAAGTGTACCCTGAAACTTTCAAACGGTTTGGAGTTTTCAGGTGAGCTCATTGGTGCGCCACTTAGGGCGTCTGGTGAGCTTGTTTTTACAACGGGTATGGTGGGCTATAGCGAAGCCCTCACAGATCCGTCTTATTTCGGGCAAATTTTATTGTTCACGTATCCGCTGATTGGCAATTATGGCATTCCGAAGCTTCCCGAAAATCTGACGATTGAGTCGTCCTCGGGCTTTGAAAGTGACCGAGTGCATGCGTCGGCGGTTATCGTGGCTGTCGATAGTGCGGAGGCCTTTCATTGGTCCAGTCGACAGACTTTGGATCAATGGTTGAAGGATCAAAATGTTCCAGGCATCACCGGACTAGACCCACGGCATTTGGTGCACATTATTCGCGAAGAAAGAGGAGTTTTCGGTCAAGTGATACCAGAAAACCCAAATGGTGACCGTGATCTGTCGCGTTTTTTTCCGTCGGACAGTCCGGCGGTTTTTTTTGATCCAAGCGCACATGAAGTCGTTAAGGCAGTGTCCTGCGGTAAACCTTACCGTCTTGGTAAGGGAAAAAAGCGTGTGGCGGTGGTTGATACGGGTGTGAAGTGGAATATCTTACGACAGCTCATACGCAATGAGGCTGAGGTTGAAGTGTTACCTTGGGATACAGATTTATCAAAGATTGATTGCTCTGGTTGGCTGCTCTCCAATGGCCCAGGCGATCCACAAAAGACGGGTGATCTGCGGGCGAGGATCTCCGGTCTTTTGGCTGGCCAGAAGCCAATCCTAGGGATTTGTCTCGGCCACCAACTATTGGCTCTAGCAGCGGGCGCAACGACGTCGCGCATGGCATATGGCCATCGCTCTCACAATCAACCAGTTCAATTAGTGGGAACGCGCAAGGGATTTGTTACAAGTCAAAACCATGGATACATGGTGGATGAAAAATCATTGACGAATGACTGGGAACCTTGGTTTGTCAATGCAAATGATGGAACGATTGAGGGTATCCGTCATAAATTTAAACCGTTTAGAAGTGTCCAGTTTCATCCGGAAGCTGCCGGAGGTCCGCGAGATACAGGTTGGATTATTGAGCAATTTGTAAAGGAGTTATGAACTCATGCCACTACTGAATGAGCTTGCAAACCTTGGTCGAAAAGCAAAAGTTGTTCTGCTTGGATCTGGAGGGCTGACGATCGGTCAGGCCGGAGAATTTGATTATTCGGGCACGCAGGCTGTTAAGAGTCTTCTTGAATGCGGGCATGAGGTGATTGTTATAAATCCCAACATTGCGACCGTTCAAACTAATCCTCAGCCTGGCGTCAAAATTTATCTATATCCGGTAGAGCCTGAATGGGTTGAAAAAGTCTTCGCCGAAGAGCGACCGGATGCCATCGTGGCCGGATTTGGTGGTCAAACGGCCTTAAATTGTCTCATCGCGTTACATGACCGAGGTGCTCTCGAACGTTATCACGTTCTTAACCTGGGAACACCGGTCGAAACGCTTAAAATGACAGAAGATCGCGATCTTTTTGCAAAGAAGATGAAGTCGATTGGAATGCCCATTCCCGATAGTTTTGCTTGTAGTACTGAAGCGGAATCAATCAAGGCAGCCAAGACGATTGGTTACCCAGTTATTGTGCGGGCTGCCTACGCCTGTGGCGGATTGGGAAGCGGTTTTGCTTCGAATGAAAACGAATTGTCAACTTTAGTGAGGGCGGCTCTGGCGAGTTCTCCACAGGTTCTTGTGGAGAAGGCATTGCGAGGATGGAAAGAGGTCGAATACGAAGTGATGCGCGATCGCCAAGGTAATACGATCACAATTTGTAATATGGAGAATTTTGATCCTCTGGGGATTCATACCGGTGACAGCATTGTGGTTTGTCCGAGTCAATCACTATCGGATGACGAATATCAAATGCTACGTAATGCGGCGATCAAAATCATCGACAGTTGCGGGGTTGTCGGTGAATGCAACGTTCAATATGCACTCAATCCCCATAAACTTGAGTTTGTTGTAATTGAGGTGAATGCTCGGTTGTCTCGTTCGTCGGCCTTGGCAAGTAAGGCTTCGGGTTACCCGATTGCATATATTGCGGCAAAGGTTGTTCAAGGATTTGACCTTCTTGAAATTAAGAATCCCGTTACGGAAGTAACATGCGCTTACTTTGAGCCTGCTTTAGATTATGTGACGATTAAGGTGCCGCGTTGGGATCTTGGGAAATTTAAGGGTGCTTCAAGGCGTCTTGGTTCGACGATGAAGTCAGTTGGCGAGATTATGGCAATTGGAAGAAGCTTCCCCGAGGCCATTCAAAAAGCGATTCGAATGATCACTGAAAACGATACGGGGCTGGCTGCCTTTGAGCAAAGTGTTAGACCCGAAACGGACCTTGAGGAGACTCTTTCTCAGCCAACCGACATGCGCTTTTATGCCGCCATAGCTGCTTTGAGACAGGGATGGGGCCTCGATAGAATTCATACTTTAACCCATATCGATAAGTGGTTTTTAGCCAAACTCGCCGAAATTATTCGTGGAGAGAAAGCCATCGCTGAATCATTGGGTTCTTTAGATGTAGGTCAGGTGCGAGCCGAAGACTGGCGTTGCTGGAAACAGCTTGGATTTTCCGATGCACAGATGGCAAGTTATTTATTGCAAAGCAGGAATAGGCCAGTTAGTCAGGCCAATCTGGCCATTGAGTCAGCTAAGATTCGCGCTGCTCGAAAATCTCATCAAGTGGTGCCCTTTGTAAAGAAAATAGATACGACTGCGGCTGAGTATCCGGCAAAGAGTAATTATCTTTATATGACCTACCACGGCTGTGCGTCGGATCCCGGTGCTGGCTCGCTATTACATCATAAAAAAGCAGCCTTGGTTCTTGGTAGTGGAAGCTATAGGATCGGTACGTCGGTTGAATTTGATTGGTGCGGAGTGTCTTGTAGCCGTAAGTTACAGGAAGAGTCATGGCGTAGTGTTATTTTAAATTGTAATCCGGAGACAGTGTCTACTGATTATAACAGTTCTGATAGTCTTTATTTTGATGAAATGACTTTGGAGCGAATTCTCGACATTTGCGAGTATGAGAAGATCGACGGTGTCATCACTAGTATGGGTGGACAGCTTCCCAATCGGCTCGCACTTCCTCTAGCAAAAGCTGGGGTTAGGCTGCTTGGTCATGATGCCGAGACTATAGATTTGGCCGAGGATCGTAGTAAATTTTCTGCGCTTTTAGACGATCTTGGCATTGACCAGCCGCGATGGGTGGCAGCAAAGTCAAAGCGCGAGATAGATGAATTTGTTAGTCAGGTTTCATTCCCTGTTTTGGTCCGTCCTTCATACGTACTCAGTGGGGCTGCCATGAATGTGGCTTACGACCGGACTTCCCTAGATCGGTATCTTTCAATGGCTGAGTCTGTGAGTCCAGATCATCCCGTTGTGATGTCTGAGTTTCTTGTAGGTGCTCGTGAAATCGAGCTTGATGGTGTGGCGCAAGGTGGTGAGATTTTGACGGCGATCGTCAGTGAGCATATCGAGAATGCTGGGGTGCACTCTGGCGATGCCACGATGGTCGTACCCGCACAAAAGCTTTATGTGGAGACCGTTCGGCGAATACGAGCTGCGGGTCATGCCATAGCAAAGGGTCTAAGATTAAATGGACCGTTTAATATCCAGTTTTTGGCCCGATCCAATCATATTCAAGTGATTGAGTGTAATGCTCGCGCCGCGCGATCTTTCCCATTTGTGTCAAAGGTTGTCGGACTAAATCTTGCGGACGCTGCCACAAGTGTCATGATTGGTAAAAGTCCAAGACTTGCCAGGCTTAACGAAGACGACCTGCCTTATGTAGGGGTAAAGGCTGCCTTGTTTAGTTTTACCCGTCTAGCAGATGTAGATCCGTTACTAGGGGTGGAAATGGCTTCAACAGGCGAGGTTGGTTGTATTGCAGAGGACTTTGAATCGGCTTACATGCTTGCCATGGAAGCTTCAAAGATTTCGCGACCTAAAAATGGTATTTTGATTAGTGCGGGACCTGAGTCCGAGAAAATAAAGTTTTTACCATGGGCTAAAAAGTTAAGCGACATGGGGCTGAATATATACGCCACTGCAGGCACAGCAAAGTTTTTGACTGATCATGGAGTCGATGCGAAAGCCGTGGCCTGGCCTGATGAAAATGCAGGAGTGGACCCCATAGAGTTGATACGCACAAAGGCTGTGGATTTTGTTTTGAATATACCGAAGAATCTACAGCGTGAGGAGTTGACACGGGGCGCAAAGATACGACAGGCAGCGACGCGATTTGGATGTCCGGTTGTCACTAACATGGAAAAGATGATCGCCTTTGTCCAGGCCATCACATTTTATCCCGATTTTGCATTGACGCATCGACCAAAAGCGTTACCTGCGTACCGCTAAGGATAGATAAACAAAAATGTCTAGTGGTTCGCGGTTGGGCAGCCTCGGGACGTGTTTTTTCACGATGAAGTCGACGTTTTGCCAAGCCGCAAGAAAACAGGTATGCCAGCGACGATTATGCCAGCCCCGATGGCGCAAGCGGTTGGATTTGAATAAATGGCTTGGATCAAAAGCCAAATCGAACTTCCAATAAACAGTAGCGGCACGATTGGAAACCACTTAATTTTGTAACCTCTAAAGTGACCATCCATTCGACGCAGTCGAAACAAGCTAGCAGCTGCTAATGCATACCAGATCCATGATGAGAACACGACATAGTCCGTTAACTGGTCAAAGCTACCAGTAGCTGCCAATGCGGTGGCACAAAATCCTTGTATGACAAGTGTTCTAGCAGGCACATGAGTCTTTGGATTCAAGGTGGCCATCCACTGGGGAAACAATCCGTCTCGAGCCATAGCCCAAGGTACTCTGGCGCTTGTCAAAATAGAGCCGTTCATGGCACCGATTGCTGATAACACGAAAGCAACAGAAATAAGGGCGACTCCGCGTTCTCCCATGAATGGGAGAACGGCTTTGCTGGCTACCGGAAGTGCTTCTTTGAACTTGGTGCTGTTACTTGTGATAATGTCGTCATAATGGACACCGAAGTACCAACCTAAGTTTGCAATAAGGTACATAACTGTGACGATCGATATTCCAGAGATGAGGGCACGAGGAACATTTTTTTGGCCATCTTTGATTTCAGCAGCTGCCATGGGCATATTATTCCAACCGTCGAATGCCCAGAGTGCTGCGAGGACGGCAGCACCGAAGGTTGGCGATAAAAGGCTTTCCCATGTCATTGACGGCCCTGCTGTAAAGTGGCTCCAATCTCCAACAGGTGAGAATATAAACACAGCTGCCGCGATAGAAACTATCAAAGCGAGCTTGAGGACTGTTAAACTAACCTGAACGCCGCCGGCTAGGGAGACTTTAAAACAGTTTAAGAGCGTAAATATCCATATGAGTAAGATTGCGAAAACGTTTCGCCCGCCGATGGCGTTGACATTCATAAACCCCGAAGCGAATGCCGCTGATCCTGCTGCATACGCCGCGATAGCTGAGGGCGAGCCAATCCAAAATCTGGTCCAGCCATATAGAAATCCGATGATCGGATGCCAACCTTTTTTCAAAAACACGTATTCGCCACCAGACTCAGGCATCCGAGACCCAAGTTCAGCGTAACAGAGTGCCCCGAGGAGCGACAGCACGGCTGCGACGAGCCATGCAATGAGCACGGCGCCAATGCTGCCTGCGAGCTGAGTCATAATTGCAGCTTTAAGGAAAATCCCGGTTCCAATGATGGTGCCCACCACGAGGGCTATGGCCTCCCTCAATCCTAGGCCCTTTTCGAGGTGACCAATTGGCTTTTGTGGTGTCATATGGGAGCTCCAGTCCAAGCTATCGTTGTAAGTTATCAATATTAGCGCTTAAAATGTATCGTTGACAACCCCTGGAAATTCTTCTAAGAAAGATGGCTTCCCGACGGCGAGGTAGCTCAGATGGTTAGAGCGGTGGATTCATAACCCACAGGTCGGGGGTTCGACTCCCCCCTTCGCCACCACTTTTTCTGATAGTTCTTGTTTGAGAATCGTATCTGTCATGTATAGCGTTGTTTTCCGGGATAATAGCACTTATAGCGCGTCATCCTGATAAAAGTGAAGAATCTTCTTTAATACGGGAAATCTTTCAGTTCCGACTTCTCGCGGTAAGTGGCATAAGAAACCTAAATTCGCACTGTTCGAGTCCTAAAAATGAAACAAATCCTTAAATTGATCTACATTGCATTAGTTGCAACTGGGTGCGGAACAAATCATAACTACCATCACGGCCGGAATGACAATGACGGATACAAAAGTAACGAAAGAGTCTCTGAAGAAGAAAATGATGATTCCCCTGGAGACAATCAGGAAACTATCAAAGAGACTTGGGTTTTTGCTTTGCCAGAAGTCAGCTTGGAAGACTTAGAAGGCCAATGGGACCAGCCGTGTTACGGAGCTGGACTTTATGTTTCAATTTTTGGCGCTCAACATTTGTCCGGAGCGAAACGTGTTACCAGAACGGTTGTGTTCGAGAAGGAAAGGTTTCAAATTCAGGTCTTTGGTTTCTCTAGTGAGAATTGCGAATCAGAGTCTCGTACCGTCAAAGTTTCGTTAAGCGGGCAATTCAAGTTAGCCGGTCCCAACCCTTGGTATGTTGGAGGATCTAAGATCGATTCAATTATTCAGACGGTAGAAGCGACACCCTTGAGCGATGAGGCATCTAAAGGCTTAAATGATTTTCGGTGGGGAACGGCAAATCGTTATAAGGGATTCTGTAAATTTGAGAACTGGTCAAAAAGCCTAACAATCGATATCTCAAGCCAAGACTGTGATTACCTTGATAATTCGAACTATGCACCATTTTCGATTGTAAAGATTCAAAATTCAAAAATGTATTTTGGATTCACAGATATGGAACATGATGGATCAACCGAAGAGATGCGCCCTATTCAATGGTCCCACTATACTCTTTCAAAGCGCAACTGAGAGTTGGGTAGTTGGCTCGCGTATTGTTAAAATAACTTGACACTTCACTTGAGCAATCTTTTTTCAACCGAGGGCCATACCCGTCAAGCCCGACGCTCCTTTGTCGCTGGGCTTGCTTATCTGGATGACAGCCATCTTCAAATTTCCGCATCAAATCGATCACGGATTCATATGCGAAGTCATCCATGAATTTAACCCTGTCAGCCTTGTGTTCAGCATTGTAAGTGTTATGCAGCATTTTCTTCGCCTGCGGCTTTGTGCCGTTTGGGAGTTTGTCCAGTACATGCGCTGTTTTGTGGACCCAGCATCGCTGTTGTTTTGTCGTAGAAATCACTATCTCGTCCCACCAAGCCTCACTTGGGGATCATGTACACGAATTTTCAAGTTAACATGGAGGTCAAAACGTTTGCTATGAAGACGCTATTCTGCTGGCTTCATCAGGCATGGCGGTTGCTGGTGATGATGTGATGGAATTGTCGATTGAAGCGGACTTGGGTGCCCGTCTACAGGAAGCGTTTGAGCAGTCGTTAGCGCGCTTTGATGTTGCTAAAATTTTCTTAAACCGAATGATAGAACCCATCAAGACCGTTCGGCCTATGATTCAGATTGACGCGGTGACAGGGTCCCCGAGTATTCAGCTCGAGCGAGTCTGATTTTTGAGGGGAACATCCATCGCCCTATCAAGACCAAAACGACCACGGCAGAACGCCTATGCCCGATGACTTGTCCGGTCTCGTCGGTTTTTCGATGGGCGCGATCAGGTACCCGTTTTTGCTTTCGAGTTTTTTCATCGCGCCTAAGAGTCCCTTTTCCGCCCAACCAATCGACTTCAGAGTCGTCACGACTTTAAATGGAACACCATCCATGATCCAGTCCACAGGGGTCCCCTTGGCGCTCTTGAAGTAGGATCGGTCGTCGCGACGTTTCTGGATCTCGATCATCGTGCTCGTTTCGTTCAGCAGGAAGTGCCGAGCAAGCGAGAGGATCGCTCCCTCCGTGCCCGTGGTTTTGATCATGTGATGGGCGAGACCTGAGTCAAAGAACATATAGGAATCCTTTCCGACGCCGAGTTCATGGCAGCGCATCCGGCGAACAAGAAAGACGGTTTCGAACGCCTCCAGATAGTTGCGCATCTTCCGGACGTTCTTACTGTGAAAATGCGACAGCGTCGGGATCTCTCCGTCCGCGAGCGCACGCCCGATTTGATTCAGCAGATCGAACGCGAACTCAGGATCGAACCCGCGTTGAAAAAGACGCGCCACATCGCGATAGATGGTCGTGTCCAGCCAGGCTCGCCAATAGTCATCGACCAGGTGTTTCTCGCGAATGAACATTGGCACGGGCATTCCGCCTCGTTCACAATGATGCATGACTTGTTCTAGGGTGAATCGTCCTGGGGGTTGTGGTTCCCGAATCGAGTTGATCCCGCGAAACGATTTTCCCGAAGCCTCGGCTAATGTCAACGGATTCAAGCGAATCATGCCGATTCGTCCCGTTAGCGATTCTCGAATGCCCAGTCGAGTGGAAAATTGCGCCGAACCCGTCACCAGGAATTGATTCGGAATACGTTTTTTATCAACGACCAGTTTGATGCCGTCGAACAAGTTTGGCGCTTTGGTGATCTCGTCGATCACAAGAGGGCGCTCATACTGAGCCAGAAATAGTTTCGACGAATGATTGGCACTGGCGCGGATGTCGTCATCATCCAGCGAGGCGAAACTCTGATAGGTTACTTGATCGCGTAGAAGAGTTGTCTTGCCGGATTGACGGGGTCCGACGACGCCCACGACTGGCCAGAACGTTTGAGCGTTGCGAATGAGGCTGGCGGCAAACCGGGGACGACTATGGGGCATCGAGAGAGACCTCCTGCGATAAATACTACTAATATTATACATTACGATGTTTAGAATTGGTAGTATTTTACGTGATTGTTTGTCCATCCGCCCACAAATAGATCATGGCTGAGATTAAGCGTCTTTATCATGCGGAGCATTTTCACGTGTCAAGTAATCGCTGAGCACCTGGGTCTCCATCATTTGACAGTTCGCAATGTGGTGCGTCGAGACTCCATGGTGGTGTCTGCGGCTGCACGAGTGGCAAACCTGTTGGATCCATTTGTGCCATTTATGAAAGAGAGGCTGGGCCAATACATTAGAAGGGGCTTAAGAGAGCTCAGATCGACGAGCAAACTCCGTTCCATTTAAAAATTTTGCGAAAGCGATCATTCATTGAATCTCCCTTAAAGTTCGACTTCAAAAAAGCTTGCCATCATTCAGATCATGAATAAAGTTTAAAATTTGGATAGTTGTTGACACTTTATGAAGTTAGGAGTTGTATCCCATTCATTAACCACTCAGAATCCTTTAGTTATTGGCTATTGTCGCGCATCCGACTTGTGCGTTACAGATTGCCTACGCGCCATGTGGTGATTTGACGTGAAATGGGCCTTCGATCAGTTATTGGCATCAAAGAAAACCTACGATTACTCGATGTAAAACGAATCCAACGCCTAACAACAATATTCCAACCAAATGAGATTAATAAAACAAGGCGACGGAAACTTACCAACCAATCCAAAGTCTCGATTTATGTCCCATTTCAGAAGCCTATCGCCTTGAACGCCTGATGCATGGTAGTATGCTAGCCAATTGCTCTCTTTGCGGGCAATGCATAAAAACTGGAGCAAGTTTCGATGATCGTCCGAGTTGCAAACCAAAGTGAAATGCCAATTGTCCATATGATGGCTCACGACACATGGGGAGATGGCAGACCCGCTAGTGAGCACATTGCTTTATGTCTCGCTTCACCGAAATATGCAAAGGGTCGGTGGTTTGTTTTGGAGCACGAAGGGCAATTGAAAAGTTCGCTTATCTGTTACCGTGATGTATTCTCTTTGCCATCAAACGCTGTAGGTATTGGTTCCGTCGCAACGACTCCAGCACATCGAAGGAACGGTTTTGCTGCGACGTTAATACGGGAAGTCTTGAGCAGATTTTCAGAAGATGACACTGTTGACGCATTTTTCCTATATTCGGACGTAGACCCAGCTATTTACGAGAAGTTGGGGTTTGTTAAGCTTTCGGCAGAGCACCAGAGGTATAAATCGTCGACAGCGATGGTGCGTACCTTAAACGGATCTTTGCACTCCATTATCGGTCGGGATTTTAAGGCTCCGGATTATTTTTAATTTTATTGGAAATCAAAGCTATGGAATTTCGTCGGCTCACTACAAATGAGCTTAATCCATGTTTTACCAGCCGTCTTCGTGCCTTTGAAAAATCGCCTACGGCTTTTCTGACTACGCTAGAGGAGGAAAAGGCTCATGGTCCTGCCCGATATGCGGCCCTGCTTGAAAATCAAGGGGCCGACAATGTCATTTTCGGGGCCATTGTAGCGGGGACAGTCTTGGGAACAGTTGGTCTCCGTCGCGAAGACCGAAACAAGACCAGTCACAAAGCATCCATTTGGGGCATGTATGTGGACGTGGATCAAAGAAAATGTGGTATTGGCGTCGAATCCTAGATTTGGCAATCACACACGCAAGAGATCAAATGAAAGTGGCAGCTATTTATTTGTCTGTAGAAGCCGAGAAGCTTTAAGCTATCTTTTGAGTTCCTATAAAAGACGTTTAGTATTGATTTCACTCGGAGCTCTACAAATTTTTATTTGATGTTAGGCTTCGACTTCGGATGGATAATTCTTGCACCAGTCTGTAATCACTCATGCCGTGAGATGCTTGAGACGGTCCCATGAAGTTGAGGGCGTTTGTAGTACGTATTGATGATTTCGTCACCTGCATTGATATGAAATTTACCGTTTTTCTGTTTAAAAAATCACCCGTGAGTTTTTAACGAAGATTCTCATATCTCAATCCACGCTGGTTTCCCAAAAATTTCCGCTTCATAGCGACAAACCAGAGCGTGTTTGCTGTAAATTGTTAGCGGTTTTGGGCAGACTTTGAGAGCGGGATTTTCTATAGCCGAGGTGCGGTAGCAAAGATCGGAAGTCAAGGGACTTGAAATTAGTTTGGAAGCCTAGCTTTAGCGGCTGGATAAGCCGCTAAAGACCACCAAAACTCAGCAATTTTGCTTGCAAGCATGGGCTTACAGAAGCGAATGAGCGCTAGACACAATCGGGGACTCATTTAATCATTGTTTTACCAGGTAAACTCAGATCCCCTGATGCCACGTCAAAGACGTCTTTGACACATAGTAAAGGTGTGTGCACGCTGTCACTCACTCGGAGTCCGGCTGTAACAGCATCGAAATTCACTACGCTTCGGGCAGCCATTTTTGGCATTGGAACCCGCACGCTAACAAAATTGCCTTTCAGCGAAGGCGTATAGCCTGGGCTATCGATGAGGATGGGTAGACCTGGCCACGTTTCTGGTAATTTTGGCTTTGTTCCTTCAGGAATGTCTTTCACCTTGAGTGATCCGCTACCACAAGTTTCATCTTTCACAAGGACCACCCAATGGGAGTGCCATACATCGCCATCATTATCATTTTTGCCATCACCATTCTCATCTTGTTTTGGTGTATCATCAAAATCTGGATGGGCTGTGACTGCTAGAGCAAGAATGCCTTGATCCTTATCAAAACCCACCTCCGAAGAGTTTAAAGATGTAGGCCAGACATAAGAAAACACAGATGAACCGCCAAGGGCACCGGACTTCGTTGGCTTGGTTTGACCAGCCTTCCCAGCGACTTTCATTTTAAAAACTAGACTGCCTTTTTCCTGGCTAATCTGGGCGTGAACGATGTCAAAGGTCGGATCTTTTGCGTTGTGGCGCTTTGCGGTGATACCGTGCGCGAAGATTTGACTGCTGTAGACTGCGGCGGTTGTAAAAATAGCTAATAGATTTAGGAACATATATTAATCCTTTCTTTGGGTTATGACTCGCAGTTGATGATTGCTGCGAGGTGGAGTCGCTTATAAGCTTGAACAAGAAATTCCACAAATATATAATTTTCATTTAAACTATATAGATTAGGAATATATGGAACTCAACCATCTTAAGTACTTTTATGTTGTGGCAAAACAAGGTGGCTTTTCGAAAGCGTCCAAGGTTATGCGTGTTGCGCAACCCGCCATTTCAAAAATGGTTAAAAATCTTGAGGAGAGTCTCGATGTGGATTTGTTTGAACGCGTTGGACGGAATGTGCGTCTAACTAAAGTAGGTAATGACATTTATAGAAAATGCGAGGTGATTTTTGGGCACATTGATGAGCTGCTAGATCTCGTGAATCCTCAGTCGAAAGCGGTTTCGGGACCTCTGAATTTATGCGCCGTGGATGTTGTAGCTAGTGGTCTTTTGCCAGGGGCATTGAAAGGACTTTTATCTCAACATAGTCGTATCTATCCACAAGTTACAACAACAACGGCAAGTGAGGCATGCCGATGTGTTTCAGCTATGAAAGCCGACGCTGCTCTGCTTTTTCACACTCCCGACTTGCCACAAGGGCTTGAGGTGCGCCATGTGTTTCCTCTGACCTTTCGGCTTGTAGTTGCGACCAAATTTAAAAAATCACCGTCGGTGTGCTCAGCCTTTATTAGTTCAAGGGAGATTGATGATACTGCAAACAGAACATCCCCCACGCTCACTAAATTGCGTAAAAAATTTCCAGATGCAGAGATCAAGATTTCGTTGAATTCCCTGCACGCTCATCAACAGATGGTCCTGGAGGGGCTGGGTGTCTCGATTCTTCCTGAGTTTCTTGTCGGAGACGATATCTCAAACGGCAGGCTTAGTTGCCTTCTAAAAGAACAAGCATTTGTTTTTAATTTGAAAGTCGTTACGCGTCTGGGAGAGCAGCTTTCGAGCCCTTTGGCTGCATTTTTGGAGCACTTAAAATTGGAAATGGGAAAGTTCCAGGCCTGAGTATTTCGTGATGCAACTGTCACGACGAGCTGTCATTTCATCCACGAAGAAGCTGTAAATCTCGTGTATAGATCCGAAAGATTGTTTGCTTTGGAGCAATTTTTGCTTAGTATGGATAGGATTTATTTATTTGAAGTGTGGACCGAATTGATTTGGGATTTAGTAGGATTAGAGTCGTTTTTCGCGGCGATTCACAAAAATCTGTCTGTGATGTTTCTTTGGCGCTCAAGAGGAGTCGGCTTGAATTTCGTTCATTATCGAGATTGGATATATTCACCGTTTTTTTATAGGCCTCGTACATTTTTTTCAAAGGTGTGCCTTGTATGGGCGACAGTTTGTGATGGTGCGCCTCAAGACACGCATTTCTTTGATGAGGCGGTTCTGTCAGATACTGAGAGACCGTCTGCATCCAGAGACGGTCGAGTGGATGATTGTGATAATACTTCACAGTCGGCTAAAGAGCCAAATTGGAAGTTTGGTCGAGATTTCGTTTTGTTTGATATGACAGGAATCACTGTCTCAGGAAAGAAATTAGGCTTGGAGTCTACAATCCATTTTTTTCCTTATTTGAAGAGATTAGGAGCGCATAAAGATCTTAGGATCGTACCAGGTGTCGGCTTGACGGTTGGAGCTGTTAGTGGGGGAGAGAGCTATTTTGAAGTTGAATGGTCCCAGCCAATTTTTAAAGAGATTTCATTTTGGCATGGTGAGGCTCTTGCGGGCGTTCATCTTAGTTTCAGTTCAGGATTTCGTAGTAAACACGGAGTCATTTCTGGCCGACAGAAGACAGTTTCAATGACACCTTGGTTGGGTTGGCCCTGGCCATCATTCTATTGGCGAAGATTAGAGATCCCTAAACTTGCGGTGCAGGATGAATATGGGGTGATGTTAAAATTTCCATTAACGTACGGATTTTTGAAGAAAGCGGTGCGCCGATGATTAGGCTTCAATTGGGGATCTTAGGATGTATTGTTTTTAATCTCACGATGGGTTTTTCAGTGCTCCAAGCTCAAGACTTTAAAGGCGACATCTGGCAGGGAGTTTATCATGCAAACAGGTCGGTTGGTGGTTTGTTACAACCACCAGAAGTAATTATTCAGCGGTGTCAATCGAGGAAATGTTCATTTGAGTACAGTTATTATGGTCATCATGTTTGCGAGCTTCGCGGAAGCATTCGTGTTTTGTCGACGTCAAAGGCTGAGTTCAGTGAAAATGGCTGTAAATTCAGTGTAGTGCGAAATGGAACACCGACGAAGTCGGTGAAGCTTGAGCGTGTTTCAAAGGAATGCCAGGATGAGTGTGGTGTACAAGCCGCGGTCGTTGAGTATGTTTTTGACTTGGCTAAAATGGACGATTTCTTGCCTCCGTGGAGTTGTGACGCTACTTCCTCAGATGACGAAAAAATAATATGCGGTGATTTTAAGTCGTCAAGTTTGGCAAAGCGTCTGGCGGAGCTTAAGAAAAGTATCTCTGAATTTAAAGATCTGCAATACGAGACCAGTAAGGTTGGAAATTTTCTTCCACTTCGAGATAGGTGCAAATCGCAGACTGATCGCATACAGTGCGTTCGAGCTGAAATGTTGATGCGGGTTGAGAAGTTTAATCAGGTTCTGGCGTGTTTAAAGCACAAGCCAGTGGATAATGAAATTCCAATTAAAGATATGTTTTCCTATGAGGCGATGAAGCGTGATTTGATCAAATCAGAGGGGAGTGAGTCGGCTGAGAGGTTCTTTAAAATGTTACCTCAGAAAGAGCTTCGTCAATGGATGGGTCAAGATCTTTTTGATGTATTAGATAGACCTAATGTTTGGTGTGATGGGCTTGGAGTTAAAGCTGGAAAGGACGGAATTTTGTTTTGGCGCGAGCTCTGTCCGAGTAGTGTCTATGCTCTCTATGTTTCGTCAGACGGTCATTTTTGGAGTGCGGAGTCATCTGCAGAGCGGATTTTAATCGGTAAACCAGAAAAAAGTACCAATGAGCTTCCTTCTTTTTTAAGTAATCATATTAGGTCGGTAGTTGAGGTCGGGTCTAAGCGAGTTAGCCAGGAATTCATTGAAAAATTTCCAAGGGTAGTCAACGGATCCTACGTTTTCTCGAAAGATGGACCGATGTTTAAGGAGTTTCGGGTTTTATGTTCTAAATTACTGTCTGACTGAGGTATTGATATTGGGTTTTGAATGGCGGTTGAGCTTGCTGTCTGCTTCAACGTGCTCCACCGTGGTCTAAATCCCTGGTTTTAGTCGGTGTTGGGCTCTGGCTGATCACTACGTAGCTAGATCATGGACCGACTCGTCGGACCTTTAAGCGACGTTTTATTTGCCTCAGAGGATTTATGGTCCGGCTCCTCAGACAGTTTGTGCATTGTGCCGGACACTTCTAAGACAAACCCAAAAAACGCCGAGGTATGGTTCATAAAGGGGGATTCTATGACTTGGTGTTTGCTAAATGCGATTGCAGTCACTTTGGCCCTCTCATCCTGTCAAAAATCTGGGAGTGATGGTGGGTCTGCTGGAAACCAGAAGCCTGATGGCAAAGAAGAGGGATCGAAAGGCGGTGTTCTAGATCAGGACAGTGAGATTGCTATTGTGAGTCTTACAGCTGATCTTGGTGAGTGTAACGCCATTCGGAAGGGCAAAAGCTTCTATGTACTCACTGAGAAAAAGTTTCGCTATTGCAGTGATGCAGGTCAGTGGGATGCGCTTGACCTTCGGGGGGCATCTGGTGTGTCGGGGAAGTCAAGTTTAGTCTCTGTAACCGCTGAAAACACCGGGACCAACTGTGTTTCAGGTGGTCATCGCATTCAGTCTGGTCTCGATAGTAATGGCAACAAAATTCTTGATGCTGCTGAGGTGACCGCAAATAGCTATGCGTGCCATGGCGAGGCAGGGAGGGATGGGGTTGCGGGATCTGATGGGAAGCCATCCCTTGTCGCGGTGACCGCGGAAGTTGCCGGTTTAAATTGTTCAAATGGTGGTCACAACGTGCGTTCTGGGATAGACGTCAATGGTAACGGAGTATTAGATGATAGCGAGGTGGTTTCATCGGGCTTTGTATGTCATGGCGCAGCCGGCGCCCAAGGGGCTCAGGGCGTTGCTGGTGCTTCGGGTTCGAATGGAAAAAACGCGTTAATCAAGACAACTGCAGAGCTAGCTGGATCAAATTGCGCTTCCGGCGGTCGAAAAATTGAGTTCGGTAATGATTTGAATGGTGATGGCGAGTTAGCGGTTGGCGAGGTCTCTGGTTCTACATATGTTTGTAACGGCGGCAATGGTGCCGCCGGTGCAGTCGGGCCGGCGGGAACAGACGGAGCCGATGGTGATCGATATGTTGGCCGGGTGCTCTATACTGCGACTGGGACCAGGTTGGGAGTGATTGTGAAGGAGTTGGACTACCTAATCGCTACAAGTACGCCACCACTGTCGAACATTTGGGTCACGCCAGACCGGCTTCTTATAATCCTTGATTCTGCAACTAACCGTCATGTGGGCTATGTATCCACCTCAAAAACGGATCTGAATCCCGGTGGCGGTTATACCCAAGTAAGTTTTAGGTCTCGGAGGCTGGAAGAAGCTTCGTTGACAAAATTGGGAACCCTGCAAACATCTGTTGTATATGCTAACGCTGCCTGTGACTCGAACGGAGCCTTTTTTGCATATAATATGGCTCAGTCATACAAGCCCAACTCCGGTGCACGACAATTCAATAATCGAATACTACATGATTTTTTGGTTGGCCTCGGCCTTACGATGGTCTACAACTTCACTTCCCAAGTAGATATCATGCCTAACTGTGCATCGCCTTCGCAGAGAAATGACATCGGTTCACATAATTACAACGGCCAGTCCAGTTGTGAAACTTTGTGTAAAGATATGGATGTAGGATGTAGCTTTCCTGCGATCGGGGAGGTCTGTACGTTCACTACGCTGTCAAACGTCTTCCCCGATACAATTGCAGCAGGATGGTACGTTCAAAAAAATTAGCACTTGGTCAAAGCTCCCTTTGGTGCTTGGATTGACCTGGATTGGGCAAGGGAGCGGACAGATTACATTTTAACAGGACTTTTTATAGGCACCTGCCAGGCTGTGTGAAGATGAGCGTTCCACGTGATCTTAATCACTACGTGTAATCTTGGCGCCCAATCTCCGTAATTTGTTTTCGATATCAAAATATCCACGTTCTACTTGATAAATATTGTCAATGGTGCTTGATCCCTCGGCGACGAGTGCGGCCATTATGAGACTCATTCCTGCTCGAACATCAGGTGAACTCATGCGTGCGCCGTACAGCTTAGACGCGCCGTTCACTACAATACGATGTGGATCACAAAGCACGATGTTAGCTCCCATCTGCATAAGCTTATCTGTGAAGAACATGCGCCCTTCAAACATTTTCTCGAAAAAGATCATGGTCCCTTGAGATTGGGTAGCGGTAACGATAGCGACACTCATCAAGTCGGTAGGGTATGCTGGCCAAGGTCCTGAGTAAATCGTGCCGATTCGTCCGCCAATATCCTTGCGCATACTAAGCGGCTTTCTTCCGTCAATTTTTATGTCGTTGCCCTCTATTTGCGGGATGATGCCGATGCGTGCGAGCGTCTTAAGTACAAAGCCCAGGTCCCCAGGATTCGTGTCTTTGATCGTAATTTCGCCTCCCGCCATTGACCCGAGACAGAGAAAACTGCCAACTTCCATGAAATCAGGTCCAATTGTATGCGAAGCTCCGCTTAAGTTTTTGACACCTGTGATGGTCAACCGATTGGTGCCCACCCCAGAGATCTTTGCTCCCATGGCATTCAATAAATTACATAATCCAACAACGTGTGGCTCACTGGCTGCATTATGTAGAACTGTTGTTCCCTCGCATTTTACGGCTAGTAATAATAAATTTTCAGTCCCTGTTACTGAAGGTTCGTCGAGATAGACATGAGCGCCTTTGATGGTTTTGATCTCGCCATAGATCCCATGACTAAGCGTCAATTGACCGCCGAGCGCCTCGATGCCTTCCCAGTGGGTGTCGATTCGTCTAGCTCCGATAACATCGCCACCTGGTAGTGCAAGTTCGACTCTTCCAAATCTGGCTAACATTGGCCCAAGAAGTAAGATTGACGCTCTAATTTTTGAGCATAATTCAGGGTGCGGTCGCTTATAGGTTGCATGACGAGCACAGAGGCTGAGTGAATCATCGTGATTCCAACGTACGTCCACCCCTAAATCAGCCAAAACCTCACACGTGGTTAATACGTCACCAATTCGGGGCATACGATGGTAAGTCACCACGTCGTCCGTTAAAAGGCACGCCATCAGAGTCGGAAGGGCCTCATTTTTGTTTCCAGATGGTGTCACAGTTCCTGAGAGCTTGTGCCCGCCTTCTATATGGAATTTTGCCATAGATTCTCCTTTGGAATGTACGGATCTCAGTCAAGCAATTCGATAATTTCGCTACGCGTGAGAGATTTAAAGATTTCTTCATCTTGATCAAGGAATTTTTCGAATAAAGCCTTCTTTTTATTAATCAGTTGGTCGATTCTTTCCTCTAACGTGTCACGCGTGACTAACTTTAGAACTTGAACGTTACGGTTTTGTCCAATCCTGTGGACACGGTCGGTGGCCTGATTCTCTTTACTCGCATTCCACCAACGGTCGTAATGAATGACAACGTTAGCTGATGTCAGGTCGATACCAATACCGCCAGCGAGTAGTGATGCACAAAAAACTTTACAGTCTGGTTCTTTTTGGAAGCGTTCAATGACTTTTCCTCGATTTGTGGTGCTTCCAGTGAGCAGCTCATGGTCAATGGCTTCACTTTTAAGGTAGTCACTTATGATTGCGAGCATCTCCAAGTATTGAGAGTAAACAACAATTTTATGACCACTTTCAATGGCTTCTTGAATGAGCTCTTTAAAGAGATCAAATTTTCCACTTTGATGCTCCCTCCACGTATCCCGACCTCTAAGAACGGATGGGTGATCACAGATCTGCTTTAACAAAGTCAACACAGAGAATACATGAAGAAACGGCACGGCCTTGTTTTCGTCTTTGACGACGTCCATTAATGGGCGCACCTTCATCTCCATAGTCTGACGATACATGATTTGTTGTTCCTCGGAGAGGGTGCAATGACGAATATCTTCAACCTTCTCTGGTAGGTCTTTTAGGACGAGATCCTTGGTGCGCCGCATTTTAAACGGATGAATGAGCTTTTGGAGGCTTACATCCTTTGGTGACTGGTTTCCCGATGAATTCGGTTGAATCCACTTCTTTCTAAAAAACTCATCTGAACCCAAATATCCTGGGACTAAAAAATCAAAGACAGCCTTGAGCTCTCCTAAGTGATTCTCCATTGGGGTTCCACTCAAGCAAAACCGGCTCTTACTTTTCAGATTACAGACAGCCCTGTAAGTCGCAGTATCATTATTCTTAACAAAGTGTGCTTCATCGAGAATAACAACGTCCCAGTCGACGTTCCCCAGCTGTGCAATGTCTCGCATGACAATGCCGTAACTTGAAAGAACAACATGCCGAGATGTTCCAAGGCCCGTCAAAAGTCCTTGTCGCTTGACACCGTGGTATTTGATTGGCTTTAGACTGGGAACATATTGCTCGATTTTATCAAGCCAGTGATCTAGGACCGTGGTCGGGCATATGACAAGAAATTTCGGATTTTTTGCCGTTTGACTTACTGCATAGAGTAGAGCCATCGTTTGATGCGTTTTCCCAAGTCCCATTTCGTCAGCCAGCAAGCCACTCAAACCATTGGCGTGTAGCCACCACATCCAACTGTAGCCCTCGCCCTGATATGAGCGAAGATTCAGCTCGCTACCCGCTAGCGGTGGCGGTGATGATTCCTTTTGGAATTCGGTTCGTTCACGCAGCTTATCAAGTAGTCTTTTACTACCAGCAAACTTGTCGAGTTCGCCAATGGCAGCTTTAAAGCGGATCATGGCGACTGTATCAAGTTTTAAGGATTTATTGACCTCATCAACCTGCCAGGCATATTGGGTCAGGAATTCGGGAACCTTAACCCACTTTTTACCGCTTCTAAAGTAGTCGCGCTTTTTACTTCGATACTCTAATAAAATATCTACCATTGAAATCGAGCCATCGCTAGTCTCGAACATCGGCGCCACATTGAACCACTGATCATCTCCAGCAATGATTTTAATCTTTCCAATGGTCGGATTGTGAATGACCATACCATCGAGTAGAGAGGGTTCAATATACGTCGCGCCGTGTCGGAGCAAGTCCGAAAACCCGTTGCTGCAGGCAATAGCCGCGTCGTCGCCGTCTAGCTTGAAGCCGTAGGGTTGTTCTGACCATGATGGTTGGACAGCGTTACCGTCATATGGAATATATCCATAATCTTCTATGAATATATGTGTAGAACCGATATGCCGTGTCATGGTTTTAAAGCCTACAAATTGCGTCCAACGAACCTCTGCGGGTGCGCTAGGTTTGCTTTGATAGGCCAGCTTCATCGGTGCTGAAAATGGAACGCCTAAAATAGGTTTGGGACCTTTTTTAGGAGCTTTGACTCCTGGATTTTCTACTAATATGTCGACAGCAAGCATGCGATCAACTTCGATCTCCCCAGACTCATCAGAAGATAGAACGCGTAAGCATGGTCGTGCGATCGTTTTTGCGACTTGCAGAGCTTTGACATCTTGGCCTAGAAACTTTTGACCATGGTTCTCAATCAAAAACTTTGCAGCTTCGTCTAACGGCAAAGTATAGGTAGTTAATTGGCCTGGTCTGATCTCAACGCGGACCTTGAGTTCAGGTCCTTTTCCAAGAAGACTAACCCCTTGAATGGATCCTTCTAGGTGTTTCAGCAGGGATTGCGTCGGAGTTTCCTGCTTGGTGGCGTTGGGGTGCGTGTTGGTTGCTGCAGCGGGTCGGCGTTTACTGGCGGCCGTCGGTGGTTTTAGCGGCATTTTTGGGTCGAGTTTAGCAAACAGTTGAGGTTGTTCGCGGTCAATATATAGCATGGTTGCGCCAATGTGCTCGCACCAAAGACTATAGGCTCGATTTTTCCTGCACGTACATTCAATCCATTGAATGGTGTTTCCCGCAGGGTGCACCTTGATGCGAACCTCGGCCTGTTGGCGTTCGGTAGATGCGACGTTTGCCGAGATTAAACCGTCGGTATTGCGTAGTTTTGTCACATAGCCAGCTTGATAGTAATCAAGCCCGTCTAGCCAGTCGCCTTCGTCCATGTGCTCATAGAGGTGTTCGATCAGAGAACTCTTTGTTATTTCCACGGATTCCGCCATAGGTGTGGAGTGGGTAGTTAGAAATTATATCATAAATTTATTGGACGTTGCCGGTAGGATTAAGGCCAAACTTATAAAATACGCATCTGGGGTGTTCATCATTAGGCTTATGCACAGCCAAGCGATTTAACCTGGTTTGAGTAAATGATAATTAGACCGAATTAGTGCCGCTTTTTGAACAGTTTGCGTTAGTGGGTGCATCTGGTTGCCGGGGCTGCAGAACGTTTGCGGCACTGATAAAGGTGCATAACCGTCTGATACGGTAATGATAATATCAGCTTCTTTAGGTCTATCCAGTGCTTTCGAAATTGATTTTTGGCTATCTGAAGAACCTGCCCGTCACGGGACATAGGCGTTTGCGACGAGCAAGGGGTCCGGCAGAGGGTCATGGATTGATGCGTCGGTCACTGCCTAAGCTGTTAAGGTTAAGTCGGGACTGCCGATAACTGATCTACCAAGGTTGGGTTGAAATATGATTCATGATAAACAGATGAAAACCCAAGAGTGTTCCCGTCATGAAGCGGAAGCTTTGCTTCGCTTTATCTCGGATCTTTCGGTCCTGTTGACCAGGCATCTCGATGTGGTTGTATCGACTTTGTCTCAGGCGTCAGCACACGTAATCGCTGAGTCTGAATCAATCCTTCATAAGTCGCGTGGGATGGTTGAGCGCGGTGAGATAATTCAATGCAGGGATAAACAGACAACTGAGCATGAGTCAGGAGTCGAGAAAGAATCTGAAGGCGGAGTAGGAGACGTGAAGGCGTTCTCGTGGTGCGTGAAAGAAATAATGTCCTCCAATATTAAAGGATTAAAGTCTCTTGATGATTCCGCTGAAAGATTTGTCTCGTCACTTAAGTTGATGAAGACAATGGATGACATATCGTTGCGGAGACTGGTGAAAGTACGACATTCTTTGATCATCATGAATGAATGTATTTTAGATTTGATGGTGCACTATCGTCAACATGGTCAGTTAGCCGATGATATGGTTGACGGCATCAAAATTAGGATTTTGGCAAGTTTTTCCGACAGAGCCGCAGCAAACGAGGATGGTTGTTTGGTGAGGCCGGCCGTTTGAGGTTTGTGTGACAACTGTGTTTGTGACAGTTAAAAATTACGCAAAAAAATGTGGAGGAAGCGATGGGGAAGAAGATTTTGATCGTGGATGATTCTAGGACAATTCGGCAGCAGGTTTCGTTTACACTCGCGAAGAGTGGCTTTGTCGTTGTTGAAGCCGAAGATGGGAAAGATGGAATCGCAAAACTAGGCCAAAACGAAGATATCGCAATGATCATTAGCGATGTCAACATGCCTAATATGAATGGTCTTGAGATGGTCGAGGCGATCAAGGCCGACCTAAAGCACAAGACGTTGCCAATTGTGATGTTAACCACAGAAGGTAGTGGGGAGCTCATTGAACGCGCTAAAGCGGCTGGCGCTCGTGGATGGATTGTTAAACCGTTTAAGCCGGATCAACTGATTGCAGCTGTGAATAAATTGACGGGAGCTGCTTAAGCCTAACAGAACTGTGATTGGTGCGAGGTCTTATGCCAACGAAAGACGCAAAACTAATAGCTTTTATTGCTGAACATCTCGGTGTTCTGTGCGAACATCTTGCGGCAACAACCTCTCAGCTGGAAATCGTAAACGCACAGGCAATGGAAACGGTGCGTGACTTTAGCGCTGTGTCTGACGAGGTAAAGGTAGCCTCGGAGACAATGATCGAAGATACGTATTTAGCGCCAAATCAAGACGTCCGCAGTGTTGTCAATCATGCTCAGAAGTCTGCTGATTCGTATTTTGATTCCCAGGCCCGTGAAGGTGACATTCTGCAAAACGATCAGTCACGCGGTGTGTCAATAGGCGCTGAAAATCGTGTTCCAATAATCTCCAGCGTTTTCTCTAAACAACTAGAGGAGATGAGTCGCTTCGATGACGAAACGCGGCAAATGGTTTTATCCATTGTTGGGGAGTTATCGAATGGCGATGTGATGAAGCAGCGTCTTGAACAAATCATATGTGCTCTGGATTTCATGAAAGAGAAACTGAAAGTCGTCGCTAGTCAAACTGGCCACCACTTCGATGTCGTTACTGTGGAGACAATTAAAGAGGCCGTATTGGAAGAGGTCTATCGCCACTATGTAGTTGAGGTGGATAAGTTGGAGTTTAAGTTGATTTTCGGTGCTCCACCTCACATTGTGAAGGCTTATCAGCGTCGACTCTTGGCTTAGCGGTGGGAAGGCATACTTCTGCCTTTTTTTTAATCCGAGTTTGCATCCGAAAAAATCAATGATTTCAAAGCCCTGAGATTTTTTCAGAGGCTTCGAATTTTTTTTTCATTTTCTCGAAAAAAAAGTTTGACGTTCACATGCGTCATGCGTATACCAATGCCTCACGCCGATCGGTTGAAAACTAGCGAAAAGCAGCGATGCTCCAGCGGTTTAAACAGGTCCCGGCAAGCTCTTTGAAAACTGAATAGTGAATCGACAGAAAAACAAGAACCAATAAACAGGTTGCTGAATTTTTGTCCTTCGAGGCTTAGGCTTTGAGGAGACGGTCTCCATAGGAGACTTTAATAAATAAGCA
>JBIKKO010000022.1:0-31092 GCA_044360315.1 Oligoflexales bacterium
TGTCAGGCCCAATCGTTATGGATATCCCAGCACCAAATCAAAAGGATCCACGTCAGCACCCCGAAGTGTTAGCACTTTTAGCTAAACATCGACAAGCTCAATCTCAGTTAGTGGAGTCACGCCGCAATTATTTTCCAGAGCTATCACTCACCGCATCTGCCCAAAGATCAACACCAAAGACCACGCCGTTTGAAAGCCTAGACTATGCGGCTGGCCTAACCTTGACCATACCCATATTTAATGGCGCTACCTCAGCCGACGTGAGCCAAGCCGCGGCTCGCACGAAGAGCACAGCGACAGCTCTTGCTCAAGCCAATTCCACGCAGCAGCAACGAATCAAACAAACCTCTACCGCCCTTGACATCGCAAAACAACGCATGCGTATCGTTTCAAAAATCTTCGAGGCGTCCCGGCTTCAGGCTGAGGTATCACGACAACGCTATACGCTCGGATTGATTTCCTTTCAAGACTGGGACAGCTATGAATCTGACTTCATGCAGTCAGAGGTTGATAGACTAAATAGTGAGCTTAATGTGGCAAATGCAATGGCCGATTACGCTGCAGCCATCGGTCTAAGCTTAGAGGAGGAACCTTGAAATTTCGCCCAAAGCACTTTTTGATTTTATTCATTCTTGCATTCATCGTGACAGCAGGATTGATCTACCGCTCAAAGCTAACCAAATCACAACCGGTTTTTAAAGAGCATGTAGTTTCGCGCTCTGACCTCGAGATTGCTGTGCAAGCCACTGGGACCATTCAACCGGAAAATCGGCTGATAGTAAAACCCCAAATCAGTGGACGGATTGACGAAATCCTTGTCCAAGAGGGCCAACGCGTAAAGGCTGGACAGATCCTAGCACGCATGAGCTCAAATGACCGAGCTGCCCTTCTTGATATGGCACGATCAAGCAGCGACTCAGAAGTCAAGCGCTGGGAGGACATCTACAAACCTAGCCCTGTTATAGCACCTCTTGGTGGTATCATTATTGGAAAGCAGGTTGAGCGTGGCCAAACCGTCGGAACAAGTGACACCATTTTTGTAATCTCAGATCGGCTCATTGTTTTGGCGCAGGTCGACGAGACCGACTTAGGACGAATCGCCTTGGGGCAGCGAGTTGAAATCCGCGTTGATGCCTATAGTGACCACCTTGTAACGGGCGAGGTTATTCGCATTGCCTTTGAATCAAAGCAAGTTAACAATGTCACGATTTATGAAATACGTATACTTCCGCATGAGGTTCCAAAGTTCTTCCGCTCTGGAATGACCGCCAGCGTAAAGTTCATTCAAGATAGAAAAGTTAATGTAATCTTGGCCCCCGTGTCGTTTCTTCGCGCAAAAGGAGAAAAAAATACCAGCCAAAGTCAGATAAAATCGGGAGATGTCGCCTTGGCGCTCATAAAGTCAAAAAGCCCAGACACGCCACCAACACAGGCAGAAGTTACCCTCGGCGCAACCAACGGTCAGTTCTTTGAAATCACGTCTGGACTTGTTGAAGGTGTTGTTATCCTTCAAGAACAGCAAACCGCTTCCGAAGACGACTCTTCGTCAAATCCATTTAGCCCAATGCGAGGCCCACGCAACAAAAAAGGGAAGTGACTGTCAAAAAATGCATGAAAAAATCGTCGTAAAGATTGATCGTGTCACCAAAATCTTCCGGATGGGAGACACAGAGCTTTACGCGCTCAACAATGTGAGCCTAGACATAAAATCAGGTGAATTTATTGCGATTGTAGGTCCATCAGGATCCGGAAAATCGACTCTAATGAATATGATCGGCCTTCTCGATAACCCCGACCAAGGGACGATCGAAGTCGCAGGCTATGCGGTCAATGGGCTTGATGATGATGCAATTAGCAAACTTCGAGCTCGAACCATTGGTTTCGTTTTTCAACAGTTTAACCTTCTTGCTCGAACAACAGCTTCCGAAAACGTAGGGCTACCCATGCTATATAGTGGAGCGCCCTACGACGCAAGCTGGGCCAAGCGAGTTCTCGAGGCGGTCGGATTAGGGGATCGAACAGAGCACACACCGTCGCAGCTATCTGGTGGCCAGCAGCAACGCGTCGCAATCGGCCGAGCTTTGATCAATAGGCCAGTCATAATTTTAGCTGACGAGCCGACTGGCAACTTAGACAGCCAAAGCGAACGCGATATTCTCGATATCCTCGTACAACTTAATGAAGCCGGCATCACAATTGTAATCGTCACTCATGAAACAGAGGTAACACAGATCGCAAAGCGGGTTATCCGCATGCGTGACGGGCGGATTACCTCCGATGAAACGCAAACGCCTCAATACATTGATGGCATGCTAGCTGCTTCCAAAAGTCAAGTCGACGGCATTCGACTCTATGAGCACACCACATTAGGCTCTGAATCAGGTCTTCGCGCAAAACTTCGAAAGGCCCGCATCTACACGTCCGAAGCTGCACGATCTATCTTAGCCAACAAGGTAAGGTCATTCCTTTCAATCCTCGGAATCTTGATAGGCGTTGCGGCTGTTATTGCCATGCTAGGGTTGGGCGCCGGCGCAAAAAAATCAATGGAAAAGGAACTGTCAGGTCTTGGCTCAAACCTTCTTGTTTTGTGGTCGGGATCCGGTCGTACTGGATTACCAGGTGGTAGCAGTCAAGTTAGGATTTTTCCCGATGACGTCGAGGCACTTAAGACCGAACTAGAAAACGTCAAGGCGATTGCGCCAACTGTAAATGGTAAAGCGATTGTGCAGCATGAAGAGAAGAGCTGGAATACAAATGTCATAGGCACAACCATTGACTATGTAGGACTACGCTCCATGCAGCCGGATATAGGGAGAAACTTCGATAAGTTGGAGGAAACAGCAAGAGCGCGCGTAGCCTTGCTCGGACGAACTGTTGTTGAAAACATATTTGGATCGAAAGATCCCATCGGAGCACAAATTCGCATTAATCGTGTCTACTTCCAAGTGATTGGTATTCTGCCAGAGAAAGGTTCAAATGGATGGCAAGATCGCGATGACGTGATCATCGTACCGCTTGAAACAGCCATGCGCCGTGTATTTGGATTTGAACACATACATTCCGTAGATATCCAAGTCGACACCATCGACAATATGCAAGACGTAGAGCGTCAAACCAAAAAAATCCTACAAATCCGTAAACGAATCTCCGACGACCGAGTAGATGACGCGATTTCGATTCGTAATATGGCTGACATCCAGGAAGCGCTATCGGCTACCAATAAAATTATGTCACTACTGCTAAGTATCGTAGCTAGTATTTCGCTCCTCGTGGGTGGCATCGGCGTGATGAACATCATGCTGGTTTCGGTGACTGAGAGAACTAGGGAGATCGGTTTGCGGAAGGCCCTGGGCGCAACACGTATGGATGTCTTAAGTCAATTTCTATTTGAAGCAGCTTTACTTGGCATAATTGGCGGATGTCTTGGTATTGCAGTTGGCTGGGGCGCGACCAAAATTACAGCTACATTCACAAAATGGCCATTCGAGATCTCAATATTTACTGTAACGGTCGTGGCCAGCATAACCGCATTCGTTGGCATCATTTTTGGTTTTTGGCCCGCAAAAAAAGCGGCAGACATGTTGCCGATCCAAGCCCTAAAACATGAGTAACAAAACAATCCAACTAAGTGCCGACAAATCAGCCTGACAGGAGAGAGAATAAGATCGACGGATCGCTTTGAACTATATTGCCCCAGATGTGACCGAGGCAACGGAGCCGGGAGCAGAGCCCGGAGCAGAGTCAACAGCGGGGATCGGTTGGGAGATCATAAGATCGATCGGTCACTAAATAGCCGGCCTGGCGGGACTTTGTGGTGCCAGGTCCAACAAAGAAACCCACCTTCACAGCCCATGATGAACCCAACGACTCTGACCGGCCGCCAACTGGCAAACCATCTTCTAGACGAGCACCGGCAGAACACTGGATCCCGTGGGCGTATCCTCAAAAAAGTAACCGTGGGTATTGACGGTTGCGCCTATCGCGACGCCTATTTCATTTAGAACATCGGGACAGCAGTAGAAACAATCAAACCCGGCGATAAATTCATCTTCGATATAGAATCGCCACACATCGTCGAGCCTGTCGTCGTTCCAAAGCACGAACAATAGTTCGCCGTGAACCTCGACGCAAGATGCACGATAGCTGGCTGGTTGTGGCTTTCCGTCATGAGTATTGAAAGTGTAGAAGAGGCTCCCCTGCTTAATTTCTTCAAGTCCATTTTCCAAAAAGCAACCGGGCGCATTGCTGGTGGCATGAGCAAGAAAAAGGTTACTAAGCCCTTCAAGATCACGTCGATTGAAGAAATCAACCGCCTGATCGACAATACGTCTATCGACATGATTGATAGAAACGCCATCCTTGGTCGCAAATTCAACGGCGCCAGTGGCGGCACGCTCTCGCGCGCGATGCAGTGCCGACTTAACAGCACCGACCGTCGTCTGAGTAATGGCCGCAATCTCCTCGAGAGGCATTTCAAAAACTTCTTTCAGAACCAAGGCTAAGCGCTCTCTTGGCGGCAGAATGCCAAACACCGCCTTCATGGCATCGCGCGCCGACGAGTCTGAGTACGCGAGAAACGGGCGAGCGGCGATAGCGGCAACGTCTTCCGACGAGCCAGAGAAAGCTCGTCTCTGCCGACACCAGTCGATCCACTGGTTTGATGCTGTCTTAAATAGATACGACTTGGGATTCGCGAGGCCAGCGTGGGTGTCTCCCATGCGACCATAAACACGGAGCAGCGTTTCTTGAACCAAATCCTCAGCGTCCCACACATTGTCCGTAAGAGAACGACAAAAGCGAAACAAGTCTGTTCTGTAGGGAGCAACTGAACGTAAAAATTCATTGTGCGCGACTCTACTCGCCTTGGCTCCCGCCCTAGTGAGGGCCGCAGGTACTTCTTTGATCGATTGTGGAGGCTGCATCGTATTTTGATCGGACATGGGGCGTTCTTCCTCTGTTTTGATTTCTAGGCTTCAAAAGGCACCGACACAGCAAAGACGGGGACTCACATCAAAAAGATACGCGCTCACAAAAAAATTACAACTGCCTAATATTAATGAACATAAGCGCACCAGAATCTACGGTGAATCTGGCGCTAGATAAAATAATAACAATATCATCGCCTCCCGGGCATCTTGTCTCCGCCCTTTCCCAGTCAAGATGTCATGCCCAACCACCTACTTACACAGATTCACCAAAAATGCCGCCCCCATACTGATAAGTTCCACCAAAAAACCTAGCGCGACTTTGATGATCCCAAAAAACGGTGGACAACGCATTCTTTACGCTGCTTTTGCCACTTTCTCCTCCTCAAATTGCGATGGGCTAACATTTCCGAGAACGGTATGAGCCCGTTTGCGGTTTGTAGTAGCAATCCATAGGATGTTGGGCGCGTTGGACAGATGCCACCGATGCCGGCGGCATTGAAAGCCCAGCGGTCAATTCGCATTAGTGCAAAACTGCACAAACTTGCCCCTACTCCACAACAGTTAGTTAAAAAACATCCCGCGCAAGTCATTGATATATCGATTCACATTCGCTCGACTTAAAAGAATCAGGTGCATGTCCCTGAGAAAAAAACACTGTAACGAATGCATCTGACGCCGGCGTTCTATCTACAGTGATTTCCACCTCATCATTTTCGAAAAAGTCATAGTGGCTGCGAAAAACTGTACCAGATTTATCAATTTCATCTTTAGTTGTGCAAAACCCTATACCGTCATCGGTCCGAATGAATTCATAATGGTACTGAAACTTATTGATTATCTTCATGGAGAGACTAGTTATACACCCATTTGCAAGACCACTTTTCTTTTCACATTTCAGAACCTGGGAGCCTAGCGCCTGCCCAGTGCTCAGTGTTAAAACAGTCATACCAATCATTCCTAGCTTTCCCATTTCGTTCTCCAATTTATAGAGGTTTATATGCTCACAAGATCAGATTCTCACCTTTTAAAATATAGTTAAATTGCATATTTTGAATACCAATGATACGTTTCTCGTATGAATATTTTGTCGCAACATCTTGAGAAACTGGTGGCGTTTGAGGCGGCTTGTCGTCATGGAACAATCCAGAGCGCAGCAATCGAACTACGTCTAACTCAACCATCTGTTTCCCGTTCACTTCAAACTTTAGAAAAGGCACTAAACACAAGACTTCTTGTAAAGGGTCGCAAAGGCGTACAACCAACAGATGCTGGGGTAAAACTTCTTGCTTACGCAAATGAAGTTCTACGCGGAGCGAGAGATGTTGCGAAGATTCTTCAAGCAAAATCGACGGAACTTTCAGGAATGATCACAATAGGAACTTATGAATCTCTAGCAGAATATCTCTGGCCAGATTTCATGTTAGACCTACGCGATCAATGCCCCTATCTCAACATAAATCTCAAGACTAACTCTGAAAAGGAGCACTATAGATCCTTAGAAGATGGATCAGTTGATATGGTGGTTGATGCAGAACCTAAGCAAAAAGAAGGTTTCGTATCATGGGAGCTTTATACCGATCAGTTCTCGCTATACGTTCAAAGTAAAAAACCACGAATAAAAGGCACGCATTTAGATGTCCGATCTCTACCATTGATTTATGTGCCGCATGCGAAAGATAGAACCGGCAAATCTTTGCGCTCTTTGATTGAGCAAAAACACAACGACCTTTTCCAACAAGAAATTCAACTAGACTCCTTTTCGACAGTTAAAAGATTTGTATGTAAGGGCGTTGGGGTAGGCGCACTACCCCTGCGGCTCGCAATCCAAGAACTGAACAAAAAAGAGATCGAACCATTCAACTCCGCAGTAAGTGGTCTAAAACTCGCCTTCGGGGAACATAGAATATGCGCAACAGTTTTGGATAAAAGAAGCGGCGATTTCAGACTTAAAGCGATCGTAGACTTACTTCGTAAGTTTCTTAAATCAAAGCAAATGGTTTGACTCATTGATCACCAAACAGAATATAAATCTCAGTCGACTCCGGAACTTCAGTTATAGGCTGCGTACTTTTTAGATCAGACATCGTATCCCAGGACTGCTCCAACTCAGCTCGGGATGCGCCGTTCAACGGTGTATTTTTAACTGTTGGAGGCTTGACCACTGCACCCTGCTGCCCTTGAGACTCCTGCACGCTCCGATTAGGGAATGCGCGCTGTCCGGCTTGCTCCGGAATGGCTGTCCGGCTTCGCCGAAATATGCAGGACGTCAGTGTCACAAGCGAAAAGTCCGGCCACATGGACAATGAAGAGTTGATCACAAACTATTTAAAGGAATACAACAAATCAAAACTGCTACACCAGTGTCATTCGGGTATTGGCTCTCTTCAAAATATTGGCCATAAGATTAGCAGCGAACCTCGTGGTCAACAAATTTTAGTAACAATTGAATCCTCTGGATTGTGCGTGCACTATGGGAATCCTGCAAACTTGATTCTTGATGCCTGTGGGCTTTCAGGTGATTTTCGCGACAGAATAAGAGATTGCAGATCGGTTAATGGTGCACAAGCAACTATAAAACGTGAGGGATATAAGTGGAGTCTCGTCGTAGCCACTCTTGCTGGTGAAGTGATTTGGTTAGATCAGGCGGAAGGAATACTTTGGACCAGCCCGCTTGAAGGAACTTACATGGCCGGCGTTGGATTTAATCCTTGTAAAAAAGCCGGTAGTCGTTATGGGCTGCAAGATACAGTTCTAAGTTTACCAGCCTTGAACCATTTTGAAACCGCGTGGCAACATGCCGCTCAGGAAATATTGCCCTACGGTCGAGAGTGGTATTGGACAAACACTTTTCGAGGGGATATCCAAGCTTATGCTTTTAACGGATTTAGTGGACGAGGGAGATTAGCATCGGTTGACCGAGATTTTCGCGTAAGGTGCGTAACAACGCTCGAATGATCTTTCGTTTCCTTTTAATGGGTAGACCCTAGAAACCAGCTATCATTGATGCTTCAAACACTCTGCCGATGGACTTGTTGCCAACGGCTGTGACTGCAGAGTAAACCCGAGACTCTCAAGTTTACAGCTTTAGCCGGTTAAGTGGCCAATAGTCCGCGTTCGTCATCCTGAACGCAGTGAAGGATCTCATGTGAACATGCGAAGTATAGCGAATGGCCAGTATATAAAGTTCTGTTCGACCTAAAAATTCATGAATCTCTGCAAATCTTGCGACCGTTGTCCTAGAGTCAAGCCCTACATGTCAGATTATCAATTTGTAGCGGCACTTTTGTGGGGCTCCATCGTGGAACTTTTTTTCTCCTTCCGGTAGATCAATGACTTCGATCAATTTTGCACCCGCAAACTCTAAAGTCCGTCGGGAAGCTGCATTGTCTGGATTGCAAGTTATCCACAACTCTTTGAACCCATGTGCTTGGGCGAGTTTCACAAGGAGCTTTATCGACCGAGCAGCATACCGTTTACCTCGAAACGATTCCTGTACCGAGTAGCCTATCTCACCGCGATACATCTTAAGCTCAGGTGTAGACCCTACACGTAAGTTTATACGTCCCATCGTTTCGCCAGTCAGACAATGAACCATATCATATATGTATGCCGGCACGCGCTCTCTCTCGATGCTACCTTCAAACTTCTCAACGAGGCACAAACTCAACTCATCGTCTGTGTCGATAGAGCAATCTAAGAACTCAAATTCCTCAACTATCGATCTGTAAACCTGAGCTCGGACGAAATCAGCACGTTCTTCGACTGTGGTTTTCGGCACTATCACCAACCTATAGCCGGCTTTTTCATAGGCCTCGATAATCCATTCATGAAAATTTTCAGTATCACTGTAACTGAGAGTCCTGAGGTCGTCGTTCACAAAGATTTCGTTCCATGGCTCAAGCAAGAAGACGACTTTCTCGTACCGGTGGGATTGAGCATATTCGCTCAATGCTGGGAGTTCTGTTTTAAAGTCTTGAGCATATGCGAATAAATCGGGGATGCCGCGATCAAACAAGTGAGGCCCACTGCTCTCTCCTGCCAGCTGATAGGCCTTCTTTAGTAGTTTCAACATTTCAGCTAAAAATTCTGCTGGATCCAGTCCAGGGACTATGCTTCCACCGCTCTGGTGCCGTGCGTTTAGCACGACCCTGGCGGGTTCGGGGTAAACTGGATAATGACGTCTCTTCATTTCTTCGATGAGAGCAGTCTTTCCGACGCCAGGTGCTCCAGTAATGATAAATTTATAGGTCATAATTTTACGTCAAAGGTTCTTCAAAGAAAAGCGCCTCGTCAATCCCGATGAGCTCATTCAAATCCCTTCAAGAATGGCCAAACAATAAAAATTTGTATGAAAATATTGGCGATCTTTTTTTAAACGAAACTACACGAATTCAATTGTCTGTCCGGGTTTTTGATAGCCCCACACCCGAATAAAATCCTTTTCCTTGGAATGAGGAATTCCCTTAGCTTTCAACAGATCGGAAAAAAAATCGGTTCGGTCTGCGATAATCTCTGGTACTAGAAGTTCCCCTCGTTTTTTCTTTTGGATTGGGTCAAATTCGAGCCACTCAATTGAAATGAACCGGGGCATATGATCGTGCCAATGTAAATCCCATCTCGAAAGTTCGTCGGATAGTAAAACTTTGCAGCGCCATGCAGGGCATTTATCCATAGGAAGTTTTTCCATAATTTCAACTAGTTCGTTCCACTTTGTACTATTCATGCAACATACCAGTTGCTCACGGGCAATATGCTGATTGACTGCAGACACTTCTATTTCTTGTTCCGATAAGCGCATGATCCCTCCGTGAAGGTTGCGATGAGTTACGATTCGGTAGGATCCTAAAATAACACATCTCAAAGTAACTAAAGAAGCACCGAATAAGTGCCATTATACCTTAAAACACCGGTGCGTCGGGCAGATCCACGACGACTCACTTCGTTCATCTGGGGATGACTTCGCCAGGCGTCGGCTCCTTGATCAAGGAAAAATTCTCAACAAGTGAGCGGGGGCCTTCCATGGGCGGACTCCAAGTATGCGAGTGTAAATCTTAAAGCAAACTCCAAACCTAATCTATCGGACTGTAATCATGAATATTTAGATGCTTTTACCTTGCGAGTGGACCCCTTGGCTATTGACTGAGAGGGGTTTTGTCCATCTCAACGGGTCTGATGAGGCTTGCACCATCAAAGACCACTTGCAGTCCTGATTGCACTACACAAGCCTACTCAAGATAAATCTATGTAATAATTAAATCAAGTCGAGATTTCTGGCTGCTAAACCCATAGCCATTTCGGCATGAGCAGGTCACGTTTACTCCCTATAGAAGGCGATGCACAGGGCCCGAGACCACAATCTTGTTGGGAAGTTATGGTTCTGACATCAAAATCATTGATTTTTTTTTAATCCCGGTTCATAAACGGCCACCATTCAAACGGTTTTTGGCTTCGCCACGGTCGTTCGATACCTTGCTCTTTGAACTAACAGCCCGCTTGTCGCACACTTGCGATTTAACTCGATGAACCCCAGATGTGGAGCGTAAACCATGGACAAAAATATCTCACGAGTTCTTGAGGCCATCGAAACGATCCGCAAAGGCGGCATGGTCATCATGGTAGACGATGAAGATCGCGAAAATGAAGGTGACATTGTTTTTGCGGCCGAATTTTCAACTCCAGAAAAAATAAATTTTATGGCGAAGGAAGCCAGAGGCTTAATTTGCCTTCCTTTGGCACCGGAAATTGTTGATCAATTGAAGCTACCTTTAATGGACGATTTTTCGAAAGGTAGCGGAAGCCACAAAACAGCATTTACCGTCAGTATTGAAGCTAAATCTGGAGTCACAACGGGGATCTCCGCCGCCGACCGCTCCCATACCGTGAAGGTTGCGGTTAGTGAGGGAGTAAAGCCTGAGGATCTCGTGGTACCTGGCCATATTTTTCCGCTGCGAGCTAAGCGGGGCGGTGTTCTAGAGCGCTCCGGGCACACGGAAGGATCTGTTGATCTCGCAAAACTTGCTGGATGTAAGCCGGCAGCCGTGATCTGTGAAATTATGAACGACGATGGCTCGATGGCTAGACTTCCAGACCTCGAGATCTTTGCGACGAAACATAAGCTTCCAATCGTCACTATTGATGACCTCATCGCATTTCGCTTGATGCGCGATAGTCTTGTAAAAGTGATCGATGAGGGCACTCTTCAAACTAAGGAAGGTGTTTTTGATGCGCTCGTATTTGAGTCAATACTTGATAAATCCCAACACTTAGCCTTGATTAAGGGACGAGATCACTTTCAAGATTCAATTGTTGACGTTCGCGTTCATCGCCAAAAGCCATTTCTTGACGTGTTTGGTCGCGGCTTGAATCAAAAGATCGATCTGATCCAATATGGTCTTGAGATGCTCAAAACGTCGAACTCCGCAGCAGTTGTATACTTGAGTTACGCGTCATCGACCGCAAGATTCCCAGACTTTCGCGACATATCTCGATCTCCGGGGCCAGAGGAAGTCAACTCCTCGCTCATGGACTCCCGTCTATTGGGTATCGGCGCGCAGATTATTCGTTCCCTTGGGATTCAGAGGATGCGCACCCACGTCACACAGGCAAGAACACTCAAAGGTCTGGCGGGTTTTGGCTTAGAAGTTGTCGATAACGTTCTCATTCAAACAAACCATTAAACAATTAGAGGGGCCGAACATGGCAAGTTTAAAATCCAAGAAATCGTCTTCAAATCGGTACTTGATTGTGGTGGCTAGATTCAACGATATGATCACACGCTGCTTGTTATCTGGCGCGGAAGATGTTTTTAAGGATGCCGGGGTTTCTGAGAATCTGGATATCATTTGGGTTCCCGGATGCTTTGAAATCCCGAGTGTTGCAGCCCAGGCCGCGCGATCAGGACGTTACCAAGCTATTGTAACTCTTGGAGCTGTAATTAAAGGCGAAACCCCTCATTTTGATTATGTCGCCGGTGAATGCGCAAGAGGAGTTATGGCTGTATCTGTTGAGACAGGCGTCCCGGTCATATTTGGAGTCCTAACAACCAACACCGTTGAACAAGCTCTTAACAGAAGCGGTATCAAATACGGAAACAAAGGACGAGATGCAGCTATTGCTGCTCTTGAGATGTCAAAGATTATGGCTACTTTTGAGGCCATTTCTAAAATGGACAAATGAACGCGGAGAGCCTCCGAAAGATCAGAAGTTTAGCTCCAACAGCGCTCGTCAAGGCCTCAAATCCACGTTTCCCAGACCCTCGGATAAGTTTGGGCGCGAGTGAGAAACTCGATTAGCTGACAAGTAACCATGAAGATCCTAGGGGATCAAAGAAATTTAAGGAGTGGCTCGTCATGACAGTTACAAACCCAAACACAGCGGCACGGGATTTCGCAGTCCAATTTCTTTATCAATGCGAAGCCGACAAACTCTTTTACTTCTCCGATGAGCATTTTGAAAATTTTACTGCCTATTTTAAAGTTGAGCCAAGTTTAAGACATTATCTACGAACTCTCGTAGAGGGGGTATTATCAAACATTACAAAACTTGATGAAATCATAGCCGGTCTTAGCAAAAACTGGAAGATATCACGCATGGCAAGTACTGACCGCGTTGTTTTACGCATAGCCACCTTCGAAATCCTTGAGAAATTAGCTCCAGATAAGGTAATCTTAAATGAGGCCATTGAACTTTCTAAACGTTACGGGACGGAGCACTCTGGATCCTTCGTAAATGGGATCCTAGATGCAGTTGTCGCGCAGATTCGTCAACAGCCCTAGGCCAAGCTGAATGCTAAGTTCTGTGTGTGCTCTTGTTCTAACTAAGGAGTCGCCATGACAACCATACATTTTGAGCCACAGATCCAGGCCACTAAACCTGTACCCGCAGTCAATGAGCCTGATGCATCACCCACGGGTCAGCAACAAGGCATAGTTATCTCTTTAGCCATTAATGATCAAGACATCGCAGATCATTTAGTCGTCACCTTCGCAAAAACCGGGGCCGTTGCCTGCACCGACATGCTCGAGGAATCCTCAACCTCGCGCCTCCTGTATGAGCTTGAGCTCAAGGGACAAAACGTAAAAGAGCCTTCTCTTATGGGAATTGCGAGTGACAGCGGTGAAGCCCGAAGAGTCTTTGTCACTCCTTGTCCAGACGATAATTTTAGAGATTATGCTGTTTGGGTTGGAATGGTCTCAGAGACAATCGCCAACCTGAAGGTTCGTAAGATTGCCCTCTACCCATGCCCTGGCGCCCTCAGTGATGAAAGTTCATTTGAACTCACGAGCCAATTGGTACGTGCGCTGATTGAGTCTAAAACTGCAGATGAGGTCGCGCTCATTGTTGGTCGCTACGAATACAATAAATTGCTGAACATGGCACTAGAGCTTAAAACAGAGCTCACAGGCCCTCAGAGCACCATACATGTTGTTCATTAAACTTGACCAAAGGCACTTCTGCTGAACACCGCGCCTTCGATACCCATCGAAACGTCTGCTTGATATCAAGGCTCAAATTAAGTCAATCTTTTAATTTCCAAGTTTTAATGGTACAACGGCTGACATCAACGGAAATTGTAAGAAGGACTTCTTCTGACTATCCCCCGTAGCGAGCCTCCGAAAATGACGAATATCACACCCTACATCATAGCATTGATCATTGCTATTTTAGATATAGTAATTCGTAACAGTTTTTTTCAGCATATTTCTCAACCCGAAATAGCGACTTACTTGGGATCGATATGGTACGAAGGACTCATTCTTTCGGTTTCAACTGCAAGCCTCACTTTCATTTCCAAGAGAAACTTGCGTCGCGTCGCCTGCCTCCTCGTTGCAACTTCGTTTGCGTTTGTATGGGTGGGTAGCTGGAAATTTTACAGCTACTTCAATACGCTTCCTGGGACATTTGCATTTAGCTACATGCTCGAAGAACCCGAGGATTTTAGTAGTATTATGTCCTCCGGAATAAACCCCACATTAATATTTTCAATTTTAGGGTTATCTCTTTTGATAGCATTCGCAGCTGAATGGAGTGCTAAAAAACCCACCTCCAGGAGGTTTGTTGGAGCTGTTTTCCTACTAGGAATCCTATCACTGGTCTTGAACCGGCAGAGTCAAATCAATCCTGGAATGATGCTACCACTGAGTGATAGTATTTTTTCAGCCAAAGCAGCCATTGATCGATCCATTGGCGGTAAGACGAGCTGGGCCCGACTTCAAGCACGCATAGCATCTCCTCTTGCCACCAAATCCGGAGCTAAAGCTCCATTTAATGTCTTGCTGATTATTAATGAATCGCTGCGCAGCATGAGTCTACCCATGTATGGATATCAACGGGATACCATGCCATTAGTCAGTCGTTGGTTTTCACGGGAGGATTTAGATACGGTCGTTTTTGAACGCGCCATTTCTAATGCCACCATGACCTCAGTCAGTATTCCATCTCTTCTCACCGGGATTTCTCCAACAAAGGGAACTGATGAAATCCATCGGCATCACGTTATTTATGAATACGTCGCACAGCTAGGTAATACGAAACGTTCTGTCATAGCGTCACACTCCTATGACACCGGAGGATTCGATCGATTCATCCAATCACCCGCCCTTGATTATCTGTGGTCTCGCGACATCGCAAAGTTGCCTGCTTTTAACAATGTCGGCGCAGACGATAGAAGTGCTGTAGACGAATTCATAAGATGGCTCAACACTCTCAACGGCAGCGACCATTTCTTTTCTATTCTTCATGTTAATGGCACACACCATCCCTACAATGTCCCGAAGGAGTTTGAATTTTGGCCCCATAAGGAGCCGATTGATCAGTACGACAACTCGATTAGATATCTTGATTTTAACTTAGATCTCGTGTTCAAAGCATTAGAGACAAGAGGAAAACTTGACAACACACTGATTATTTTCACATCTGATCACGGCGAGTCCTTTGGTCAAGATGGGCAGTTTGGACACCTAGGACCCTTCAATCAGTTTAATACTTCAATCCCATTTATAATTACGGGTTCGAAATCACTATCTAAATCCCTGGGGGATCGTTGGCAGCAGTTGAGGTCAAATCAACACGCTCTCGTCTCAAATTTAGACATACTACCAACCATACTGAAGTTTTATAACTTAGATACTCCGACGGGACTGTCTGGCAGCCCATTGACTGAACCGGTAAAATCAGACCGTTTCATTCATATTTTTAATCTTGCATTTGGCCAAGATCATTCTGGGCCCAAAGCATTTTTAGGAATTCGCTCCAAGGATTTTCAACTACTACTACCACGAAGCGGACGGACAACCGAAAAATATAAGGGTTTTTTTGATCTAAAAGCAGATCCAGGTGCGACGAAAGATTTATTTGATCAATTGACTAATGACGAAAAGAAGCGATGGATAGAAGAGGCGGAGTTTATCCGAAATAAAATCAAATTATAACATGACCGTTTACACGCTAGCTTTAAGAACAACATGGTACAAAAACTCAGTCAAATTCAGATGTTTTTCGCCAGACAAAAGCGCATTGTCATAAGTCGCATCTGGTGGGTTTTCCACCCAATAAGTATCTTTGTTGTATTACAAATACTCTGGACGACTGTTTTAACATTGTGGATTATCTGGTTTGTTGGCCGACGCCGCGAGATCGAAAAACTCGCCTCCCAGATAAGCCCCTCCCTGCTTCAGACTGACGATACGAGCGCCGTCGTTCTCATCATTATTGGGATCGTATTCCTGTCCATGATTGGGGCTGGCACCATCTTACTTTTTGTTTGGGGGCAGCGCCAATCCTCGTTCATACGGCAACAGCGTCATTTTGTATCAAGCGTCACTCATGAGTTAAGAACCCCATTAGCCAGTATTCACTTAACATACGAGACCCTGCTCAATCGAACACTACCAGAGGTGACAAAACAAAAGCTTTTGCGGATGAGTGTTGTCGATATCGAGCGGTTAATTCGTCTCGTCAATCAGATCCTGATCTCCTCGCGACTTGATCGAGGACTTGCCATGTTCAATGACGACATTCAAAATATCAGGATCAACGCGGCCATTGAAAACATTCTTGCAACACTTACTCATCTAGATGAGAAGATCACACAACGCATTTCAATAGACTGCCCAGGGTCATTACAATGGAAAGGCAGCTTGAATGCGTTCAATATTGTCGTCGGTAACCTACTGGAAAATGCAATCAAATACTCTTCCCCGGGAGATCCTATCGATCTTTCTGTCGTTCATGGAATCAACGGCCTTGAAGTCGCTGTTAAGGACCGAGGCATTGGCGTTTCAAAGCGAGAACGAAAACGGATCTTTAAAATGTTCTATAGAAGCGGTGATGCGACATCTCGTGCAATTCCCGGTACCGGACTTGGACTTTTTATTGTAAAAACTACCCTTGAACAATTGGGCGGCCGCATTTCCGTGGCAAGTGACGGTCCAGGAGAAGGTTCCACTTTTGTCGCGAGTTTTCCAGCATGAGCAGCATATCCACTGAAGAAAGACTCCTTCTTGTCGAGGACGAACCTCACCTGGCTTTTACTTTGAAGTTGAATCTCGAAGCCGAAGGTTTTGTTGTTATACATGCTGCAGACGGCGCCCAAGCCATTCAAGACTTCGCTACAAAAGGACCATTTAAGGCAATAATTTTAGATGTGATGCTGCCTCAAATGGATGGATTCCAAGTTGCAAGAGCAATCCGACACCAAGACCCTAAGATCGGAATACTGATGCTAACCGCCAGATCCAGCGAACATGATAGACTACAAGGATTTGAATCTGGCGTTGACGACTATATTGCTAAGCCGTTTCATTTAAAGGAACTATTGGCACGGTTAAAACGCATGACCGAGCGCGCAACACTTTATCAGACCCCCGGAACGCAGGTCATAACAACAAAATACTCTATTGGCTCAATACTACTCGATTACGACGAGCTAAGGCTTAAAACTAAATCTAAAACACTCCAACTAACGAAACTGGAGGCTGATTTTTTAAAGGAATTGATGACTCATCCTGGTAAAGTCGTCAGCCGCGAACATCTACTAGAAAAGGTTTGGGGACTGCGTTCTACAACCGAAACCCGCACCATCGACAATTTTGTAGTTCGGCTACGGAGAATGATTGAAGACGATCCGAGAGATCCCAAGATATTACTAAGTGTACGCGGGCGCGGCTACCGTTTAAACATTCAATAATCAAGCAAAAAAGAGATTATACCTATGTTTATCGATTTTGAAAAATGGCACGGGACAAAAAATGACTTCATCGTGTGCTGGATTCTTGCTCCAGACAAGGATTTGATCGCACCAACCTTGAGCCGACTAGCTCCGCGACTTTGTCAACGCGACGGGTCTGGCATTGGAGCAGATGGAATTCTCTTACTCATTACTAAATCAAAGAAAGATTCCTATCCAGATGAACTCATAATCATCAACGCCGATGGTAGCGCAGCTAAAAACTGCGGTAACGGATTACGCTGTGCAGCGATGAGCGCAAGACGGCGAGCCCACCAGGAAGGGCTCTACGATTTTGACGGCATCACCCTGAAGGTACAAGACACCTCTATTGATTGTCGATTCATCGGCGCCAGCGCTCAACCTCTGGTGGCCGTAACCATGCCAATCCCTAACTTCGGACAAGTGAATGAGTGGTCTAACGAGGTTCAGTCTTTGACAAAACAACTGCAAACAGCACACCCACAGCTCCGCGGCGACCTTGAGACGGTTGATCTCGGCAACCCTCATATCGTTATTACCGTCGAAGACGCTACCGCAGAACTCGCAGAGCTTGCTGGACGACCTCTGCAGGTCGTGCGGAACCGTGATGGAATTAATGTTCATGTGGCCTCACCGAAATCAATAGCTGAGACTGATCAACAACGTGCCCGATTAGAAATCGGCGAAGAGATAAGCGAGCTATTTAAAGTATACCCCTGGGAGCGCGGCGTAGGCCCAACGCAAGCCTGCGGAACAGGTGCTTGCGCCGTTGGTGTCGCAGCTTGGGCAACGGGACTGACCGAAAGGTCAATGTGGGTAGGTATCGACATGCCCGGTGGACGGCTTTACGTAAAGCAAGACGAGCCGACAAGCCCCGTCACCCTAGCAGGACCTGCAACATTTGTATTTCAAGGAAACGTTGAGATTTAAGCCTACGACCAACAGTCGTTAAATGTCACAGAACAGATTCACATCTTGGCGAGGACCCGAAAATGGGAACGCAGCCACAGTTTTGGAAGATTGAAAGGTCCGCATCAGTCCACCGATTAACAGGATACGAGATTGAAAATCAAGCCAATCCGTAGCGCCACGTCCAGCTCCAACATCCAATCCAGTGACGCGAGCAAGATCTACCAATGGCATCCAGGTAAATTCCCTCAGCTCGGGCGCAAAGTTTTTATCTGAAAAGCCATTTCGTAAAGGATACCTTTTTAGTCCCTTGCCAGGCGTTGATACGCCGGTAAATCCAACATCTGGTAAACCAATGTCCATGGCTAAAAGCGTTGCAACCTTACGATATAAGGAGCTTGCAGGGTCAAGTATCCCGATGGCGCCTGAAATATAGGTCTGCAATACCGTTTGCTCATGGATAGCAATCAAGACATTTGCGTAGTACATCATTTCAGCTCTTATCTTTGGATCAGACTCAAATCTCGCCTTGTGGTAGGTTGCGAAGGCAAGAGCCAAAGCATCCTGCCCACCGCCGAAGAGTTTACCCTTAGTAAGGGCTGGGATTTCGGACAACAATTGGTTCCAGATTTCGACAAAAGCAGCAGTCTCTGGGAGAGAGTAGCGAAACGTTCTTAGAAATTCTTGAAGCTTCAAATCATTGAACGTCGTAGCACATCCAAGGAATCGCAAGTATTGGTCAGTAACCCCCAATATCTCATGGGCAACATGCTGATTTCCTGCAGTAAGAGAGTCCTTAACAATCGCTCCCATGGTCTTCAATAAGTTTTTGTTTTTCCTAATACTGTCAAGATAGGGCTGCCGCACATCCAGTGGTAACCAAGACAATGATCTCTCGATAGAGTCAAATACGAAATCCTTGGTTGTTGCCGCCACCTGAATGTCTGTACCCTCAATGGATTCCCCTGCCCGCATTGAACCCCAAATAGCAAAATGAAGCCAATTGGCGTTAAACGAACTTTCAGTCCCATTTCTCGAGAGAGCTTGGCGCAAGGCCTCTCCCCCGAAGAAATAGCTTCGGGTTATCTTCCGATTTTTCACAATAGGATCAGGTGGACTAACGATAGGATAAAACTCAGGATCAATCCTGACCGCACCAGCAGACTGAGCCGACTTCATCTTTCCTGACTGATTTTCACGAACTTTACAGGAGCTTGCAGCAGATATGAAAACCCAAAGACCAATGGGTAATAATTTTTGATAGAAAGGCCATGTATGCATGTCGCGTCTCCTAGGTCAAAAACCACTATTGGTAACACACTTAAAAGAACCTAAAAGCTTACCCGCGCATCGGAACATCACGTTGTGCCCAACCTCAGCCTAACCACGCCTAAACAAACATTAGTTATAAAAAAATCCTGAGGAAATCGGCATCGCAGGACAAAACGATGCCACCAAGAAAACTATGAATCGGTGACTGATTGAATCAATCAGGACTCTTACCCATACCCTAAATTTTACCATGAAGTGCATGATACCTCACAATGACCTGGTTGCCTTTCAGACCCTGAGACATTGATTACCAACTAGATAAATGCTAGCATTTCAAGACCACTAGCAATGTTTTTAGAAATAAGCAAAATGCACCTTAAGGAGGTTTCCCGTGCTTAAGTCAATCGGTCTTTTTGTGATGCTCATCAACCCAATCCAATTATTTGCCAACGTCTCATCCCATGATGAGCATGAGCCGTTTCATCTTGAACTCGAGGCGTCTGCCACAGACTATTTTGCTCGACAGGAGTCATTATTAAAACACCTAAAAGAGCATAGTTTAACAAAGAGTATCGCTAGATTTGAAGAGTTAGAGCAGATTCTAAATTATGGCGCTCGACTACTTAACTGGGTGAAGCTTATTAACGAAAACCGATCCCCAGAGCAACGAATCTCATTGACGTCTGAAGCCAGCCAGAACGCCTCGCCAATCGACAAACCAAACCGTAGTAACGAGACAATCATTCTTGAAAGATTTGCTAAGTACAGAGGCCAGATGCCAGAGGAGTTCGTCACAGTTCTCCTCGGTCAAGATACCATTCCAAACTCCACCACCCTTAGCGATGAGGCATTCATCGAAAGTGGATTAAAGATGTTAAAAATCTATCAGTCAGCCTCTCGATGGCTTATGCAGGTGCCTTACCTAGATGCCTACCGTAGTCGAAAAGTTTTGGACATCCGTGGATTTTACTTTCTGAATCAGATCCCTTCACTTGGAGAGAAACTAGACGCTTGGGATTCTTTAGACAGCGAAACCCAGTCTCAATGGAAAGAATGGTTGATTGGAGAATGTCTAAATAACAGAAAAGGAGCAACCACATGCACAACCGAGCTTGATCAAGCCATTAGCGCGCTTCAGGTACGCTCCTATCACGAACAACACGTCGTGCGGGCTAGTCGGATGTTTGATAGCTTCTTCCAACTTCAAAATCCAAGACTGGCTGATCTCATGTGGACTGACGCTTCGCAAATCGAGGTTACGGCGCTATTTGAAACCCCAAATGATGAGCAGGTCGCAGCATGGCTTCGCACAAACATCGAAGACGAGTGGCAACTCAACGAATTCAAATTGAAACTCGAATTCACGGATGATCGCTCACGCCCTCATGTACGATTTGTTCCAGGCGCTACCCCCAACGTCAACTACCTAGGTGGAGACGTGATCACCATGGATGCAAATAGCCCGCTTGACGATTACAACACCCTATGGACGATCCGTCATGAATATGGACACGTCCTTGGCTTCCCCGATTGTTACGTGGAGTTCTTTGACTCTGATCTTAATGCTATGATCAGCTATCAAATTGACACTTCAAACCTGATGTGTAGTAGACGAGGTCAGCTTCAAGAAATCCACGTACGAGAGCTAAAGGAAAAGTATCCCCACAAAGTACGATAGTCTAAGGACTACGCATTGATTTACTTTGAGATGCCAACGCCACTTGAGTCCTCCGACTCCGGCTGTGGCGCTGACACAGGACCGTCCAAGCCTTCTGGTGCTGGCTCTGGAACCACTGGAGAGGTCACACCGGGGTGTTGGAGGTATTTCTCCAACACTGGCGGTAAGGGTTCCCATTCCTCAGGAGTGTTTGGTCCACGAGGCAGTACCGTACTGGGAGTGATCGGATCTTTGTCACTTGCTGCGGTTCCATCCGTATATCGTTCACGCTCTGGAGTAACAATCAATATGGGATGAAACGTCAACGTATCAAAGGGGTCAATCTTTACCCACTTCTGGGTGTATGGATTAAAATACCAGTCACAGTCACTAACTCCCATTAATCCTTGACCGATACCTCGACCCGATGGAACTAACACATAGCGGCCATCATTCCATGTAACAATTGGGACTGGAGTACCATTATGCAGTTGTCCATAATTAGGTAACGAAGGACGTTCAAAAGCTTGGAGCGGAACGCACCAAAGGGTTGAAGCAAAAAAAGCACTTATAAGTCGAAACATAATACCCCCCAAAAACAAAGTTTAAACCGATGTATCAAACCTTAATGCAAGCCTAATGCCAAAGGTCAGTTGGCGAGAATTATTGATGAATCTGCGAAATTAGACAGTCGACTTTGTCTAACAGCACTGCACAATGTCAACTTACAATCAAATCGGTGATTTAGGGCGCGGCCACCAGAAAGTCAGAATTTTAAAGGCTAATCGCTTGCCAAACTCTTATGACTGCCCTTTAGAGCAAGCGTATAGTCGGCATTGGCGTCGATAATTTTTTTGCTATTTCTTTTTGCGTATTCAATGCATCAACAGAAATCATCACACCACTGACATTGATCGCGTCTATCATTTGCGGTACTGCTGTGATCTCGTTTGTCTTTGCGCCAGCTTCGAGCTGACCTAAGGCTATGCCGCAGTCAACTGCATGCACATGGAGTAGATGCAAAGCCTGCTTACCAGATGCCTTGTCATATGATCCTCGTAGGGTTTTGCCATCCATGGCTATTTGTTTTCCGCTATTCGAACCGCAAAGCAACGCTGTATAGGAAATAAGGCTCTTCCCCTAGAATCGCCAAGCGTCTCCAGCTCTCTATCCCAAGCAGGGCACCAAAAATTGCAAAAAAACAATCTCATTCAATGACTTCTTACTACGATCTACCCGTGAATCTTCGATTTCATCAAAGCACACGACTAGGTCTTCCTTGACCCATCTTTGATTGCGACTTTTGATCCTGAAACTAGGAAGGGCACAGGGACATACCGCGGCTTTCGCTATACAGATAACTTAGTTAAGCTTGATGTTTGCGTCTATAAAGGAACCTTGACGGAGGGCGGTGGAGCGCCAATTGACGAGCCCATTAGCAACGCGGGCTCGAGTTCTGATGACTCATCTGTATGTTTCGACATAACCAATGAGCCATATTGTGTCAATGTCACAACAAGATAAGATTTGCATGACAAATGCCCTGTCATGAGAGGAATCCGCCAAAACCGTTCGATGATGCGAGAGGACGATTGATGTTTAAACTACGCCCCTCGGATTCACCCGAATGAAAAGCTCCAGAATTTATACGTGCACCTACCCTGGTTTTGAAAGAAATCCTTGGGTATTTTGATTGCACGTAATCGTCAAGATGGGATGATTCAATTTTAATAAGCGCACTAACTTCACCTGACGACAAGCCTTCCCTTGCTGCGACGCTACGATCGATCTTTGCCGATTCCTTCAACTTCATATCAAAGCCACTTAAAACACCCAATTGATAACTACGTTTCAAAGCTCCGGCACATCTGGACTTTTTGCGATGGCTAATCCACAGGCTTTCAATCTGTTGGTTCAAGAAATGATACACATACTCAGCCATAATAATATTCTCTCGTCGACCAAGAATCTCTGCCCCGACATGCTGCTCGCATTTTTTTGCATTGTACAATCGAGTATGAATCACACGCACACGGAAATGATCATTTAAAATCCCAAGAATTTTTGCCTCAGCAGAATCTGTTTTCTTTTTTCCTCTCGTCAGAAAAAGACTGTCCATTGCCTCTTTAAACTGAGCTTTTTTTATCTGATCAAGATTGTACTTAGCATAGATCTCGCGCACCTTCGCGACTGCGAGCGCGGCCTCGTGCTCGTTACAAGATGACGCTAAAGATAGTAACTTTTCGACTTTGTCTAAAAGCCTTGTCTCTTCGGCACCCATTACGCGCTCTTTAAGCGTGGCGATACGATCAGGAATCTCCCCTGATGCCTTAACGGCCCAAGAGGCAACTCCAAATTTGCGACAACCCTCTTGGAATTGCGGACCGTGAGGACTAACGTCCACGCCGGGATAGAACTCAGAAACATACTGATGCGCCATCTCATGTTTTAATATCTCTAAAACAACATCCCATGAGTATTCACGGACTAGCTTTAAGTTTATGGAAATCGTTCGGTTGAATGGGTTCCACTCACCCCATTTTGTTGTCATATCTTGAATGCAGATCATGGGGGTTTTTAGCTGAACACGATAGTACCAACAAATATCTTGGTACTCGCGGTAGAGCCGATAAACCCAAAGAGACTTTAATCGCTCGTATTCTGTGGCTGTGTCCATTGTCATGTCTAATCCATCTTTATGAGAATTTAGATGCTTCTAACATCAATTGATCCATGCGTTGAATCACTTTAGCGTGAAACTGGTTCACGAGGCGCTTCATTTCTTCAGAATCAGGCACCTTTTCCGGCGGATAAAGTGGCTCACTGACATAGTGGGTTAAGGTTACAGGTTTTGGGATTGGACTCATGCCCAAGCCCTTTGCAAAAAAAAGCGGAATCTTTAATGTCTTGTAGGCCCATGCCGTAACATGACTTGGAGCCACATCGTATAGATCATCCGCTGCGGGACAAGCAGCTAAGACGATCGGCGCTCCCGACTCAACAGAAAGCCGCACAAAGCCTTTACGCCTAGCCCACATCACTTTGTACTTCTCTCGCGACGGCCGTAGTGCTTCCCGCATACCACCTGGCGCAACCACCATAATTTCCCCGTGCCTTAGTAGTTCAAGCGCATTCTCATTAGTACCCTCCCGGCTACCCAGCGACTCCATCAATGGGCCAATTCCGGGTACTTTAAAAAATAAACGGTCAATCAAAGCTCTAGGAATCCGATTGCAATGTTCATAGACAGCAGCCATCAGAAGCGCGATGTCATAGCTTGCTAGACTGTGATTTGCAGCCAAAACAACTCCACCTTGAGGCAGCGACTCTAAGCCCTTTGCCGTGTGGTTATGATAGGCACGTATTGCAGATATCACCGGCGACAGCCTGATCAAAAGGTCTTTATTCATAACGTCATTAGGAGAACCCGTCTTTTTCGTCATACTCGTTCCTACAAAGAGACAGGCTAGTAGCCATCATTTAGATCTATAGGTCAGACTACAAAACCAGGGAGGCTCGCGCGCAAGCAACTCCAAAAAATCAAACCGTATCAGAGACTTAGCAGTCTCTTAACCAAATCAGCCGTTAACCCCAGCTTGGTCTATCTATCGCCTACAGATGAACGCAACAAATTGTAGCTTAAAACTCCCCAGATGGTAAACAGATTGGTGAAAAGACGGCTAGAAACGATCTGTCGTGGTTGCGATTAGGAAATTCGCAGACTTAACCTACAGAGACCAAGGCCCCATAGACATCCTGCTTCGTCCCAGGGCAAAACTCTGATCGAACCTCCTAAGGGCGTCGACAAACACTGAACCAGACGAGAGGACCGGTAACATCATAGCCAGCAACAAGGATAGGGTTTTCGGTGAAGGAATCTGATTGGAACGAAGAAACAAGACGTCTAGGGCTTCCTATTACTGAATTAGCAGCTGGACGCCGCATTGACGAATATTTAGCGGGGAGCTTCCCGTTCTTTAGTCGTGCTGCCTGGCAAAAAGAGATCTCCAATGGCGTTGTTCTGGTCAATGGAGCCCGAGCGAGAAAACCCTCCCAAAGATTGCAGTTAGGGGATGAACTTAGACGCCTACACCCCTTTGAGGAGGAGCCTGACGTGGACACAAATATGAGTGTCCTTTGGTGTGACGGCGAACTCGCAGCCGTTAGCAAACCTGCCGGCCTTCCCATGCACGAGTCTGGTTATTATAGGCGTAGAACTGTCGCTGGAGTACTACCGCGAATTCTTGGATCCGATTGGACACCGGTTCACAGACTAGACCGAGAGACCAGTGGGCTATTATTGTGCGCTCGTCAACCGTGCATAAGAGCAAAGCTAACGGAGATGTGGACTGACCGCCAGATTGCAAAGAATTATCTTGCCATCGCCCATGGACTGCCGCGCGATCATCTCTGGACCGTTGACTTGCCTATAAAGTCAGATCGATATGCGCGCACCAATCGCTCAGAGATTTGCCCCTCTGGAGACCAAGCCATCACCGTTTTCCGAGTCATAGCCAGGGGATTTGACGCGACACTTCTCGAAGCTAAGCCACTGACGGGTCGAACCAATCAAATCAGGCTACACATCGCGTCAATCGGTCATCGACTCATTGGCGATAAAGTATACGGCGTTGATGACTCTATTCTTGAGTTATATCGCAAAGAGGGGAACACTAAACGTGTGCAGGATCTAGCGGGATTTCCCCGTCATGCACTACACGCCTGGCGCCTTGGTTTTAAGCACCCGATCTCGCGTGCAGAGATTTCGATCGAATGCCCCCTTCCTAACGATCTAGTAACACTGTGCCAGCAAACATCTATCGATCTCCCAATTGATCTTTCGACCTAATTTCTATGTAGCAACCACATTGACTACATAAAAATCAAAGGGATAGACGGCCTGGTTGTCGAAGCCCCCCAACATTGCATCAGCAAGCGCATTCTGGTAACCTTTCTAGAACTCTTAGATCTGTGGAGACTAAAATCATGATACGATCTAGTTATGCTTGCCTGTTTTTTTTAGGTGCGATCGTTTGTGGATGCCGAACCAGTGGCTCATCAGGTATCCAACGCAGTAATGACAGCTCGGATGCAGCAGCTGAAACACAAGTCATGCAAGAAAAGCTACTTAAAATACCCTCGATCGTTGACACGGCTTGTCGAAAAAACAGCAACTTTCCCTGCACCTATGCTGCTTCGCTTTGGAAAGCTTCCGATAGATCTTCCGTTGGTAATCTATTGGGGAAACCGTTAACCGATGACGCAGGTTTTAGTGAGGCCATAGGTGAATGCTTATTGACCCAATTTGCATATAATAATCCGGGTGACTCCGAACGCTCCGAAAGAGCCAAACAAATCGCAGCCAATCTGCGCGAACATCAGGCCAATCAGGGCTTTGCATATCATAAAGTCAATCGACAAGACTTCCAAAAAAACTCATTTGAAGAAACGCGCATCCGCGAAAGTTGCAATATCGGGGGTCCGGACTGTTTAATCATTGCGTATAATGCATCAAGTAACATCATGCTATCTGTTAGTTCTGATGCCTGTAAATGACACATCTTCAATGCTGCTGCGAAATTTACTGGGAACGTACCGTAACACTGCTTACCCTGTTCAGCACTTGGGCATCTAGGAAAATTAGGGCAAAGAAAACCTCCAACCCCACCTGGCTAACCGGTGGGATTAGACCTCCTGCGCTTTGAGTCGTGGTATAACTGCGAGGAAGATGATAACCCCGGCGGTAGAGAAGATAGCCGACATCATCAGAGCCTGGGCTAACCCATAATGAGTTGCAATGTATCCTGTAACTAAGTTTGCAGGAATAGCCACGATGGCAAGCGTCATTTGAAAGGATCCGTAGCCGAGCCCTCGCTTTCTAGCAGGCAGTAGATCTGCCAACAAAGCTTTCTCAACGCCATCAGTGAGTCCATAAAATGCGCCATAGATAGAGAATACAATCCCAAAGGCCAACATAGACGACTCTTGAGCCATCAATACATAACAAAAAACATAAAAAATCCAACCGATCACAAGAAATCTCTTACGACCGAAACGATCAGACCACTGGCCCACCAACCAGCCTACGACGGATGCCAAGATATTGTAGACGATAAAAAGACTAAGGATTGATCCAAAGTCAAAACCCATTTCCTTTGCACGTAGCACCAAAAAAGCATCTGACGAATTACCCATCGCAAAGACGCCGACCGCAAGTAAAAAAGGACGAATCTCCTTCGGGATATGCCAGGACAGATAGGTTTTTGCATGTGTAACGCGTGGTAACTGAGGAACCCACAGATGTAACACAAGAACAGCCAACCACGCAAATGGCACCGATGTAAAGAGCATCTTCTGAAACAGATCCGATGTCATGGTGGCAGCTCCCACGCCCATTAAAATCGCAAAAGCCAATCCAGTCACCGCGCCGATCGTATCCAAACTTCTTGCGATGCCAAAGGCACGCCCCACGTGACTACGGTGCGAATCATCAGCGATTAGAGCATCGCGAGGTGCAGTACGCACACCTTTGCCAAAACGATCAAGAACTCTCGCGGCAGCAATCAAAGGAGCCACTCCTGTAAAAAACATCAGCGTTCTGCCAAGAGCCGAAACACCGTATCCTAGAGTGACCAAAGGCTTGCGAGACGGCAGCCGGTCGGATAACCAACCAGAAACAGCCGTAACCAAGATCGCTACTGTTTCTGCAATTCCTTCAATTAGACCTAAAACAGTCGGACTTAGGCCGAGACAAGCTGTAAAATAAAGGGGCAGAGATCTTGTTAAAATCTCCCCTGAGCAATCATTTAAAAACGACACAACACCAAGCCTCACCGGCAGTGAAGGCTTACTTTTTAGTCCGCTGGAGTCGACTTTCGGATCCATTGAATTGAGCTTACTCCCAGACTGAAAAGACAAAACGAGTATATAGTAGAATGAACTTCTAAAAAAACCGTTGGTTGGGTTTGACTGCAAACTTGATCATCCTACCCGGTGCAAAACTATAGTGAAAAAACTCCAATTCAGCGAAGATTTTTTCACGACCAGCACAGCAAAGGTAGAACAAGCCGACATCATCCGCTATACTAGGGACCACCCATACCCTTTGGAGGGTCCATTGATGAGTCCATCACCAGAAGAGCTAGTTGCAACCGTGTGCTTTGGGGCTGCAGTTTTTCATACGTTTTGTACAAAATTTTTTGCCATCTGGGCGGATCGATGTAAACAGGGTTCGCTCGCCGAAAATATACTCCACTATATGGCAGAAGTGGAGGTTGTATTCGGACTTTGGGCTGGTCTTTATCTTTTTTATCTAAGTCTTCGCCACAATGTGGATCATGCCGTAAACTACTTAGAGACCGTTAACTTCACAGAAGCGGTATTCGTTTTTGTCATTATGACCATGGCTGCCACAAAGCCAGTTATGACCGTCTGTACAAAACTTTTTGTGCTTTTATCGGAACTTGCACCCAAACGCTGGCAGACTGCCGCCTACTTCATCTTGACCTTGACTCTAGCTCCGGTGTTAGGCTCATTTATAACAGAGCCCGCGGCGATGGTTGTCGCTGCTTTACTTCTTAGGCCGCTGATTTTCGTCAAAGGCTGCTCTCCTGGGCTCAGATATGGAACTCTTGCTGTATTGCTTGTAAACGTTAGTATTGGTGGAACACTAACCCATTTCGCAGCTCCTCCGGTGATCATGGTTGCAAGTAAGTGGAATTGGGATTTTATGTTTATGCTCAAAAATTTCGGATGGAAGAGCGCCATCGCTGTTTGTATTAGTGCATGCGCCTTGTTTGCGCTCAACTTCAAGGAGCTTAACCGACTACAAGTCCCCAAAGAAAACAACTCCAAGGGACACATGCCCGTCTGGATGTTTATAAGCCATTTGGTATTTATAGCTTTGGTCGTAAGATACCATACAAGCATGGCTTTTTTTCTGCCTTTGTTTCTACTTTTTATTGGCTGGTCCGATGTGACAAAAGAATATCAAGATCCATTGAAACTAAGAGAAGCTTTACTTGTTGGTTTCTTCCTGGGAGGACTTGTTACCTTAGGTCAACTGCAGCGCTGGTGGATTACGCCTCTGGTCAGCTCCCTTGAACCGCTATCTTTATTTCTTGGGGCAACCACTCTCACCGCCATCACAGATAACGCAGCTCTCACGTATCTCGGCACCCTAGTTCCCGGTCTGTCGGAGGTTTCCAAATATGTTCTCGTTGCAGGAGCTGTTGCCGGTGGCGGTCTAACAGTGATTGCAAACGCCCCAAATCCGATTGCTGTTGGACTGTTAAAGGAGGGTTTTGGTGAAGGAAGCATTAATCCTTTTAAACTCCTCGTCGCAGCAATCCCGCCAACGACTTTAGCCTGTATTTGTTATTGGTTTCTATGACTATGAATAGAGAACTTTTAAAGAAAAAGCTTACTCGTTACGGTATTGTCATACTACTTGTGACTGCAGTGATTGTCTGGCCCGCTATAATCTTCTACCCCATGGGAGCTTTGCTATATCGTAACGATTATCCGAAGGATCAAGCCGACGCTGTTTGGGTTCTTATGGGGCAAGTTTCCGTCCGACCTGCCGCCGCCGCTAAGGCCGTCCTATCAAAAGTTTCCGATCGCATTGTCTTTGTCAACTCTGAAACAAACACTGCCGAAGAGTCAGGCCTCTTACCTTCTGAGCAAGTCTTGACGATGACTGTTCTAAAAGGATACGGAATTGACGAGTCAAAAGTCACGATCATCAATGAGTTTGGACGAGCCTCGTCAACCCTTGAAGAAGCAGTCGCCATGAGAAAGATGATCGACAAGATGCCAAGTAAACCGACGCGCCTCGTCGTGGTCACAAGCTGGCCGCACACCTCCCGGGCTGGCTGGATTATTGAAAAAGCTTTAAAAGGAACTAATGTCGAGATCGAACTTCTACCGGTAGAGGTAGTGCCCTTTGAACGTTCGAACTGGTGGAAACGTGAAGATGGGATGATTTTCGTGTTTGAAGAATACATCAAGTGGGCCCGCTATATCATAAAGTACGCCGGCCGAGACATCTCACCATGAAAGCAATGAGGCTGCGCTGTGGATCTACTTCTTAAAGGCAAAAAAGCAATTGTCTGCGCTGCAAGCCAAGGCTTGGGATTAGCTATTGCCAAAGAGCTCTTCGCCGAAGGCGCCAATGTTCTCATCTGCGCCCGTCATCCCTCAAATCTTGAGGCTGCTGCAGGCTCTATTGCTGATCATGCTAAACGCCATGACCGGCCACATACGTTAGTGGCCGATCTCTCCCAACCGACAAATCTAAGTCCATTCGCAAACGAGGCATTAAATCGCCTTGGTGGAATCGACATCCTCATTAACAATATTGGAGGGCCTCCACCTTCAACAGCAGAAATGACCTCCCAGGAAGCTTGGCAGACTGGATTTAATCAAATTTTTCTAAGCGCCACAATGTTGACACAGAGCATGATACCGACCATGAAGGCGCAAAAGTTTGGGCGCATCATCACGATCACATCCCTTTCGGTATTGGAGCCCATCGACCATCTTGTTGTTTCAACATCAATGCGCACGGCAGTAACTGCATTTATGAAAACTCTGAGCAAAGAAGTCGCTCCGTTCGGAATCACCGCAAACACAGTTCTCCCAGGCGTCATTCATACGAATCGGATTGTGGGATTACGACAGGCCAAAGCTGAGCGAAACGGTACTTCTCTTGTTGTTGAGATGGCAAGCACCGCGAAGGCCATACCCATGGGCCGCCTGGGCCTACCCGAAGAGCTCGCTCATCTGGTTGCTTTTTTAGCGAGCCCCAAAGCTGGCTATATTACTGGAGCAAACATCCCAGTAGACGGCGGTATGCGTCATGGCTGGGTTTAATTTACCACGAGTCAGTTTGATTCCTATCCTTGGACCAAACTCAAGCGTACAGCAGAAGACTATGAAAGATTAGATCTCCGACGCGCATTGCTTTTTTTTGAATCACGAAATTTTTAAGCATGTTAGTGTTACTGAACTTTAATCTTTCCATTTCCTATCGTCTCTGACCTAGCATCACGGCTGCACCTGTACCGTAAATTGGGCCGTAGGCAAGAGTCTCCACATGACGACGTGGGTGATTAACT
>JBIKKO010000120.1:0-10510 GCA_044360315.1 Oligoflexales bacterium
CAACAAGGCTCTTTTGCCCGATAACCGAGATGAAGTGCGTGACTTTATTTCTTTGCCACAAATGGAACGCCATCCCAACACCATTGATTATTTTTACCCTGAGGATGAGCTCAATCAGGCAGGTTGGCGCAATAGTAATCCACTAGCATGGGGCAGCCTATCAGCAGACATGCCCGACACAGCCCGTGGCGTAAGGGTCATAACGGCTTTATTTGATCCTGAGCGCGACAAAACAGACGAAAAAATTACGAAGTTAAATTTCTTACTCTGTGCTCACTATGACCTCATTGATAAATCCGCAAAAAATATTGACGACGCTGTGCGCGCAAAACTAAGCCAGTGCGACAAAATGCCTTACAGTGGTAGGTTCCAAGATGTTCATTTCCTAAGGGTTTGGCCTGACACCAAGAAAGCTGACGGTGTCTCGAATCAACCCAGAAAATCCAAGATCAACCTATCAACGGCTCAGGAAACCTGTAATTTATCACAAAACCGGATTCGAAAGGCAACATTTGATGCTCTAACAGCCTGGGAAAACGCCAACTTTGATGATCCGGAGGCGGGTGTCGATCGTGCGCGCTATAAGAAATTTGCATCCCTATATTTTCTTGGTCTAGCGTTACACACCATCCAAGACGCATTCTCTGGCGCGCACATTTTAAGAAGTAATGACAACCCCAGAATTATCGAAAAGGTTTGTCACTACAACAAAGAGATTATCGACGGCAACACGCATCCAAATCTTTGTCAGCATGGGGTTCCATTTGACAGTAGAGATATCATTTGGATTGAAAATCCGATAGGTCTCCTTACCCCAACAAGATTTATGACAGGGGCAATCACCCGCATGATCAATCGAATCGATTCTGGGATGAAAAACATCACTCCAGAAGGTCGAGGTGCCATCATCGCTTCCGCCTCTTATCTAATTACATTTGCTAAAATACTTGATCAACTACCGGGACCTCGGGGACAACTAAAATTTGATTACAACAAGGCAGGAGAAAGAGAAAAGCAGATTATTAATGAGGCATTGAACCACTTCTTCGAATTTAGTGGAGATCCCGGGGACGACCCCATGCTTCAAGGCTCTGGATTTTTTAACTGCAAAGACAATGTGATTGAAACAATCTGATCCTAGAGATGACTGCTCTTGTTGCGAAGATTAAGTCAATCCTATCACTTTTTTGATAGACTTTTGTGTCACTGTCAAAAGATATGAACTGCCCCCCACGATCACGATAGGCCCCTAGTTTCAGATGTGCCAGGTCATCGCCAGGTGATCTTGCCCACGTCCAGTGCAGGCTGACCAAGGCGCTGATCTTGCTTCTTGATGAAATGGTCATACACAGCAACGGTGATAGCTGCACAAACCAAAAAACTGATCGCAATGCTTATCTTCCTATGCACGACTTATCCCCTTTACTGTCACGTAGGCGCCTCGATCGCCGGTAAAATACAGAAAAACCTGCCCCCATCACCGCAATGGGGACAAACAGCATATTGACAGCAACAAGACGTCGACCAAGACTTTCAATGTCATCGCGTAAATTCTTTCGCACCTCCCGACGCTGCTTTTTAAATCGTCGTTCATCTTCGCGAAATCGCGCCACCTCTGCTTGTTGCTCAGCATTCAGAACGAACCGGTTGCCGTCTGTGCGCTGGGCCTGCATCTCATTCAACTTTCGCTGAAGATCATTGATTTGCTTTGTCAACGACTCTTCTTCTGCCTGCCACCGTTTCTGGGCCTCTTTTTGAATTTCAGCAACTCTCGTAAATGGGCGTGCAATTCTTCCCTTCGAACGAACAGCAATCAGATCTTCGCTACCACCCAAAAAATCAACTGCATTGACGAGAATTCACCGATGTGACTCCCGCAGGCGGCCCCCCGGCAAAGGCACTTCTAAACCGTCCCGTGACCGAAGCTGCGACAAAGCGCTCAGACCCGTCAACTTTCAATGTTCTTGCAAGATCAAGAGGGTTTGTGAAAAGAGCTGCGGCCGCATTGACCGTTCCACTGTCCTTACCCAACGTGATCAGCGGCTGGAAACGAGTAGAAGCGTCGGCGTGATGACTAACGGCACCTCCCTCAGCCACGAGGACTGATTTCAATTTCCCTGTCACCACTGAATCTTTTGAAAGCATACCTTCGTTAACTGTCATAAACAGTGGATAGCGAATCATTTGACCGTTGGCATTGATCTGAGTCGCAACGGATGGATCACCCACCATTACCGTCTTGTCATAGACAATATCCCAGGCTTGAAGAAGCTTCTCCAAATCACTAGCAATCTTTGGCGGCTGACCAGCGATCTGGGCTGACTGCTGACTCAGCTGCAAGTCAGACCTTGACATAGGATCAACAGCGACTATCACACGGCCACCATACATCACAAATTGATCGATCGCATACAACGTAGGCTCAGAGAGATCTTTAGGGTGAAGAATAATCAAAACTTTTAAATCAGCCGGAATCTCTCGCGAACCAATATCTACGCTGGATACCTGGGACATGCGGCGAAGGTCATTCACGAAAGCCCATGTTGGATCCAACACGCCTTGAGGGCCGACCACCGGACTTGGAGTCCCAATCACTGGCAGAGAGCTCATGATACCGACTCTGATCGGATCTTTCTTCATTTTACTCATGAGTGCCTCAGCAATGTCATACTCTAAAAACTCTTCACAGCGGGGGTCCAGATACGGTATCGCAATTTCTTGTGTTCCAATTAAAAACACAAGTCCAAAGAACATGTGATCACCTTTGGCAAGCTTGACGCCAGTAATCCCATACTTTTGGGCCCATTCTTCATCATCTGAATCTGGCTTTGGATCCACAACATCAACGCGAATCCGGCCCTTACTCGCGTCACTATACTCTTGGAGCAGTTCTTCGACGCGGGTTGCATATGTTTTCACCGGGACTGGAATATCCTTGAGCGACCGCGAAAAATAGAGCTTGATCGTGACCTCGCGATCAAGCTTTTCAATAATCTTCCTCGTCCCATCACTTAAACTGAATACTTTATCCTCAGTTAAATCTAAACGAAAATTGAATTTCGATGCTAAAAAATTTAGAGACACTACACTAATCAACAGCACAATAATTCCTGATGTGGTCGCAGTGATCTTATTTAACAACTTCATGTGACTACTCCCTTAGCGCGCTTTACGTAGATTGAGGGTTATAACGTTTAGAGCTAGTCCAACAGTAATAGCAGATAGAAAATAGATCACATCGCGACTGTCAAGAAGCCCTCGGGTGATTGACTGAAAATGGGTGATAAATCCTGCAGCTTCGAACAGATCCACACACCACGATGGCAAAAAACTACCGAGTAAATCTGTAAATACGCCCCAACCCGCTAAAACAAGCAGAAAACAAATCACCACGCCCAATACGAAACCGATGACTTGGTTTTTGGACAAAGCCGACGTAAAGCAGCAAACAGCTAAATAAGCCCCCGCCATCAGCAATGCTCCAAGATATCCAGCAAAAATCACACCGTTGTCGGGATGACCCAAATAATTTACGGAGACCCACAACGGGATTGTTGGCAGAAGAGATACGGCAAGAAACGACCAGCCAGCCAAAAACTTCGCCAGAACTGCCTCAAACATGGTAAAGGGCAATGTGAATAAAATTTCGATGGTGCCGCTGCGTCGCTCCTCTGCCCATAAACGCATGCCAACTGCGGGAACAAAAATCAGGAATAACCCAACTGTTTCCTCACCCCAATCGAATCAGTGATGATATTTTTGCCTCCGACGGTTGCTGTCCCGTCTGTCGGCTCGATAAAACATGTTAGCATTTTCATTGTCGTTGATTTTCCTGCACCGTTTGGACCAAGAAATCCAAGGATTTGCCCCTTGGGAACCTCAAACGTGATGCCTTTGACGGCACGAAAACTGCCAAAATCCTTCACCAAGCCAGATACCTTGATCACGCCCACCTCCTTTTGACCAAATGAACCCCAATCACACCTGCCATCGAAGAGCCAGCTCCTGCCAAAAAAAGTCAACGAAAACGATAGAGGACATTGTTTTCATTGTGTAATTTTTTAAAACGCAGTTGTCTGATTCTTGATACTTAAAATTTTAATTTTAAAGGCTCGCTTGTCAACCCACCCCCAAAGGGATGATGGTCATTTGGCAAATTCAATGGAAAAAACTCAACTCTACGGCAAGATGGTTGCACAAAAAAAACGCTCGCTGTATACCCATGGTCCGAATGATTTGATGGAGATTACGGTCATGACTCACGGCGCAGAGCTACTTGCCCCTGCTGGCAACTTGGAAAAATTAAAGACTGTTTTACGGTACGGCGCAGACGCTGCCTATCTTGGGGGGAAAGCCTTTAACCTACGGGCAGGATCCTCTAATTTTTCGATGGATGCGTTAAAAGAAGGCGTGGATTTCGCTCACAGCCTTGGCAAGCGCGTTTATGTGACCCTCAACATTATTGCTCACAACCGCGACGTCAAAGGACTACCAAACTTCGTCAAGTTTCTAGAGGAGATCGGAGTTGACGCGGTCATTGTTGCTGATATTGGGATTATGTCTCTTGTCCGAGAAAACTCCAATTTACCGATCCATGTTTCCACCCAGGCAAGCACGGCCAATTGGATGACTGCGAAAACCTTCCATCAGATGGGTGCAAAGAGGGTCGTCCTCGCTCGCGAACTGGGCCTTGATGAGATCAAGTCCATCAAAGACAAAGTCCCTGAGTTGGAACTCGAAGTCTTTGTTCACGGCGCCATGTGCATGACGTATTCAGGCCGCTGCAGCATGTCGAGCTACATGACACAGCGGGACTCAAACCACGGCATGTGTTCAAATAGCTGTCGCTGGAAATACGCCCTTGTCGAGGAAAAACGCCCCGGCGTTTACTATCCCGTATACGAGGACGAAACCGGAAACTATATGTACAACTCAAAAGATCTCTGCACGATCGATTTCATGGATAAAATCATTGACGCTGGAGTGTCCGGATTAAAAATCGAAGGTCGTAACCGCGGAATACTCTACGGAGCAACAACGACAAACGTCTACCGTGCTGCTCTTGACCGCTATAAATCAGGCTCCTTTGCTGTTGATCAAACATGGATTGATGAACTGGAAACCTACCGGCACCGAGGCTACACAACCGGATTTTTCTTTGGCAAGCTTGATCGTCATGCTCAGCGTCTTGATGGCAAGAGTGACGAAAACTATGTTTTAGCCGGCGTGGTCAAGGACGTCATCGGTCCAGGGCATTATCTCATTACAGCTCGTAATAAATTTATAACGGGTCAAGAACTCGAAGCCGTGCGTCCTGGAGTGACCTCAAAGATTAAATTTCAAGCCGTCGCCATAAACTCCCCGACCAACAACGCCCCTGTACCGGACACCAAACCTGGCTACGACTACCTAATCACAATTGATGCGCCGTTGGATGTGGGTGACTTGCTACGCGTGAAGAGCCAAGAGCATGATTTAGAGGAAAATTGAATCTAGCCTTCCCCGCCCTCAGGGGCCAAGGCCGCTCTGGTGAGAGATCCCAATCTGCTGCAGCTAATTGTAAAAATACCAACTAGTAGCGAAATAACGTGACATTTTGTCCGCATACGATTTGCAGACCACCATCTATGTCGCACGGATGGATTTGTTTTTGAAATTAATTTAAGCATAATTAGATCAGCTCATAAAGATCCCCCCCCTAAATGCCGACAACCTCACCATAAAAGCGTTTTTGATTCTCAGACTGATCTGGATGGACAAAACAACTTAATCACCGCTTAGACTCAAACTTTTGCAGGGGGCTATCATCTGTTGCCACGATTGTTTTTACTGATTCTAACTCTACTCTTAACCACGGGAATGGCCTCCGCGGAAACGTTGCCTGATCAAGACAATAATCTTAGATCTCCGCCCTGGTTAGGGCTTACTCCCCTATACGATCCGCAATCAAGTCGACCCAGCCCGGGGGATTCCGTACTGAAGGCCGAAGAGGCTTTATCAACTGGACGAAAAGGATTTTGGTACGGACTTGGCGGTTTTGCGCTGGCTGCACTGAGTGAGTCTCTAAAAGTCCTCCCCGGTCGAACCGCTGGCTACGGCATCATGGGGGTAGGCTGGCTCACATGGCTTGGATACTACGGACGAGCACAAAGCATGCTTGATGGATCACAACCATCGTTAGGAGAAACTGGCCACTCTAGCAAGGTACATACTAGGCGTGCGTCAACCATCGGCGCGATCGGAGAAGCATCGAACATGCTGTTGATCCCAAACGGCCTCTACTTTCACCCCGTCTACAACGATGTTAACGGCGGGACCGATAAGTTTCTCACAGGAAGCGCTAAGCTGGGGCTCAATCTTTCTTGGGATTCCATAGGCTGGGAGTCGGTCGCCTACTGGCGACTTGTTACTCCTTCATTTCGCAAAGAATTTGGATTGCCTGACAGCGAAAAACCCGTGGGACGCTTCGCCGATTGGCAAGAACTGAAAACCTCTGTATCCGGCATCATTTCCGTGGGGGGTCTTAAGATCCGGCAACAATTTAGTGCTGGTTTTAATGACGTTGGCCCCAAAGGAGGGAAAGAGTTCCACCACGCTGTTCACCGAGCCACAAAAAACCCGACCCATCAGCTGGAATACACAAACCAGCCCGAGGGTACATTTTGGTCTTTTAATGAGGAGATTGGACTCGTCTTTGAACTCTGTCCTAGAGTCATGCCGTGCTTTCATCACATAATCGCTGCCGAGGCTAGCCAAGGCAAGTTCATGAATGAAGTAGGATTTCGGTATAATCTAGTTCAAGTCCTTGAGCCCAAGTGGTGGGAGAATGCCTTCGAGATCCGCGCCATCAGACAACTTAAAAGCCAAGTCTATACACACATTCGTCCGTGGCGTCATGAGGCCGCAGTCGGAGCAAGGCTATTAAAGGTCATCACACCAACTGTCAAATACGTTTCACCATACCTTTATGGTGATGACATTGGTCAAACCTATTTTGATTTATTGCACTACAACTACGAGTTTTAAACACAAGCTCACGATGTGGTGAGAAGACTCCTCACAGCACATAGGTTATAAGACCTGTCAGCAACTTCTCTAAGACTCTGGATTAACACCACAACTAAAGACCTTCGAAGCGACTTTGCCCTGAGACTTCTTCAGCCAACAAACGTTATGTCCCTCTATGAACACAAAACCAACACAGAGAGCTTCTTGAAGGCAAGCAGCGCTGCAGTCTTCGGGTTTAGTCGTGGGTGCGATGCGACGCAGATCCTTTCCTGAATCGTCTTTGCGCCACCCTAGTATAGACACTTCAACCGGATCTTTTTTCCGATCGATTTGACCAACCAACATACGCACGCCGGACTTCAAAGAAACTTTCTTTTTCAAAAAACAGCGATTCCACCCGGAAACATGAGTCCAAGCTCGACACGTGGCTTCTTTGATGCATGCCGCACCACATGCCTCTGCCTCACTCGATTTGAAACTGTGCAAATCAGGTCCCAAGGCATCACAGTCTTCGGTCACTTGGGCTTTAACACCACGAGCGGCACTGGAAGGAAAAGACAACGCAAACGCCACCCCTACCAGCAATCCCCAAAGCATCTTCATGGGGGCGAGCCGCCCTGTTTTCAATGCGGTTTTAAACAGTTCAAACCCCAAATCCACACCTTTGCTACCACCCCAGAACATAGGCAAACATGAGAGGCGCCACAATCGAGGCGTCAGATTCGATAATGAATCGTGGTGTTTTCGCTGACAACTTACCCCACGTGATTTTTTCATTCGGAACGGCACCTGAGTAGCTTCCGTAGCTTGTTGTCGAATCACTGATCTGACAGAAATAGCTCCATTTTGGAACCTCCTGTTCCATGTCTTGCTCTATCATCGGCACAACGCAAATGGGGAAGTCTCCAGCGATTCCCCCACCGATTTGAAAAAAACCAATTCCAGTTTGACCACAGTTTTTCACATAGTAGTCACACAGGTAAATCATGTAATCGATACCACTTTTTAAGGCCGATCGTTTGACCTTCCCCTCCATGACCCGTCCAGCAAAAATATTTCCAGTCGTAGAATCTTCCCACCCAGGGACTATGATTGGCAGGTTTTTTTCACACGCTGCCACAATCCAGGAGTTTTTAGGATCAATCTGATAGTATTGCGTCAGTAGCCCACGACGAATGATCTGGTACATATACTCGTGCGGGAAATAACTTTCACCCTTGTCCGATGCCTCTTGCCAGACCTGCATGATGGCACCCTCAAGTCGACGTATGGCTTCCCCCTCCGGAATACAAGTGTCAGTTACGCGATTAAGGTGCCGATCGAGTAAAGCCTGTTCGGCCTCGTCACTGAGGTTACGATAGTTTGGCACTCGTTCATAGAACTCATGAGCAATCAAATTGTAAATATCTTCCTCGAGGTTTGCTCCTGTACAGGATATGGCGTGAACCTTACCCTGGCGAATCATCTCGGCAAGGCTCAAACCAAGCTCTGCCGTACTCATGGCTCCCGCAAGAGTGACCATCATCTTCTGACCCGAAGTGATGTGTGCATTATACGCTCGCGCCGCGTCACGAAGCGCCGCTGCATTGAAGTGACGATAATGATGTTCAATAAACTGGGAAATCGGACCCATTGCCGGCCACCATCCTGTAATCAAGTTAATAAAACCTTAACGACCCTAACGGTATATACCCACTAGGGAGCTTAATCCACAAGATTTGATGGATGGCTGGCGTAAAAACCGCCGCCTACGTCCCGTCGGCAAAATCATGGCTCTCGTCCGCCAGGTATTTAGACACACGGTCATTTAGCCAACGATGAATGCGGGAGAAGTCTCCAAACCGGGTGTGACGACCCTCTCCGCCTAAAAAGACCATCGCCACGGTTGAATGATCAACCAAACGATTCAAAACCGTAAAACAATAGCGAGCCAAGTCGGTGTAGCCCGTCTTCCCGCCGACGACATCCACACCCTTTCGGCCTACCAGGATATCAGTGTTGCCAATCTTAATGGATCGGGCGCGGCCATCTTTAAAACCCACAATGGTATCTTGTTTAGCCTGCATGATCTGATTGAGGAGCTCATAGCGCGACGCCTCGACCATGATTTTCGTAAACTCACGGGCCGTAGATACGTTGAACTGAGACAGTCCATTGGGCTCGTTAAAACTTGTCTGCTTCAAACCAAGCTCATGGACCTTCTGGTTCATGTGCATCGCAAATTCTTGAAGGATCATGCCACAGGCCTCCATTAAGGCAGGCATGGCTCGGTTGTCACTGCGCATCAACGCAGCCTTAAGCAGATCCCGATGCGAATAACTCCAGCCCGTGGTGAGTCGACTCTTATCGCCACCCTTAGCCAACAGCCGATTTTCTACGCTCATCGTATGGAGAGCATTTAAATCAAGATGCTGACATTGCTCCATGAAAACAATGGCACTCATCACCTTTGAAAGACTTGCGACCGGACGCACTTCGTCCGCACGCTGCTCAAACAAAACTTGTCCCACCGGATATGAGATCACTACGGCACTCGGAGACACAACTCGCGGTAACCCATCGCTTTTCTTTAGATTCTTAGCGGTCACAGCCCCAGACAATCCCAAAGCCAGCAGGATCGCTCCAAGGGATACAGATCCCGTCAATGTAGGTCGGATCAACTGCACCATAATGTCGGCCTCCCCAGAGGGTTATCGGTCCATTCACATAAATCTTTAGCGCACCCGTCTACGGCCTGAAAACCGCCTATTTCCCCAATTGTTGTTCGAGCTTACGCAATCTCTCCTCAATCCCTCGAATTCGTCTTACCGAGGCAATTTCGCGACGCCACTCCCCAGCCGGCATTGCCGGAAACCCCATGTACTCTCCGGGTTCTTTTAAGGATTTTGTAACTCCGGCCAAAGCTCCAACGACGACACGATCTGCAATCTCAACATGGTTATTGACGCTGCTGCAGCCGGCTAAAATGCACCAGCGCCCTATTTTCGCACTGCCCGCGACGAAAGAGCCACCACACACCATGGTGTGGTCACCCAACTTCACGTTGTGAGCTACATGAACACTACTGTCTAGTTTACACCCTTTACCAATCAAAGTCTCGCCCATGGCTGCACGATCAATTGTTGAACCTGCACCAATTTCTACGTCATCATCAATTCTAACAATCCCAACCTGGGGGATTTTGGCGATTTCATGCCGACCCGGAGCAAAGCCGAAGCCATCGGCGCCAATGGACGTGTTGGCGTGAATCAGCACACGATGGCCGATGCGGCACCCGTCCTCAATCACCACGTTGGCTCGAAGCTCTGAATCATCTCCGACAACGACGCCACGTCCTAAATATACTCCCGGATAAAGGACCGCGTTGTCACCGATGACACAACCCTCGGAAACATAAGCGCCAGCGTAAATCGTCACATTGTGACCAACCTTGGCGTCAGCTGCGACAAAAGCTCTCGAATCAACTTTACGAGTCTCGTCCCTGCGGGGGGCAAACATCTGG
>JBIKKO010000283.1:0-3326 GCA_044360315.1 Oligoflexales bacterium
CTGCCTAACAAGCTCGCTATAATCATCTAAGCACGTAAAGTCCCCTGACACCCACTTGATTCGACCATTGAAGTCAGCTGGGCATTGAGCCTTATCAAAACCAATGACATTTACTTTATAGTCAATTAGCAATTGACACAGATTGCGACCTAGGAACCCGCCTGCTCCAAGGACCAAACAGGTTAATTTCGAGAGATCGGCATACATGCGGCAAGTCCAGTTATATTAAAATCTGCATTAACGCAGAGAATCAAAAATTTGACCCATTCTCTCAGCTTCCTGTGTCCAGCTGGTCTGATGAGCTGCCTCTAGTCCAGATCTTATCAGGCGGTGAGCCTCATTGGTATCATTTAAAACGTCACAGACCGCGTTTGCCAGATCCGTGGGATTGGTTCGCGATAGCTTTGCGTTAAACGCATTAAGAAGCCACGCATTGTTAGGCCCATCATTACTGACAATTGGCACGCCACAAGCCATCAATTCCAAAGGTAAAAGTGATAGGTTTGTTAACGACAAAACGAGGGCCACATCACACGTATTGTAGACATCCGCAAGGGCCTTTACGGGCACCACCCCTAGGTCTTGATGCTTAAACGGGATATCGTAGCGACTCAAATCCCAGCCAGCAAGCACCACCTCCACGTTGGAGATCCTCTCGCAAACCGCTCTAAGAGCCAAAATACCTAATTCAAATGCCCGCCTAGGGGTTGGGGGCCTTGCGTAAAAGAAAACGCGTTTAGGCTGCCCCGGCAAAACGGTTCGAGGCTTGGCTGAATATAACTCACGCTCATATGAAAACCCGACCGCATGTGTTTCCATGCCGTACTCCTGCGCTAGTTTATCGCGCAGCCAACCACCTGCGGTTATACCAATAAATCCGAAGCGATAGGTCTCCTCAGCAAAACAGTATTCAGAGCCTATAGGAAAAAACCATGGTTCAAAATCTTGCACAAAATAACAACGAAAATTTGATTTGGCAAAAGAGCGAACATAGTAGGCTGTCCGCCACTCGGTCGCAATAGACACGTGAGCCTCAGGCGCACTAGCCAAGCCTTTGAATACCGCCGCCTTCAACGGTAAAAACCAACGAGCAATGTTCGCTGCAACGGCCTTTTCATCCTCCGTCACACCAGCGTCCTCGACTAGGATTATATTACACGTAAAACCAAGAGCTTCGAGATTTGCAATAAACCTGAAAATGTTCAGGTGTCCACCACTACCACGTCCAAAAGGAGGAATGAACCAATTCAGAGTTTTACGTCCCGTATCAGACCCAATCCCCGTAAGTGCAGACTCCTTGAGCAATAAAAAATCTAGCCCACTTAATACGTTATCTTTTTGTAAACCTATGCTTCTATTTAATTTAGACACTAACTTTTGCTTCAGCCAAGCAACTGTTTGAATAAGCCCTTGCTCACGAGCATAAGTTTTTAGGGCCCGAAGGCGCCTAATCATATCAAGTGTTACCATCACAGCGGCGCCTCGCCTTTGCTCGCATGAAGCAAGCCCTCTGCTACCCGTCGATCTCGTGATAACCTATCTCTTAACTTATGATTCAACTTGTCTCCACGTACTCCTAAAAATCCGCCTAATACGCGCATAAAGTTATCAACTGGCATTCGAACAGTCGCTAGCGGGTCTTTTAGAAGATTCGCGCTAGTCACCGCAAACCGTAGGTCTCGACGACAAAGGCCCAGCCAACTTCTAAGCATTCCAAACCATGTTCCTTGATTGCGATACCCAAACAAACACAAAAAAGCATAACTTTCGTCAAAACTTCTCTGTAGCCTCTCCCAAAAACCGTAATCATGGGAATGCAATACTACAGCATTTTCTGCATAGCCCTTCCACCAACCTGCCTCAATAATCGTTTTAGCCCAAATTTGATCCTCGGCGAAGTTAACATCTGGGTACGGGATCAACTCCCAAACCCTTCGGCATATCAACGCATTGTTATCGGAGAAAAAGTGCAAAAACTGACGATAGCCCTCATCTGTCTGATAGCGTGCAGCATCTTGCAACCAGTAGATCTGACTCGAATCAAAAGATTTGAAGTGTAAGGCCAATTCATAGCGCGTAAATGGATTTGCTGTCTCATAGGCAACATGACGACCAAAGACGCCTGCGATTCGAGAATCAATTTGCGCTATTTTGACAAGTTCTTCGAGCCAGAACTCGTCTGCAGGGCAGGCGTCATGGGTCAGCATCGCTATATATTCAGCCTTAGTTTGACTAATTGCAAAATTTCTAGTTTTACCATGACCGTATTCCGAAGCTGGAATCGTCTTAAGCGAGACCCTGGTATCGTTTATGGTTGCCAGATACTCTAAAGTACCATCAGAAGAGCCAGAATCTATGATCAACACGTCAAAAGGAAAACTCGTCTTTTGATTCCGGACCGATGCCAAGACACGTCGAAAAATTGGACCTGGATTTTTTGTCAAAACAACAACGGTTACTGTAATCATCGATACTTAATCATTAACTAATGGCGTAAAATTTAGGAACTTTCGAAACAACTGCCGTCATCCAACAAGCTTCACATCTAATTTGACATGCCACAAACAGATAAAACATAAAGCTGGGCCAAAGGTTTGGCTAGATGTTTTTGACGGAACCCTGAGTTTGTACTAAGGTTGCTATTTATTCAAGCTAAATACGCACCGGAGGTCCCCGATCAGTATGCGCGATGACCCACAACATCACATCTTGCATCAGCTTCTTACACCTACCTATGTCCTAAGTGATTCAACAGGTGTTTGGCATCGTCAGGGCTACCAGGGCATTAACTACAGTGACGGTGATAACACCGAGAACTCGCTCCTTAGGATCATAAAAGAATGCAAAGACGTCACTGTGTTGTCTCCCGAATTACGTCGTCATATTGTGGACTGGCCGACCCGCTACCACCTTTCGAGTTCTCGGGCCAATCTACTACGACCCTATCGTCATTTGATGACGGGAAAAATTTTAGAAATTGGTGCAGGTTGCGGAGCGATCACCCGCTATCTCGGAGAATGCGGAGCAGAGGTTCTCGCACTGGAGGGTAGCCCACGACGTGCGGAAATCGCCAGAGCAAGAACGAGAGACTTATCGAACGTAACAGTTTTATCTGAACGTTTCGCCGATTTCAATTGCACCACAAAATTTGACGTCATCACACTCATTGGAGTTTTTGAATATGCAAGTTTGTTTTCGCCTGATGAGCACCCCCATAAGGCCATGTTAAGGCGGATAAGGGAGATGCTTGCGCCAGGCGGATCTTTGCTGATTGCCATCGAAAATCAGTTTGGTCTTAAATATTTTGCTGGTGCTTTGGAGGATCA
>JBIKKO010000121.1:0-10453 GCA_044360315.1 Oligoflexales bacterium
GCAGACGACGCACGGCGTTTAGTACAAAATCGTATCGGATGTCCAAAGAAAGCTGAACGAGACTTGGGCTTTAACTTTGAAATTGGACTTAAAGAAGGTCTATTGAACTTAATCGACTGGCGATCCCGCAACAAGGGAGACTATTAATATGACGAAGCGAACGATTCAGATTTCCTTACCCAGCACAGGGGACGACGAATGGCAAGCCACCCGCGATTGCTTCCAGACAGGTTGGCTTACCCAAGGACCTAAAGTCAGCGCACTTGAGAAAGTTTTCTCTGAGCGTCATAAAGTTAAGCACTCACTTGCAGTTACCAGCTGCACCACGGGACTACACCTCATTCTGGCCGCGATGGATATAGGGCCAGGTGATGAAGTCATCGTTCCAGCGTTCACTTGGGTTGCGACTGCGAATGTCGTTTTATACTGCGGGGCTAAGCCTGTATTTGTTGACGTGTCGGTTAATGATTTTAACATTGATCCTCTGAAAATTAAGGCCAAGATCACTCCAAGGACAAAGGCTATCATCGCGGTTCATCTATTTGGCTATCCCGCAGACATCGATGCCATCAGAGAAATTGCACCTGGAATTCCAATCATCGAAGACGCCGCTTGTGCTGCTGGATCCGAGTACAAAGGAACTCCTGTGGGAGGCTTAGGGATTGCGGGTGCATTTTCTTTCCATCCCAGAAAATCAGTGACAACAGGTGAAGGTGGAATGGTCACGACTAACAACTCAGAACTTTCTCAAAAAATGAATCAGCTTCGAAACCACGGTGCCTCGATATCAGAAGAGGAGCGGCACAACGGTCCTAAACCATACCTCCTACCTGCCTTCAATCTACTTGGTTACAACTACCGCATGACAGATCTCCAAGGAGCGGTTGGGCTTGTTCAGTTCAAAAAACTTGATAATTTTATTGAAGAGCGTGAGCAGTGGGCAAAGTTTTACATTTCGGAGCTTGAGGAACTAAAATGGTTAAAAACACCAAAAATCCCAACGCAAATTCAAGCCAAACATGGCTGGCAGTCTTTTGTTTGCTTAGTTGATCCGAAAACGGCTCCTCGTCCCCGTAACGAAATTATGGCTGAGCTTTTTGAGAAAGGCATCAGTACGCGCCCAGGAACCCACGCCATTACAACTTTAGGCTACTATACAGAGCAACAGGGAGTCAAAAGTAGTGATTATCCTATTGCTAGCTTTGTTCAAGATCAAACCATTGCAATTCCGCTACACAACCGCATGTCTGCAGATGATTATCGGTACGTAGTGGACGTTCTAAAATCTATAAAGTGAGATTCTACGATGTGTGGCATTGCTGGCATTTTTAATCTTTTAGGCGAACCGGCTTCGCCTGTGCAACTTCGCAGGATGACAGATGCCATCGCTCATCGTGGCCCCGACGGTGAGGGTTTCTACATAGATGGATTTGTTGGGCTTGGACATCGTCGCCTGTCCATCATTGATCTATCGGCTGCTGGACATCAACCGATGGTATCCCGGGATGGTCAGGTCGTACTTTCATTTAACGGCGAAATTTATAATTTTCAGTCACTTCGACTCGAACTAGAGTCTCTTGGTCACCAGTTTAGATCAAAGACCGACTCCGAGGTCGTGCTCAATGCCTGGGTTCAGTGGGGTGCCGACTGCGTTGTCAAATTTAACGGGATGTTTGCTTTCGCTATATGGGACAAGAGAGCTAATTCAATGTTCCTGGTGCGGGATCGGTACGGTGTTAAGCCCTTATATTACGGATTTTTTGGATCGACGCTTCTTTTCGGCTCCGAGCAAAAAGCTATCCTTGCACATCATGGTGCAAAACGAGAGCTCGATAAGGAAGCTTTAATAGAGTACTTCACATTCCAGAACATTTTTACAGATAAAACTTTTGTTAAAGACATCAAGCTACTACCAGCTGCCTCCATTGGCCGTATATCGCTTGGATCTACATCAGAACTAAACAAATACTCTTATTGGGATTATCGATTCAGGGAGCCAGACTCCCCTCGAAAGCCAGAGGAGTATCGCGAGCAACTGGATTTTTTGATTCGCCAAGCTGTATCGAGGCAACTTGTAACCGACGTGGAGATTGGGTCCTATCTGTCGGGTGGAATGGACTCTGGGACTATAACCGCACTGGCAGCTAAAGAGCTACCCTATATCAAGACATTCACATGTGGGTTTGATCTGAGCTCCGCCTCGGGAATAGAGCTTGGTTTTGACGAGCGCCAAAAGGCTGAGGCAATGTCAGCGAAATTCAAAACTGAACATTATGAAATGGTGCTAAAGGCCGGCGATATGGAACGCTGCCTCCCCTCTCTAGCATTCCACCTCGAGGAGCCTAGAGTTGGTCAAAGTTATCCAAACTATTATGTCGCACGCCTTGCCAGTAAGTTCGTAAAAGTTGTTATGTCAGGGGCAGGTGGTGACGAGCTATTTGGCGGCTATCCCTGGAGATATTACCGAGCTACGTCGTGCCGAGACTTTGAACATTACATAGATCAGTACTATCTGTTTTGGCAAAGATTAATTCCGAACTCAGAGCTCTCCAAAGTTTTTGCCCCCATATGGGGAGACGTCAAACACGTCTGGACTAGGGACATTTTTAGGGACGTCTTTAAAACCCATGATAACGAACTGTCTAAGCCTGAGGACTACATCAATCATTCGCTTTATTTCGAAGCGAAAACCTTTCTACACGGTTTATTCGTAGTTGAAGACAAACTAAGCATGGCCCATAGCCTAGAAACTCGCGTTCCCTTTATGGATAATGACTTAGTGGACTTTGCCATGACCTGCCCGGTTTCCCTCAAACTAAATAATCTTGCTGAGGTTGTTAAAATCAATGAGAACGAGCCAGGCAACAAGATGCAGAAGTATTTCCAAAAAACAAAGGATGGCAAGCAAATACTACGGGATGTGATGTCGAGATATATAGGAGATGACATCACTGGGGCTGAAAAGCAGGGGTTCTCGGCACCAGACAGCAGTTGGTTTAAAGGGGATAGTATCGAATTTGTTAGGCGCGAGTTAATGAATCCTAACGCTAAAATTTATAATTTTCTTGATTATGAATTTACCTCTAACTTGCTTAGCGAACACATTCAAGGCCTGAAAAATCGCCGACTGCTAATTTGGTCACTGCTTAACTTCAATGAAATCACAGGGGAACTGGCTTGATATCAATCGACCATCTGGATACAACAGATTCCAATATACTTTATGAGTACCTTTCGCGGTGCGCTACGAGTTTAGTCTACGGAACCCCTCGCTTCCTAACACTAATCGCGTCACATCTAAATGCTAACATCCATTGGCTTGTAGCTACTGAAAGAGGGCCCATTGTGGGACTCCTCCCTTACCTAGTCAAGGACGGTCCCTTTGGACCGGTGTATAACTCTCTTCCATATTACGGCTCGAACGGAGGCGTCATTCAAGACGATAACAATCTGGACGCGAAAAGAGCCCTGATTTCATATTTCTATGAAAACGCCGCACAAAAATTGGCATGTTCGGCGACATTAATCAATAATCCACTCCTGCAAGACCACTTAGTATATGAGTCGTGCTCGTCGTACACGCACAGAGATATCCGTATTGGCCAGATCACACATCTGCCCTTGAACTCAGCTCAACCCCAAGAAGACCTGATTAAAATGTTCGATGATCCACGCCCGCGTAATATCCGTAAAGCAATTAAGGAAAATGTTGTCGTCACTAAAACACAAGATTTAGATTCTTTAAAATTCCTCTTTGAAACCCATCAAAACAACATCTCGGCGATTGGAGGAAAGCCTAAACGCCGGAGTTTCTTTCAGATGATTCCTGAAGTCATGACTAAGTCCGACTGGGATGTGTACATCGCTCACAAGGAGGGACGTAGAATTGCTGCTCTACTTGTTTTTTACTTCAGTAAAACGGTCGAGTATTTTACCCCAGCGACTCTTGAAGAGTATCGCCCGACCCAGGCCTTGTCGCTAATTTGCTTTCAAGCAATGATTGATGCAATGAAGCTGGGTTACTCAAACTGGAATTGGGGCGGGACATGGCTGAGCCAAGGCGGTGTCTATGATTATAAGAAAAGATGGGGCACAACTGATTATAAATATCATTATTTTACTCAGCTTCGAACTGAGTCTATAACAAAACTGCGAAAGGAGGAGATCTTGGAATGCTATCCAGATTTTTACGTGTTGCCTTTTAGCGCATTAAAGGAGCAAGATTAGAATGAAAAGAAAACTACTGATTGTCGGGACGGGTCCATTTGCCGAAATTGCGGCATTGTACTTCAATGACTACTCAAATTACGATATTATTGGCTTTGCCTGTCATTCAAAATTCCGGAACTCAAGTCAAATACATGGACGTGACCTTTTCGCAATTGAAGATCTACCTAAGATTGCAAGTCCAGACCTCTCAGAGGTTTTTATTGCCATTGGCTACGGCAAAATGAATCAAATGCGCGAATCTGTGTTTCTAGAAATGGCCGAAAAAGGTTATACATTTGCTAACTTTATTCACCCCTCTGTGAGAGTCTGGGCCAATACAGTAATTGGGAGAAACGTATTTATTTTCGAAGACAATACAATACAACCCTTCACTACAATTGGTGATAACACAGTTTTGTGGAGCGGAAATCACATAGGACATCACTCCAAAATCGGCGATCATTGCTTCATATCTTCTCATGTTGTTATCTCTGGAAACTGCCATGTGGGTAGAAATGTGTTTATGGGAGTTAATGCGACATTACATGATAGCCTCACTATTGGAGACTATTGCCTGATAGGCGCAGGCGCGATTATATCAAAGGACACCAAAGCTAGAGAGGTTTTTGTTCCTATTGCCACCAAGCCATTCCCAAAATCAAGCGCTGAGATAGGATTTTGACATGCCAGCAAATACAATCGATAAAGTAAAAGACTTATATGACAACAATCTCTCTCAATATGGGAATAGCTCTAAAGCTGTCGGGTGGAACACTGAGAATTGTCAAAATCTTAGGTTTGAGAAACTAACCTCAATTATAAGTGACAGGTCTACGTCACACTCCATCAACGACTTCGGATGTGGCTACGGAGCTCACTTGCTATATTTATTGAATGAATATAAGGCGCAAATTGCGAGTTATAACGGATATGACGTTAGTGAGAAAATGCTGGCTGCAGCTCATGAACATATTAATCACGTCAAAACCAGTATTAAACTGATTAAAAGCTCTGAAGTTCTAACAATGGCTGATTATTCATTTGCCTCAGGAACATTTAACGTAAAGTTCGAGTCTGAAGACTCGGAGTGGCAAGAGCATATCAAGAAGTGCCTGAGGAATCTTGACAAACACTCCGCACGCGGATTTTCATTTAATTTGCTAACTTCTTACGTCGATTGGAAGGAACCGCACCTGTACTATGGGGATCCCTGCTTTTGGTTTGACTTTTGCAAAAGAACTTTCTCAAAGAAAGTGTCGTTAATCCACGACTACGACCTATGGGAATGGACTATCCTGGTTTTGAAGGATTGAGTTGATTAGCTTATACAATTATATCAACACATCGATATGATAGGCTTTCTAAATGGTTTGGAAAAAATGTAATTTTCACTTTCAACCGAGCGGAAAACAAAATTGGTCCCTAACTCATGCCACTGTGCCGACACCGCTGCACATTTATGAGGATTTTTTTCGGGTCTATTACAGTACGCGCGACGTCTTACAAAGAAACCGGGTCGGATTTATCGAAATCGAGCTCGGAGATGAAGTTAAAATTGTTCGAGAAAGTGAAACTCCCGTAATTGATCTTGGTGAGCTAGGCCATTTTGATTGCGATGGAATTTACGGGACTTCTATTGTCCAGACCGAAAAGGAAATCCGGTTTTACTATGCTGGATGGAACGCTGGATTGAGAGGAACATTCTACTCCTCCATTGGCGTCGCAATTAGTCACGATCACGGACAATCGTTTACAAGGTTTAGCAAAAGCCCCATACTAGCTCGCGATGGGGTGGACAATTGGGCTGTCATGGCGCCATATGTGATTCAAACCGATGTCGGCAAATGGACTATGTGGTATGCCTCTGGGATAAAACTGTACCACGATGCCTCTGGCCGATTACGATCACTATACGACATTAAAACGGCAAACTCTTCTGATGGTTTTAATTGGATTAAGACGGGAAAGACAGCTATTGCACTGGGTTCAGAGGACACAAATATTGCTCGGACATGCGTACTCAAGTCCCCTACGGGATACGAAGCCTGGTATCCATATATAAGAGACTCGATACAACAGTATCGAATTGGCTACGGAACGTCATCTAACGGTGACGTCTTTAAGCGACTCGATTCAAGTGACAAAGCACAAATTCTGCCAGCAAATGCCACCAATGCCTGGGATTGCGAGGCCGTCACATACCCTTATGTTTTTGCCCACAAAGATCAGCTTTGGATGCTTTATAATGGTAACAATTTCGGAAAGACAGGCTTTGGAATTGCTAGGTGGATAGACAGTTCGAAGTGATTGTCTGCTTTTGTTTTTGAATTCTGAATTTTATTCCAGAGGGATAAAAGTGCAAATTTTTAAACGCATCATTATACTATGTTTTCTTATGCCATATTTATGTCTCCTCGCCTTCTTGTGTATATATTTGCGACTTTGTCGCAGAAAACTAGGGGACGGTAAGCCCAGGTTAGTTTGGGGCGGAACACCTATTATCAATAACTCTTATTGGTCCCGCTCGATGCGTGCATTTGGGTACACCAGCGATACTTACACAACAGACTTTTATAGTAGAATAAATTCTCGATCGGATTGGGATATTATCTTATCCGATAGATTCCCATGGTGCCCACGTCTTTTTCAACCGTATTTAGGAATCATTGAATGCCTGATTCATTATGATGTTTTTTTTATAAGTTTTGATGGTTTTTTGCTAGGCGGTACGCCGATATGGTGGCTCGAACCAGTTATCTTCAAGTTTAATTCAAAGAAGGTGGTTGTAATTCCTTATGGATCAGACGCTTATGTTTATCGGCGGATCAGGTCAGTAAACTTGATACACGGACTCATGATTTCATACCCAAATGCCGCCAGATTACAAAACCCAATCGCGAAACGAGTCGCAAAATGGACGGAATACGCTGACGCGGTATTGCCCTCTGGAATGGGTAATGATGGCATAGGAAGGTGGGACACACTTTTACCGACAACACTATACTTAGATTTGAAGGTTTGGAAAAAAACCGAGAGAAACTCAGATGCAGACGGATACAATTGTGAGGTTGTTATCGCGCATGCTCCAAACCATCGCGGGGCAAAAGGATCCGAATTTGTAATCGACGCGATTGATAAACTCCAGCGATCAGGTTTGAAGTGCAGGCTAGTACTATTAGAGGGAATGCAGAATTCCCAGGTAAAAGATATTCTGCAAAGAGATGTAGACATATTAGTTGAGCAACTGTTGCATGGCACTGGATTAAATGGACTGGAAGGTATGGCCTGTGGCTTACCAGTCGTGTCGAATTTTGAGGAGGACTCATATTGGGATATTTACCGGACGTTTTCATATTTTGATGAATGCCCTGGTGTTTCCGCATCATCAAAGAGCATTGAGTCAGTGTTAAGGGTTTTGATTACCACCCCCAGATTAAGGAAGCTTTTAGGCGAAGCAAGCAGATCGTACGTCGAAAAGTATCATGGTATAGATTCTGCAAAATATCTTTTTGAAAATGTGTTGGATTTTATATACGGGCGATCTAAATCTATCATCAACTTATATCACCCACTTATTGGTGAATATCCAAAACGGAAGCCTAAAATAGAACATCCTTTAATTAAGAATAAACTTCCTGAAAATTTTAAAAATTAATATTAATCTCAGTTGATTGTAGGGTATGTTCGCACCAAACGAATTTAGCCGATATGTCTTTCACGGTTGAATAAGAGTTTATGCTAGAAATTTTCTAATCTAATGTTACGCTCCATAATTATTTTAGATAGGGCCACACCGGAGTTTGCAAATGAAACAAGATCACCATCCTGAGCAGACAGCAAAAAGCTTTGAATACAAATGGACTGAGCATCCAAACTGCGCATTCAAAACCACATTGGACCCCTCCAGTGACATCCATCAATGGATTATGCGAAGAAACGGCTGGCGTGGACTAAGCGATTTGCAATCACGTTTATCGACGAAAAGTCGAATTCTAGACGCAGGATGCGGAAACGGTCGAGTGACAGCTCTTTTGACGCTTAGTGCGCCAGACTCAGCAGAGATTGTTGGAGCTGACCTTGTTAGCCACGAAATTGCTCTGCAAAATCTTAAAGAGTATTCTAATGTCCACATTGTCCAGCACGACCTACTGTCATCTCCAAAAAATTTGGGCCTTTTTGATTTTGTTTATTGCCAGGAAGTTCTGCATCATACTGCTAACCCCAAGGGTGCTTTTTTAAATTTGGCCTCAACTCTAAGAGATTCGGCTAGCGAAATCGCGATATACGTATATAAAAAGAAGGCGCCGGTACGGGAGTATGTCGATGATTTTTTAAGACAGAAATTCGCCAGTCTTTCTAATGATGAAGTAATGCGACACTCAATTCAATTAGCTGACCTGGGTCGAGTTCTTGCTTCACTAAAAGTTGAGTTTAATGCCCCTGATGTATCATGCCTCGGCATCAAATCAGGCAGATACGACATCCAGCGATTCTTTTATCATTTTTTCACCAAGTGCTTTTGGAACCCGGAACTATCGGCTGAGGAAAATGCCGTTATAAATTTTGATTGGTACAGCCCATTACTATGCTCCCGACATGAAACATCAGAGGTACGAGAATGGTTTAATAGTGCAAACTTATCTATCACCCACGAATTTGAGGACGAATATGGAATAACAATGCATGGACGACCTTCGAGCGTTTAATAGACTACAGATTAGTGTAAAAAGCTTCACATTTTAGAAAGGCCGAGGTCAAACGTTATCTGGGGAATGTGAAGAGTGTCACGCATGAAGCTATTATCCCCCAATAAATCACGAGGTTGAACTGTACTGTCAAACTTGAAACGAGGCTCAGCTTGGTAATGCTGTCCTATCATCTCAGCTAATCTACGCAAGCTTAAGACCTCGTCGCCGGCGATATTGACCTTAAAACTACCCTTTTGGTTCATCGCTGCTAGAGTCGCCCGAGCAGCGTCATTTACAAAAATCGGATTAATACGAAGGCCTTGCTCGCCCTGTAGTGTAATCTCCTTTCCTGATTTAACAGAACTAATCAGTCGCGGGATTAACATGTCAGAACGTTGCAAGGGTCCATAGACGAAAAAATAACGCAGAATCTTAACATCAAAGTGTGATCTAAAACTCTCTGATAGAACTTCAGCAGCTACCCTTGTCGATAAATAGAATCCTAAATCCTCGTTTCCAGAAACCAGTGCTGTCTCACTAAAAGCCTTTTCACTAAATCCATATACACCACCTGATGACGCCAAAATGAAGTTTTCAGCACCTGCTCGTCGAGCATAGTCCAGTAGACTCACGGCTGAGGATACATTTACTTTAAAAATGTCTGTTGCTTTGGCAGGAAACTCTCTAAAATATGCTGACTGGGCTAAATGGACGACCGTATCGATTTTCACCGGAAGGACGTCGTATGCCCCCGGAACGGCTAAATCACAAACAATGTTTTTTACCTTGTCACCCCTAAAGGGTATCGGTCTTTTTGTTAACGCATAAACATCGAAATGTTCAGAAGCAAGCTCAACAAGACAAGATCCGATCAAACCAGAAGCACCTGTGATTAAACATTTTTTGCGGGAACTCGCCACCTGATCACCTCTGAAATCATATTGCGCTTTAAAAATTCAAATCTTAAGCCAGATAAAACCAAAAGCATCAAAATTAATATTTTAAACGGCACTAGAATGGGATGCCAGCTTACAAGAGTAAACAAAAAACAAGACAATAAACTTAACACAAAAATCAAACCCATATTCAATAATCTTTTTTTGGGCCAGGGCAATGGCAAAAAATTTTGAGAAAAAGTTGAATATATCAAAGTAAGAATAGCATATGCGATGAAGGTCGCCACACTTGCACCAAAAGATCCGTAGTTCGGTATCAATGCAAAGTTAAGTCCGAAGTTAATTATAGCAGTGAGCCAGGTAATCCATACAAGTAGTTTGGATCTCTCTGCAATCGATATCCCAATGACAGTAATCTGAGTGCTACCATGTAAAGCCACCCCAAAAACTAAAAACACTATCGATTGAGAGGCCTGCCAATAGGACTCTGGCACCAGCAGTCTAAGTAATTCATCTGCAAACAATGAGAAACCAGTAGCGCATACGAGAAGTATAAAGAACCATGGCACCGCTACTTTAATTATCTCTTCAGGAAAGTTTGGGTTTGACATGCGAAGTTGAAGTACGTGGGGACTCCAGGCTTGTGCAAATGCAGAGTTA
>JBIKKO010000284.1:0-3305 GCA_044360315.1 Oligoflexales bacterium
TTTTCCAAGTTGGCTGTGGGCGAATTGTGGGCGACGCTGTTTCTCCGATGCCTCCGGGTCATCTCTTCGTCGTCCATAATTCGTCCATAGGCGACGTCAGCCATGCCACTGTCCATAGCCCATCTTTACACGTGTACAAATCTGGAACTCAAAACGCGCATCGTAAAAGCAGCGGTCGAAGCTGTAAATTACTATAATTTATGCGATTTTACGTTGGGAGATCCGGACATAGCCAATAATATCCATTGGGCTGTGCCAGAGAGTCCAGAAAAGTGCCCGCTTTATGATGGTCGCCTTATATGTTTCGTTAAACCAGTTATCATAACTTTTCGTGTTAGCGGTCACGAGGCAGTATCCAACAACTTCAGAATCAAGCTCGGCGACCAAACATGTGTCTGGCGAGTACGTGAGGTTAGGATATGCGAAAATCAGCGCAAATAATTTGCGGTCGCGAAAATGCTTGTCAGCAGATTCACCCATAAAACCAGTTTGGTGACAAATCTCTGCAACAGCGTCAGCGTCGCTAGGACGAAAGGATCGGACGAGAATTGTCATGCATTTGCCGCCTGCAAAACTTCCGATAGCGCCACCAACTGCGCCGCAGCCTGATCGAAATCGAACGCCGTAAAATCCGCTGGGCGCAGTACCGGCTGTAACTCCGTCGTCAACTGCCGACGCATGGCATCGATTCGCGGTTGAGAAATATCAACCGCATTCGTGCCTGGAACATTCAGCTTGAGACGCGCCATGCCGAGAAGATCGGTGTCTTTCAAATCAATTTTCTGATGCCTGATCGCATGATCGAGATCAAAAAGATCGCGAATGGCCGCGTCTTTTCGTGCTAATGCTGCACGGATCTTCTCGGCGAATGCTTCTCTTGTCGACAGACAGAGTATGGTTGCCGTCGAAAGCAGTTCACTTCGTTTGAAAGGGTCAATCAGTAGTGTGCGTGCCGGTGCTTGTAATACTTGATCAAGCAGTGGTTCTCTAAGACCGACTTCAAATTTAATGGTCCCATTCTTTCCCGTAACAATCGACATATAGGTGAAGACGGTCGTGTATTGCAGCCCCTCGTTGTGTCCTGCAAGTTCGCTTTCCAGTTGCAACGCCGGTGCTAGAGTCTTAAACGATGCAAGGTGCGCCTTGACCGGTTCAATAGCCTTGCGTCGATCACCACGCGTCGCGCCGTGATTTACAGGAATGCTAAAATCAAGGTCTTCACTTAATCTATAAAAACCGACGTGGACCTTGTTGAGGCACGTTCCACCTTTAAAAATAAGTGGCGTGTCATGGGTATAAAGACATGCCAAAGCAATCGAGCAAAAATAATCCTTCTCGATCAAATCCATGCGAAAGCCTGTGGTCCGGCTTGTATACTCGATAGCAGCACGAAATCCCTCGGCGTCGAGATGTGGGGCATCTTGTAAAAGCGCTTCATTAGATTTCTTCATTAACTATGACTCCCCAATCTCTATTGATATCTCCCCGGTCAGGCAGCGTTGGCACGAACGGTATCAGCGACCGCGTTTCTGTCAGCTCTGCTTTGAGCTTATTCAAAAGGCGCGGTGCTGTTCCTACGGCTTCCAGAAGGCACCCAATACGCCTCCTGGTGCCGCTATTGCCATGTTTGATGGTTAGCTGGACCAATTCGGTTATAACGTCTGTGTTGTCTTTCTGCGCCCTAATCCAGTTATACGCGCGGGGTAGAGTGTTGAAGCGGTCCCAATCATAAACTGCGTCCATCAGGGTACGTGCGAGGCCAGATATCTTAACTTGGGTTCCATCGGGCAGCTTTAGATCATCCGCGCCACCAAGGCGATCTCTCGCCACTTTAACGAGGATAAACTCGATCCCACCAATCGAGCGACGACCAGATATTTTGTCGTTATAGATGGTGACGTTGTTGGGGACTTGTTCATCGAACCCATACTGATGAAATGCCGTAGGACCAACGATCTGATAATTGGCTTCGGCGTCCTCCATTAGAGCGCGGGCGAGTTTGTATTCGCCTGGAGTCCACTTTCCGCCAGGGGGAATCTGGGACGGCACCATATAGAGGCCGTTTCTGATCCGGACGATCAGGCCAACCCGAGCCATGCGGCTTAGGAGTTCTCGCTCCTGTTTAGGAGCCAAACCCAAAGCCGTGGCTATGTCGCCGGTCGCAACTAGGGATTTCTTCCTAAGCTGCGTCCAGGCGAAAAACTGCGTTTCAAATTTACCCAATCGGGCTTCACGGTCATTCATACTATTTTATCATAATTGCTTCTAAGGCAATTTACAAGAAATAGTGTGAATGGTTCGAAATCAAACCGCTGGTTCATAACTAGTCCAAATTTTGGACGTTTCAGCCATATGGGCAGTCTAATTATTGAACTGCCATTATGGCTAGATCATAGTACTCATAACATAATTGCAACACTATTATAACATAGATTAAAATATGTTATAAACTTTAAGCCTCCACACTTGGCCTAGTGCTTGCTTAGTGTGCACAAATGAAGCAGCCAAGGTGAGCTGTTCAGACCCCGAGGGAATAATATGGAACAGGTTGTAAAAATCTTAATGGCCGATGATGACGGAGATGTTTGGGCAAACAGCATCAAGATGTTTATGCGCGACATGCCCCACGTTGACCTCTCCTGCGTCCAGAATCCGGACGCCTGCCGCGACCGGATTTCGGACGAATCCTACGCCATCATCCTTCTCGACATATCGTTTTCCAAGGACGCTGCCGAAGGCATCTCCGAGGCGATGGACGAGGTTCGCAACGAGGAGTGGCGCAAGGTGGAAAAGATCAACAAAGTAGCACTAAAGGGGCTGCGATGGGTTCTCTTTCGCAACTCGTCGACCCGCCATAAGGGGCAGACAAGGACGATCAACAAACTGAAGCGCAGCAACAATCGGATTTACCGCGCGTGGCTCCTGAAGGATGAGTTCGCGCTCTTTTGGGACTACAATTACGTTGGATTGGCGAAAAATTTTCTGAAGCACTTGACGCGGCGAGCACTGTTGAGCCGATTGGAGCCGATGCGTAAATTCGTCGATACACTGCGTGAGCATCAGAGCCATATTTTATCGTTCCTCGAGACCGGGATCACCAACGCTAAGGGCGAAGGCATTAACCGCGTCCTCCAGATGGTCAAGCAACGCGCCAGCGGTTTCCTAAATCTCGATGGTTTCTCTGATCTGATCTACCTAGTCACCGGTGACCTCGACATCCCAGCTCAGATCCCGGTACGCTTTCAGACCGTGTGACTTGGAATTTTAAATTTTTCAGACAGTGGAAATAGGGGCTGTGGGCCGTG
>JBIKKO010000023.1:0-30848 GCA_044360315.1 Oligoflexales bacterium
CCCCGCTCAATCAAGTGGCGACCATGGCGACACCAGATGCCAGAACCATAACGATTGCTCCGTTCGAAAAGAAACTGATCGCTGAAATCGAAAAAGCCATTCGCATTGCCGATATTGGGGTTCAGCCAACCAATGATGGCAACATTGTGCGACTGCCCTTCCCTGCTTTAACTGAGGAGCGACGGAAGGATATTGTAAAAAACCTCAAGAAAATTGCAGAGGAAGCCAAAGTCGGCATCCGCAACGTGCGTCGCGATGCAAATGAAGATGCAAAAAAACAAGAAAAGGACAAAAAGATCACGGAAGATGAGCGGAAGAAGCTTGAAGATACCATTCAAAAGCATACGGATGGATTCATCAAGATGATCGATGAGCGGCTCGCTGTTAAGGAAAAAGAAGTGATGACCATCTGAGTTCATCTGGAGATATTCGTTGTCAAACCAAGGTTAGCAGCGACTGTCTCGGTGAAGATTTCGCGACCGAAACCGGGAGTTAACTTGAGTTAAGTCATGAATGTGCTGATTACAGGGGGTGCTGGCTTTCTCGGAAGGGCCACGGCTTTAAGGCTTAAGTCGGAGGGCTGCTCTGTCACAGCAATGGGAAGACGTCAATCTGCCGGTCAGGAATTGGAGCGTCATGGAATTCGTTATGGTGGTTACGGAATCATAAGATACAGGGTGCTCAATGAGGAAAGCTTTGCCAAGGCTGGCTCTCTTTGACTTTGATCATACAGTAACCAATAGGGACATGTTCACGTTGTTTATGTGGAACGCTGTAACTCGGCGGAGATTGCTCCTGGGTGGGGTTTTGCTGAGTCCCTTGATGCTTGCATTTAAAGTGGGCGCTCTGCCGGCGAGTGTTTTGCGGCGAGTGGTCGTTTATGTTGGGTTTCGTGGTCGCACGGCTTCCGAAGTTGAAAAGTGGGGCGAGACTTTTTCACGTCGTGTGATACCAGAATATATCTGGTCCCATGCCATTGATCGTATTCAGTGGCATCAAAATCAAGGGGACACTGTTGTGATCGTTTCTGCCTCGCTAAATGTTTATCTGGAGCCTTGGTGTCGAGACCGCGGTCTAGATTTGATTTGCTCAAGGCTTGAGGTTCGCCGTGGGGTTTTAACCGGCCGTTATTATGATGGGGATTGTGCAGGGCAAGCAAAGGCACAGAAAATTCGCGAGCGCTATGACCTGTCCCTGTACCAAAGTATCTATGGATACGGTGATTCTTCAGAGGACCTTGCTATGCTTGACTTGGCGCACAAGAGGTTTTTTCGGTGGAAGGAGATTTGAGTTTAGGCTCTTTGAATTCTAAATGCCGCGCTTACCCCTCTGAGCCTAGTCCAGATAAGCGATTTAGACTCAGATGACTGGCGGCATATCCCATGGAGTAGCGGCCCGATATCGTCGAATTTTCGATGCGTCGATTAACTGAATATCGCTCGAAGTTCGCCTTGGATGGTTCCTTACAGTTCCTCGCTAGCGGGATTCATAGGAGATAACTTGCGCTTTTTGATTCGTTCGACCAGAGTGGTGCGATTCATGCCCAGCAGTCTGGCAGCTTGATTGCGGTTATTATCAGTGCGTTGAAGCGCCTGAGTGATCAGGCTATTCTCTAAATTTTCGATAAACTCAATGAGGTTGATTCCCTCTGGAGGGAGTGTGCCGAAATCAGACGGCATGACCAGTGGTCCGGTTCCTGGTCGCGGGTTGAGGTGTGACAGGGAGGTGCCGCGCGGTAGGTTTGATCCTGTGGGAGATCCGAAATCAACACGCGCTGAGGAACTGACCTGACCATGTTGACCAGAGCTTGCCGAGTGCGTTACTGAAAGGGGTTTGCTAAACTCTTTCGGAAGATGCTCAACCCCAATTGCTCCGCCGCTGCGCATCACAACCAAGCGTTCTACGACATTTTGTAGCTGACGAATATTACCCGGCCAGGATTGGCTGCTCAGTGTAGCTGCGGCATCTGCGGTAAACCAGCTGGACTGTTGCTGGGGATGCATGCGGTTTGAAACCTCAATGAAGTGTGTGAGTAACAGGGGGATGTCCTCTTTGCGTTCCCTGAGGGGGGGTAACGTGACTGGTAACACATTGATTCGGTAATAAAGGTCACTACGAAATGAGCCGTTGGATATAGCATTTTCAAGGTCAACGTGTGTCGCCGCAATCACGCGAACGTCTGCTTTAAAAATCTCTTTCCCACCCACGGGGGTATACGTCTTCTCTTGGAGGACCCGCAAAAGCTTTGACTGAAGGGCAGGGGCCATGTCGCCAATTTCATCAAGGAATAAAGTTCCGCCATCAGCTCGCTGAAAGACTCCCAAGTGGCGTTGAACTGCTCCGGTGAAGGCGCCCTTTTCATGTCCAAAAAGCTCAGATTCGAGTAGGTTCTCTGGGATAGCACTGCAGTTAATCGCAATGAACGGTTTGTGGTTACGGACGGATAGCCGGTGAATCGCTCGAGCGATGAGTTCTTTGCCCGTCCCACTTTCGCCGTGAATGAGCACTGAGCTTTCACTGCGAGCAATTTTTGCGACCGTCTCAAGGACTTTATTCATCGCTTGACTACGTCCTACGATCTCAGGAAAAACCTGTTGCCAGTTTTCGGATACCACGGTTGCAGGGACGTCACAAAATAGCTGTGCGATCACCGAGCTGGGCATAAGTTGATCAAGACGCTTGTCAGAATGGCTCATATTGAGACGATTCTCCATGCGAGGGGTCCACAGCAATCAACCCCACCTTGGAATCGACTGCACGTTGCGCTGACGGGAGGTTTGACGACCGACACATTCAATCGAATCAGCCGATGTCAAGCGAAAATTAACTATCTCTTATAATTTAATCTTAACCTCATGTGTGAGTTAGGTGCAAATATTGCGCTGCATTTTTTTTAGGGCTGAAAACCTTGATGGGACGCAACTTGAACGAATCGTTGAGATTTGTGCTGCGAGTTTTGTCCTTTATAATCATAATAGGGCAAAGGGGTTGGGGTGCGTTTTGTTTTTGGTGAAATGATAAAGGAGACGTGAAAGCCTTGAGGGTTGCCATTGTTCATGATTGGTTAGTGACTTGGAGGGGGGGCGAAAAGGTTTTAGAGGCCATAGCAAGTCTTTATCCTGACGCGCCAATTTACACACTTTTTTGTGATCATTCAATTCTTCCGGAGTCACTACGCGGGCGAAAGATTGTGGTTCATCCGGTTGCTAATAGGCTTAAAGCGCTACGAAAGCTGCTGTTGCCTTTCATGCCAGTGTGGATTGAATCCTTCGATTTAAGCGGGTTTGATTTGGTGATTAGCACGTCGAGTTGTGTGGCAAAGGGTGTAATTGTTGATCCGTCGTCCCGTCATCTTTGCTATATTCACTCGCCCATGCGCTATATTTGGGATCAGCGGGACGAGTATCTTGGCCGAGTTAGACGGTGGCCGATCTTGGGTTTCCTGGTCGACGCCCTGAGTTCTCTACTTCGTATTTGGGATATGGCGTCAGCCAGTCGAGTTGATCTCTTCATAGCAAATTCAGCGTTTGTTAAAGACCGGGTCAAGAAGTACTACGGTCGCCACAGTATCGTAATCCCACCGCCTGTTGATGTGGCAAGATTTATTCCTCCTGGACGACCAACGGAGAAGTCTGATTATGTCTTAGCAGCGGGAGCTTTGGTCGGGTACAAGAGGTTTGATCTCGCGATCAAGGCATGTGAGGCAATGGGAAAGAAGCTTATCATCGCTGGTGATGGTCCCGCGTTGCCCTTCTTGAAAACCCTTGCTGGCTCGCGCACCGAATTTGTTCAAAGCCCAGATCATGAAACATGGGTGAAGTTAATGCGGGGAGCTCAGGCGCTTTTATTCCCGGGTGTCGAGGACTTTGGAATTACTGCCATTGAGGCGATGGCATCAGGCACTCCGGTTATTGCTCTACGTAAAGGCGGTGCTCTGGACTTTATTGTTGAGGGTGAAACAGGGCTTTTTTTTAAGGAACCGACAGTGGAGTCCCTGAGTGAAGCGATTGTCCGCAGTGCGTCTGTCCCCTGGGATCAGACGTTGTTGGTAAATTTTGCAAAAAAATTCTCAGGTGAGGTGTTTTTAGCAAAAATCAAGGTAACCCTTGAAGAACTTAATGAACAAGAATATCTGTCGTGACCGGGATGAAAGATACATGAATCCGCGAAAACAAAATGTACTAACGTTAATTCGGATTATAGTCGACATCTCTATGGTGATGCTGGCCTGGTGGTTAGCTTTTTTTGTTCGATTTGAAACGGGCATGGAAACCCCTTTGGGTGTGCCTTCCATGAGTTTGTATATGAAGTTACTGCCATTTATCGCAGTGATTTGGTTGGGTGCCTTTTTAGTTGCAGGACTGTATAGGCGCAGCAACCGTCATCGTAGCGCCATCTTGGAGGCGATCGATATTATACAGTCTTGTGTGATCGCGGTTTTGGCGTTCATTTCTTTTACGTATTTTTATGAAGAATATCGCTACAGCCGGATTGTGATTGGGGTTTTTGCTTTGCTGCATCCAGCTTTTATCATTAGCGGTCGAAGTTTGGTGCGCAAGGCTTTGCGTATCTACAGAAAACGGGCAAGCCCCCGGCGGACCTTAATCATTGGATCAGGTGAGTTTTTAGAGTCAGCAATTAAGATGGCGGAGCTTGGAGAAATCGCGGCTAATGATATCGCAGGGGTTGTGTTGGTTGGAGACGACGATCAGATTGCAATAGGTCGGAAGCTAGCTGAAAAACGCCGACTTCCAGTTTTCCCCGACCAGAGTGATTGGCCGTCGTTTTTCGTGGAGCACCCGATGCAGACAGTGCTTGTCGCGTTGCCTTATAAGTATTTTGGATGGATTGAGCAAACCTTGGAAAAAATTGTAGATCAGGTCCCAGATGTGAAACTTTTGCCTGATTTGATGAAGTTTACGCGACTTGCTGCCGGAATCGAGCTGATTTCAGGTCTTCCCATTATTAGCATTCATGACAGTCCAATGGCAGGTGTACAGGGCGTATTTAAGCGGATTTTAGATATTGTTGGTGCATTGGTCGCCGTCATTATTTTTTCACCTGTCATGCTTTTGATCGCCGTCTTGGTACCGATTTCGTCGCGGGGGCCGATATTTTACCGACAAGAACGTATGGGGTTGGACGGACGAACCTTTAAGATGTTGAAGTTTAGGTCTATGCCAGTGGACGCCGAGGCGAAGTCTGGGGCCGTCTTTGCTAAAGCTGGAGACAATCGCGCAACGGCGCTTGGTAGTTTTTTGAGGCGTACGAGTCTTGATGAGTTACCGCAGTTTTTCAATGTTTTAGCTGGAGATATGAGTTTGGTGGGCCCTCGACCTGAGCGCCCAGTGTTTGTTAATGATTTCCGGAGAAAGATCCCAGGTTATTTTCTACGTCATAAGGTCAAGGCTGGGATTACCGGATGGGCTCAAGTCAATGGTTGGCGTGGGGATACGAGCATTGAGAAACGGATCGAATGTGACCTTTATTATATTCAAAACTGGTCATTAGCATTCGATATTCGTATATTGTTGCTAACACTTGTACGTGGTTTTATTCATAAGAATGCATATTGATTTAGGCTTTTTAAAGGAGAAGACATGAGTAATGACAAAAATCCGGTGGGAATTCGGGGCTTTGAGTTTGTTGAGTTTGCATCACCGCGACCAGATGAGTTGAAAGCTATATTTCGCGATCTTGGTTTCTCGAAGACTAAAACGCACGAGACTAAGGCTATTGACTACTATACGCAAGGCGACATTCACTTTATTGTGAATCGTGAGCCAGGCTCTTTTGCTGGGGATTTTGCGAGTGCGCATGGTCCATCAGCTTGTGCGACAGGGTGGCGCGTAGACAATGCAGAGAAGGCTTTTTCAACTGCGATCGCGCGGGGCGCTAAGCCCGCCAAGAAAACAGACTATATGCGACACGGTAAACCTGTACCAGCCATTGTAGGTGTTGGAGATAGCGTCATCTATTTTATTGACGACTACAAGAATCCTACTCGATACGACAGCCTTGGATTTCAGACTGCAAAAAATCCTGACGTGGTCCCAAGTAAAGGCTTTGCATTGATGGATCATTTGACCAATAACGTTTATCAGGGTGAGTTGAAGCCTCTGGCGGATTTTTATAAGAATGTTTTTGGGTTCGAAGAGGTCCGTTATTTTGATATTCGAGGTCAGAAGACTGGATTATTGAGTTATGCCTTGCGATCACCCTGCGGCAGCTTTTGCATCCCGATTAACGAGGGAACCGAAACGAAAAGCCAGATTAACGAGTACCTTCGAGAGTATAAAGGGCCGGGAATTCAACACATCGCGCTATTGACTGGTAACATGCTGAAGACCATGGAGCTCATGGAGAACGCGAAGTTTGACACGTTGGATATCGACTCGGAATACTACGATGAAGTTTTTACTAGAATCCCCAATGTTACAGAGGATCATGCAAAAATTCGGAAATATAATTTGCTGGTTGACGGCGATGAGTCGGGGTATCTCATTCAGATTTTCTCTAAAAATGTCATCGGTCCCATTTTCTTTGAGTTTATCCAACGTAAAAATCATCTAGGATTCGGTGAAGGTAACTTTGGAGCCTTGTTCCGCGCCATTGAGCGGGATCAAGAGCGCCGGGGCGTCCTTTGATGGTGCAGGGAATCCGGGCGGTGATAGGGGAAAGCTCGGCGTTTCCTGAAGGGCAGCTCGTAGCTAGAGTCGCCGCTGGGCATAGTCTGATTGCTGTGAGGCGGGCTGGTCGTGTGTTGGTGTTTCTCGATCAGTGCACCCATCAGCCCATTCCTCTGAGTGATTTTGGGGAGTTAAAAGAGGGTTTACTGATATGTCACGCCCATGGCGGGGTGTTTGATCTGGATCTGGGTGGTAAGGCTGTGCGTAATCCGCCTTGCGAGGCCTTGAAGGCTGTGGCATGCAGTGAAGAGGCCGGGCTGGTCTATGTAAGTTTCTAATAATTATACATATTTTATAAAATTCTATAAAATTATATAAAATGTTTGACTTTCTTAATAAAAAGCAATAGTAATACTCTTAGGAGAGCTATCTCCTGAGTCGGTATCTAAAGTCTTGTTGCTTGCTGTTTTTGTTGTTGTTGCTGCTGGTCCTCTTGCTGTCGCTGTTGTGGAGTTGCTGATGATGTTGCGAATCTTTTTCCTGTGTTGTGCAGTCTTTTCCCTGGTTGCATGCGGTGCAAAAGTGGAAAAGAGAGAAGTAAAGCGTTACGTACTTGGTCTGAAACAGGGCGACGAGGCTTTCAAGCCACTGCTAAGACAAATGATCGAAGACTATAATTACAACCTCGGTTACCAAGCTTTGGATTATGCGCACTCGATGGATTCAGCCAACAGCCCTGTACTAATTACGAAGGGACTGGAAACCCGTGACGGTAAGGTGGGGTGGGGGCAATGGTTTGCCGAGACAAAACGCAAGGGCAGCGTGATTCATTTGCCAGGACAGACGTCGTCGGTGACTACAACCTATTCCCTTCAGGTCGAGTTTGATGAAGATTTCATCAAATCGAATATGGAAAAGAGTAATCCTGGGGAATTACACGTTGAGATCCGAAAATTGTTCGCCCATGAGGTTGGGCATGGCTTTCAGATGGATCATGTTCCCACTAGCAAAGACGTTATGTATTTTGATATAAGCGGAGAAAAGGATTTCAACACCTATTGGTTGCAAGTCCGCGAATTTTTTGGATTGGAATAAATGAATACTTGATGCAAGGGTGTTCATATGATTAAAATTAACTAGTAGTAAGTTGAAGCTATATTTTCTGAAAAGGTGATGGAGGACTCAGGCATGAGTAAGAGTAGTGGCACAAAAGCGCGAGGTACAGCGGTAAAATCCGCTGCAGATGGACACATTCTCCAGGTTGGGGCTGGTCGCTTTGGCGTGGGTTTAAAGTTTACTCAGTTTGAGCGGTTCAAGGTTGAGCCCCAGGAGATCGAGGTTAAGGCGAGCGATTCACTTGGCTCCACGGCTGACTTGGACGAGATGTCTCCTCCATCTCTTGTCATTTTAGGACTGTCTCAAGGTGTAGAGCAGTTTTTGGTGTCGATACGCCAGGTGTGGCCTTATTCCACAGTGATTATTGCTGCTGACGAGTCTCGATTGTCTGAAGTTTATTCGCTGTTGGCCTCCGGGGCGACGGATTACATACCGCTATCGGCTTCTCAGCGTGAGATCGAAGAAAAGTGCCTGATTCACCTTGGCGCTTATCAAGCTAGGATGAAGCGAAGTGCGAGGAGTTTTGGACCACTCACCGTAAATTTTGCTCAACGCATGGTGACAAATGGGAAGGAAGATGCGCATCTTACACCTATTGAAATGCGAATTCTAAGAACCTTGCTCGATCACTTAGGTGGTGTTGTAGAGAGAAACGTGATGAAGCAGCTTTGCTGGGGAGATACTGAAATCACTGACAATGCCTTAAACCGCAAAATCTATGAGGTTCGGCGGACTCTAAACCGTCTTAGTGACGATGTGAATATTCGCACGATCTATGGGCTGGGTTTTGAGTTAAGAGTTGGTTGATGGGGTAACCGGCTCAAATAGCCTCTGAACACTTATCTTAGGGCATCCAGGGAGAGTCACTGCTGTTAGCCAGCGGGAAGCGCACTCTGGGTGCCTTGTCTATTGGGTCATTATTTCTAAAATCTAAGGCCAACGCCTACCTTGGCAATGCTGATCGTCAATCCAGAGGCAACTTTATCGAATTTACCCTGCTGAGCATTGGCGTCATCTCGACTGTAGTCCTCTTCGGCAGGTTCGCCCTTCTTGACACCAAGTTTAAACAGCGGGTAGGAAATCCCGATGGCATCTGCAGCGAGTACAATTGAACCGAAATTCATTTGTCCACCCACGGCTAAATCGAAGGTCACAGCATTTAGTCCAGAGCTTGCCTCGTACTCTGCTGACTCTGTATCATTCAAAACAAACCACTTTCCCTCAGCCATTCTAAAACCTGCTCCACCGGCCACGTATGCAAACTTCATAAATCCTAAGCGATATCTTCCGCTGACATGAATAACGCGAGCGGTGATCGTATCGACCTTGCTTGACGCAAACATTAGGCCCGCCTCAAGGCCACTTCCAGACTCATTAATTAAGCCAACGCTTCCACCAAATCCGAGCATTGGTGTTGGAGAAAGACCTGCATTAAGCAAGGCTTGGATATCTCCAGATCGATTCACCTCTGGATTTTCTGCCGTGACACTCGATGAAGATACGTCCGCCTTTGACGCTGGACGTTTCGATTTACCTTTGGCTTTTTTTGAAGACGAGCCCTTCGAGGGACCTTTTTTACTAGCCGCCAGTGCGTCACCAGATTCAATCGTCACGCACAGCAGGCTCAGTGCAACAGACATCATTAATTTGAATATCATCTTCGAGTTCATGGGATTTCCTATTTGACTAATGATTTAATCGCACTTTTAGAATTATTTAGCTCGTTACGGAAGTTACTTCTAAGCTTGACCATCTGGCTCATGCTATTACTTTGGCGACTCTGAAGTAGGAAGCCCTCAGGAGCTTTCATTTTCCCGTCGATGGCAGTCTCTGTAAAGTCTATCTTTGTCGAAGATACAGCAATGTAGTCATCACCCTCGGCCTTTGAGTCGATTTTAACCGAATCACTTGGTGGCTTCGTAGCAGCAGTTTGTATACCTTTAGCCTTGGGGGAGGGGTGTTTTGCCTCCTTTGCATGGGATAGTGTTGGTAAATCCAATCCAAGTAGGACCATAGCCATCAATGCTGCCTTCAAAAGATAATTCATAGGTCATCCCTCCTGTTTCACCGAAAAATCTAGTGCGCCGGCGCAGATAGCTGGCGCTCTAAGGATTCAATCTCACTGTCAGAAGGTGATTGGTCGACGGCTTGACCGTCAGAGCCCATCACTCTTTGACTAGAATTTTCAGGCTTATCTCTTTGCAGAGCAACATCACCTTGCTGCTTTGGGCTATCTTGCCTTTTAACTGAAGCAGCGGAGGCGTCACCTGCCAATGACTGAAGCTCGTCATCCTTGATATTTTTATTTGTTGCTTGGAGTAGCCCGTTAATCTCGTCGATCATTGCAAAAGCTTGGTCTGTATATGATGATTTGTTGGGCGCTGTTTTAATAAATCTCTTTAGTGTATTGATCGCATCTTCGTGCTGAGCATTATTTTTTTGAGCCTGAGCGAGATTAAATAGAGCTAGTTGATTGTCTTTGTTTGACGCTAAAAGGTCTTCGAAAGTTTTGATCGAATCTTCCGTCTTACCTCGACTCATATTTACGATCGCTAAGTGTAACCTTGCATCCTCATGTTTGGGAGAGACTTTTAACACCCTTTCAAACTGAGTACTAGCCTGATTCAACCGATGGTTTTTAAGATACATGACACCTAGGTTCATTCGGACTGAGATGTCTCCCGGGTTTAAAGACAAGGCCTGATTCCAGAGTCGCATGGCTTCGTCACTTTGTTTCTTATTAAGAGCAACAATTCCTAGCATGTTTAATACATCGGAGTCTTTCGAACGATCACCGTCAAGGTTTGTTAGAAAAATCAAAGCTAGGTCGTTTTTCCCGCGTTTTATTGCTGCATGGGCAAGAACTTTTTTGGCAAGTGTGTTTTTGGTGTCCATCAGTAGTATCTTACGAGCAGTGTCCTCAGCGTCTGCCAGTCGATCCTGCGCCATTTGAATCTGGGCCAGGTTACTCAGGGTTTCAATGTCCTTGCTACCCCCCTTAACTTTTGCCTCGAGTTTTTCCCTCACCTTTGTCAAATCCTTATCATCTTTTCCTAATGGCATAGCTGTGAGTGAGGAGCTTGGCGCTGTTATGATGATTTCTCCGCGATTTCGATCAACGAGTCGAGATCCGGTCTCAGTTGTACGGCAAGCTATCAACATTGAGTTTGAAAAAATAAGTCCGAAAACGATAAACAATTTAAAAAACATAGGAGCCCCCTCTTGGCGATGCGATCAAATGTTGGCAAAGATTACTCGACAATCTCTTTGGTTGCTGGACTTAGTGAGACTTTTATTGAGGTGTATCCTGGTGAAGCAGAATATTCCCTTATTAGTGGATACCTATCGGGTGCAATTTGGGACATCTTCTGATACGCAGTTCTTGTCCAGGGGCTAAATGTTTCAACCTCAGTTGATAGTCGTAATGCTGTTTCAAAAAACTTCGTTGACTCATCTTTTAAGGGTAATGCCGCTTGTTCAATCTGGCTTTTAAATTCAGCCACTTCTTTTTCGCTCGAATTAGTGGGAGCGGGTGCATTCAATAGTGCATTTGCAAAGTCTTCGTGGAGCTCGCCTAGACGATAGTAACTTGCGACCGTATATTCTCCACTACCAAGTTGAATGATGTCTTCGTATGTCTTGGCAAGTACTTCAAGCTTTCCCTGCCGAAGTGCAGCTTGTTTTGTAACATCTTTACCATCAGTGAATACAATGGCTTTGAAGTTTTTTGCACTCGCTTCCTGCTCGTCAAACAGTAAACGTGCGGTAACAGTTCTTGCTGTAAACGCTTTCGGTGGCGTTTGTGAACGTAGTGACTGGACAAGTCTTGATAGTGACTTTCGCGCGCTCTCGTTTTTTCGGTCCATGACAAGGCGTAGCTCAATAGATTTGGCTTCCGCAAAGAACGCATCATCAGAGCCGCGTGCTCCCGGGCTGGCTGCGAGAATATTATAGGATGATATGGCTCCTAAAATGTCGTTATTTGACTCTTTAATTTTTGCCGATTCAAGAATGGCATCGCTAGCCGTCGGATGTGCAGGATAATTTACATAGATATCGGAAAATGACTTTGCAGCTAGATCCATTCGCTGTACCCCCCTATATAAAACGGCTGCGTTATAGAGCGAGAGGGGGGCTCTTTGATCTTTGGGGAAATAATCAGAAAATTTCCGGTAGGTTTCGGCGGCTAATAAAAATTGAGCTGTGGCTTCATAGGTTTCCGCAAGACTCGCCGTCACATCCGCCGCAAGCGCGGACTTACTATAGGTGGCTAATATGCGCTTTTTTGTTGCTATTGATTCTTCGATTTGACCAGCATTGAATTGATTTAAAGATGCATTGAAGAGCGCACGGTCAGCATTAGGATCGTGTGGGAAAATCTTTTGGAACTCTAAAAACGAAGCTGCAGCTTTGACATAGTCTTTGTTTTTTTCGGCTGCAACCGCTCGATTAAACAATGCTTGTCTCAAGCTTGTATCGATGAACTTTTTGATATTAGCATCTGCCATCACACCATTATTAAGTTGATATCTCTTTCCAAATTCAATAGCCTTAATCCAGTCAGATTTCTCATTAAAATACGCAATCACGGTTCTGGCACCTTGCTGTCCTTGTTTGGTCTGTCCGTGTTCAGTTGCAAGTTTGTCAAAACGTTTGATCGCCTCCCCGTAATGTCCATAGTCAAAATAAATTTGGGCTGCGGTATAGCGCATGGGTAACCCTGCAGCTTCTGTTGGCAGCGTGTTTGTATAGAAGTCGATTGTATCCGCATATAATTTTTTCATTCTCGGGATGTCGAGCTCTTTAGTTGCCTGAGCAGGAGGTGGTGTAGGGTCAAACTTGGTTGCTGCGACAAGGGTTGCTAGAGCTTCAACTGCATTGTATGCAGCCGGCTTAAGATGCTTGCCATCTTTTGGTCGTTGTTGAGCTACTTTAAGGAAGTTGGTTGAAGCCTGGGCATATTTCTTTTGACTATATTGAATATCAGCGAGATAAAAGCGTATCTCGTATGCGGCTTCCTCTTTGGGGAAGGTGTCTAAATACATGGCATAGATTTCTGCAGCTAGATTTTCAAGCTCTTGATTTTTTATTTTCTGACCACGGCTGTGGAAAAGGGTGCCGTAGCGATGCATTGATTTTTCAACAATAGATCTAGCTGATTCAATGGTCTTCTTATCCGACTTGTTTGCAGATAACCATTTGGAATCACTTGCGAACGTCGATGTCATCGTGGTTATGGTTGCGACGACGTTTCTGAATTTTTGTGTCTGATCATGCAGGGATAGAAGTTTTTGGTAGATGTTAGGGTTGGTTTTTCGATTGGGAGACTCGCTGACGAGTCGGGTATAAACTTCAATGGCTTTGGCGTTTTTACCTGCGTCAGCGTAAAGTGAGCCCATTCTTTCCAGAGTACTATAGAAACGGTCTTGTTCCCCAATCTCTTTAAAGTAGGACCATGCACCCTCTGTATCTTCAGCTTCAGCAAAAGCCATAACGAGATCCCTCAGCGCCTCGTCCCGCAGATTAAATTTTTGTGATTTGTTTTTTTCGGAGAGTTTTACCACCAATTGGAATGCAGTGATTGATTTTTTCAGATTTTCACCCGGGGTCTTCTCGTTGTCTCCTTGACTATTGTAGAAGCACCAGCCGAGTTTGTAGACAGCATAGGGATAAGCTCGATGATTTTTGAAGGCCATCATTTTTTGATAGGCATCACGAGCATTTTTAATGTCGTGTTTATCAAAGTAGAACTCTCCTGTTGCGAGCCAAGCATCAGGAAGGAGGGGGGATTTCGGATGATTTTTGATTAGTTGTTTGTAGTAGGTGACAGCGTTATCGTCATTGAGACGACTTAGTGTGTTGCCCAAGGAGTAAAATACGGTGTCAGTGCGAGGATGAGTTGGAAACTTGCTCGCAAGCTTTCTGAAGGATTGAGCCGCATTGTATAGGCTTGAGTCAGACTCCTTAAACGATGGAACCGGTGGTTTTGCTGCGCGCGTTTTAATGTCCTCTTTTTCCCACCTTTCGTGGGCTTTGGCGTGGCGCTCCTCCTCTAAGTCGCGTAAGTATTCGGCTCGTTCCATGTAGAGTTCGCCCATCCGAAGAAGGAGCTCGAACTCCTGCCGATTATTTTTCTTAGAATCTAGTATGGTTTTAATACTAGCGATCGTTTTTAGGCGAAGTACATCAGCTTGTTTTGCAGCCTCGGGGGGCACAGCAGTCTGTTTTTCGGACAGGTATGCCTGGCCTGTCTCTTTGTTCGGCGCTGCTATTTTTGCGGTTTCTGGCTGTGCTGATTTATTTGCGGCGATTGAAAATGAGCTGAGTCCGCACAACAGAAGTCCGAAAATTATATTCACTTTACTTCCAAAAATTCCTCTACTCATGATCGATCTCCATTTTTCAAAAATTATGTACTATGTTTAAATTAATGGCTCTGAGCGCACATGGGTTCGAGTTTGTAAATATGAAAGCCGAGTTCGTCCGACCAGAATTCGTTTTTGTCATCATTAGCCCATGATTGAGTTTTTCGTGCCCAGCCTTTAATGTTATCAGTTTGGGAGACACGGGTGATCTTTGTGGAGCTATGTAATTCTTTTCCCAATAGCTGATCTTTTTTGCTCATGAGTAACTCGATGTAGAGGAATTGACCTTGGTCATGCAGGCGCTCATAGTCTTGCTTCATGGCCATGAGCTCTTGTCGTAGGCGTGTACCAATGTCATCCTTTATAACCGAGATCCACTTATCAAGGAGATTTCTGGGGCCTTCGATTTGCTTTTTACTTCCAAAAATTCCCTTTGTATCGAGCTTTTGCGACTCCCCGATGACGCTGGCAAATTGATCACGTGCATAAAGTAGATTGTCTTGCTGGACGGCCATGTTTAAGATTTCACGGGGTAGATCCAAGGACTCGGAGGAAACGCCGGTTACGGTATTCTCAAATAACTGATAATAGGTCTTTGGATTGGTGATTCCTTTTTTTAAGTAGCGATCCAAAGATTCCGTTGACTTCTGGTGTTTAGTTATAAATTCAGCCAGCTCAGCCCGAGAGTCGTCGTAGCGGCACATCCAGTAGTAGATGATCGACGCAAGCATGGTCCCCTCAGGATTGAAGGTTTCCTTGAAAAATGGACTTCGAACACCGTGGAGCATTCCTAATGCATGGTTTGGGTACCCTGCGAGAAATAACGCCCAGCTTTGCTCAAAGAGCGAGTCATAAAACTGAGCGCCATCTCGGCGCACAAGGCGATAGTGTCGGATGGAGTCACTGAATTTTCGATCTTCGTAGTAGATTCTTGCAAGGGCGATGTGTGCTTGATCTCGTAGTTTTAAAAGCTCATCTTGGCTGATTTTGGGTGAGGCGTTATTTGCTGATAATACAATGGTTCGTAGGGAGTTGATGGCTGCTGACTTATTTCCAGAGTCTAGATGAAGCATGGCCTCTTGAAACCGTGCCGGGAAATAATAGCGGTCGGTTGCGGATAGTTTTTGATAGGCCGCTAAAGCTTGCTCTGACCTATTAATCTTAGTAAGGGCATTGCCAACAAAGAAGTTCCAGTCACTACCAAAGATGGGAATAGGCTTGTCTTGAGCGTTTACAGAGGTTGCGACAGCTTCCAGAAGATTTTGTAAGGGGTGATCTTTTGAAACTTCCCGCAGGATTTGCCAGCTTCGTTTATACTCCTCCGTCAGCGGTTCCGGGGACTCTCTTAGCGCCTGAGCTGCATACAGGGAGGCAAGTATGGGCTGTTTGGCTTTGAGTAGCAGCGTCGCATGAGTTTGAAGAATTGCTGCCTGTTGGGACTTGGTTAGTCGTCTTAAATCAGTAGATATTTTTGCAACAGAGTCCCACGCTTCGCGATCACTAATTTCGCCATTACGATATTTTCGTCGGAGCTCCGTAAATGAGGCCCAAGATTTTGAGTCTCCGGTGGTGGTTGAAGCTGGTTCGAGCTTTGGCTTGGCTGCCTCGAGGCGCGGTTGAGGTAGTCGTTGGTCCTTGGTTTGAATTTGGACCGGCTTTATGTTTTTTAAGGCGTCGCTGTTTGTGTTTGCCTTGGCCATGGCTGGTATGGCTGTTGCTAACACGACAACGTGCGAGGCTCGTCTATACGATCTGATCAGATTTAACATGCACACACCCTTTCCTAGAGGAAGAGATAGCTGACGCCAAAGTCGACGGTCCATGCGTTACGTCTTGAATCTTTACCGCCACGTTTTTCTGTAAAGGAACGGTTTCTAAAGTCTAAACGCGTGCTCCAGCGTTGGGCAAAGTAAAATCTCTGTCCTCCTCCAATTGCAAGAGCGTTCATCGTGCCTTGATCAGTCTTAACTCTTGAAACACCAACAGACGCATATAGATCGACGTAAACAATGCCAAAGTCGAGAATATTTACTTTACCGTAGAGTGGGGCCGCAATCGCCACTAAGTCTTGTATCAAGTGGATTGGATTGACTTCTGCATCAGCTTTTATGGGTTTTTTAGTCGTGGGATCGAGATACGTTTTCTTGTTCAAGGCTTTGCGATCTTCAGAGTCTCGTACGGTGGTAATGATGTGTTGGTATTCGGCGCCAATCCACTCGTTGACAAAGACGCCTAGCCGCGCGCCATGCAGCTTTGTATCGTTGTAAGCCTCGTTTGTGATGGCGCCGGCGAGGATTCCGAGCTCCGGTCGTAAGGCTTTCAGGAAGAATCGGTTCTGGAGAACAGCAACTGGCTTTTTTGAGGTTGTGCCCCGTAGTTCATCGGGGTCAAGGTCAAGACCCGTTGCTAGAGATCGATGACTGCTGAGGATGGCGATAGCAGCAAACGTGAATGAAAGTAGGCGAACGGTAAGCATGGTTTTAATCCTCTAAAATGATCACGACTCAGCTCGTCGGCTATTTGCCGCTTTTAAGAAGGTCGTCCGTCGGCCTCATCGAAGTGAGTTTTTCGTGTAAGATCACGATCCGAAAGAACTTCTACAACTCCATTATAGTGTCTAGGAGTGTGCCACTTAAACAGGCATTTCCTGCCCGGCAGACGGCTAGTTTTTCCTAGTACTGATGGAATTGCGGTGTGTATCGGCTCGGTGCTTTAAACCGCGGGGATGTCCCACCCTCAGGGATTGGGTTTTAGCAATGTCAGGGGAAAGCGGTGTTTGTCTTTACCCGTTATGCGTGGATGAAAAGATGCTTGGGATATGGTCTTTGACCTTGGCGTGATACCATTGGAGGAAGTGTGAGGTGTAGCAAGGTTCGTATTGGGTATGCCCCTAAGGTGAGTTTTTGACGACAGACGTGTTTCGGGCGCAAACGTGACTTAGAGACAGGTCCTTTGGCGCTCGTTTTTGAACGTTGACAGGAGAGATGTAATTTTGTGGCCATAGATTTGTCGAACAGGAGAGTGCGGGACGACCAAGGGTTCTCTGCTTCAACTGACAAAAGACTTGAGCATATTGCAATTTTAGTTGTAGCAGCGATCCATTTTGTAAATGTTGTTGATTTTATGATGGTGATGCCTCTGGGGCCCGATCTAGCCAAGGCGCTCGGGATTCGTGTCAGTCATATTGGTGTTATTGCAGGTGCTTACACTCTCGCCGCAGCAATAAGTGGTCTTGTAGGGTCCTTGTTCCTAGATCAAGTCTGTAGGCGCAAGGCCTTGGTTTTTTCGGTCATCGGTCTTGCGATGGGCACACTGGCGGCAGCCCTATCAGTGGATTTTCACACGTTGCTCTGGGCGAGGGTGCTCGCTGGGATTTTCGGTGGCCCGACTACCGCAATCGGCTTAGCGATCATCAGTGATCTTGTTCCCCATGGTCGGCGCGGTGCTGCCATTGGCAAGGTTATGATGGGTTTTTCCGCCGCGTCAATTTTTGGAGTTCCGATTGGGCTTGAGTTAGCCGCCGTGGGTGGTTGGAAAATGCCATTTATTTTGGTGGGCGCAGTGGCATTGGTATTTGCGTTTTTAGCAAGGATTTTACTGCCACCGATGAGGTCGTCGTCGGTAAAAACCATTTTTAGTTTTGAAAACCTGCCGTTTAGAAGTCTTTGTGGGCAGGTCAACGTTTGGTTAAGCTACAGCACTCTTTTTGCAATGATGATGAGTGGTTTTTTGATTTTCCCAAATATTGCTGGCTATATTCAAAATAATCTTGGATTTCCACGCGAAGAGATGGGATCCCTTTATCTAATCGGAGGTTTGGCAAATCTCTTTGTTATGAGTTTTTGCGGTGTATTGGTGGATCGCTTTGGTAGTGTCCCGTGGTTTATCATCGGCTCTCTGGGATTTTTGGCAAGTCTGTGGCTCGGTATGTATTTAGTCCCGCCATTGATATCTCCGCATGGCATGTTCATTGCGTTTATGATGTTTGGAACTCTTCGTAACATTAGTCTGCAGACGTTATCGTCGAAAGTGCCGGAGCCGTCAGAGCGAGCAGGCTTCATGTCTCTTCAGTCATGCGTGCAGCATGCGGCGATGGCCGCCGGTGGAATTGTGTCATCGCGTTTATTGACCACTGACACTAATGGTCAGTTAGAGGGAATGGTTAGAGTTGTTGGTCTTGCCTCGGCGTTGGTAGTTGTTGCGATGGGCCTATTGGTTTATCTTGCAAAATATGTGAAGCACCATGAACACTGAATGGGCCCTCTAAGTTCGGTCAAAAAACCCAGGTGATTGGGTGATTTTTGTTTTCAAAATCACAAAACGTGATTGTGTCTAAGAAAAAAGAGCGACCAGTTGGCCGCTCTTTTTTTTGAGGGATTTGGACGTCTTTAGGCTCGGATTGTATTATTTAGGTTTGTCCATTGTAATCCTAGGTTGCAGTCAATGGCCGGAATCTCAAGAACCGTCAACGCGCTATTTAAAATTTTGCCGCCTACACCCGTGGTGTCAGCTGAAAAGATGTCACTATAAGCATCGACGAAATCAAGAGCGTCTTCTAAAACCTCTTGAGATCCATTTAGGGCCGCCGCTTCGACCACCTTGCGGAACCATTGCCCCACCTCTTGTGTGTTAAATCCTGCTTTAACTCCAAGTCGGATACAGTCACCACATAGTGAAACCAAAAGGTCGTGGCGAATGTTCTTATCATAGCGCCCCACGAAATAAGCAAGCGTCTTGTAGGAGGTTCTCCAGTCTTTAGCCATCTGGCTGATGCGGATCCTCTCCATCGTCATATCGTAAGCGCGCATAGCAGTTTCGCGATCAAGTTGAATGCGTCGCTCTCTTGCCTCTAACTGGCGATGAAGACGGTCTTTGAGTGCTGCGAGCGCCTGACGCCCCTCTGCAGGTGAGATGGTCTCCTGAACGTCAAATTCGCGATTTAGTGTTGTGGATATGGCGTCGACCGATGTTGAGATGGAGGAATTTGTGAAGTCTGCGATCTGAGCGATGGTCCATGGTGTGTTGTCGGGCCAGCGGGTCAATACTTTTTCAAAAGCGAGCGTAAATTCCAACATGTCATATCCCTTCCCTGGATAAATTGTGGCATGGGACCAAACACGATTCCTTGTGTTTGACTTCCCTAAAAACTTAAATTGTTTTGGACTGCTATAAGTGTACCCGAGAGTGTAAAAAAAAAGCAAAGTGAATTTTCACTAGTTGGCTGTACCAACCCGAAAAATTCACTTTGCTTTAATTTTGCACAGGAATGAGCCTTCAGGCGACTCATGTGGGTCGCCCGGCGGTCACATCACTTATCCGTTTGTACGTAAACTACGGCGCTTGCGCATCATGCGACGCTTGTTACGACCTACTTTACGACGACCTTTGGGATGCTTTCTTTTATGACGTGAACCGTGCACTGTGTCTCTCCGTTTTCAAAGTTATCAGACTCAAGGACATTCCTGGTCTGCAAGGGGCAATAAAAACCCTTGAATATTCCAATCCAAGCTCCGCAATGTAATGCGCAAGGGGATCTTATGCAAGGGAATTTCTTGAAACCCTGGCTCATTCATGGAATAATTCTTGATACAGCTATCTATCCTAATTTTTTCCAAGACTTATCTGACGGCAGGGAGCGCCTCATGTTAAACCAAACTAGTGCCAACAGTCCAGACAGGGCTAAGCGTGATGCGCGCTCCACCCTGATTGAGCCATTTAGTCAGATTAAGTTTGGGTTATACGTGATTGGAGCCTCCGTGGCTTTCGTGATCTGTGTTGCAGCGATGTTCATTTATGCCTTTGCTAAGCAATATGAACATCTTATGACACTTTTTAACGTCACCGATGTTAAAGATCAGATGGAGCTTGTTACGAACGACATTTTCTATCAAAACGCAATAAAAATAGCATTGCTTCTCATTGGTTACGTCCTCGGGATGTTTATTCTGGTTTTCAAACTGACCCACCGCTACTATGGTCCGCTTGTTTCCATTGAGCGATTTGTTGACGAGATGACTCAGGGGCGCTACGGCCAGCGCGTCAAAATCCGGCAATCTGATGAGTTGCAGCGCTTGACCACTAAGCTTAACGAGATGGCGGCTGAGCTTGAAAATCGTCATGGTTTGAAATGATCGAAAAGCCCGTAGGCAAGGATTTAAAATTGAAGAAAACAAAAGTAGCTCCCCGTAAGAAGTCCAAAGGCAGTGCTCCAAAAGTTACAAAAGTGCGATCTAAGTCAACGCAGAGGTTGAAAAAAACTTCGGCCGACAAGATCGCTAGGGGTGGAGGGGTCAAGTTACCCTCCGGCCTCGCGGTCGCGGACGTTTACAAGGTCTGCGAGACCGACATGTTCAAATTCAGTACGACGTCTAAGATAGGGGAGAGCCACGAGTTCATCTCTCAAGATCGTGCTGTACGCGCCATCAACATGGGTCTTGGAATTCGAAAGCCTGGCTACAACATTTATGTCGCTGGAGCCCAGGGCACCGGTAAGACTAGTGTGATCAGGACTTTTTTAGAGCGCTGGTCTAAGGATTCACCGGTTCCGAGTGATTGGATTTATGTCTACAACTTTCAGCATCCAGAGGTTCCCAAGGCCCTGGAAATGCCGGCAGGCGAGGGTAAAAAGCTGAAGAAAGAGATGGAAGCTCTGGTCAAAGTACTAAGATCCGAGATTCCTGCCGCGCTGCAGAGTGAGGATTACGAAAACGCTGTTAATGCCTATCTATCAGCGAGTAACGATAGGAAGGGGAAACTTTTTAGCGATCTCGAAAAAAGGGCTAAACAACTCGATTTTGCAGTGAAGTCTACTCGTTTAGGGATTGAAACAATACCCGTGATTGATGGACGAATTCTAACCGAGAAAGACTATGCGAAGCTGAGTGACGTGCAGCGAGAAGGCGTGGAGGATCGCAGAGCTCAGATTGAACCTGAGGTGCTCGATTTCGCACGCAAAGTGAGAACGATTGAAACAGAAACTCGCGATTATATCGAGAAGCTCAGAAGTGAGTTGGGTCGGCATGTTGTTGGTATGGTGATTGAGCCCTTGATGGAGGAGTATAAAGGAAACAAGGGCATCGTCTCACATCTGGAGCAGGTGAGAAGTCATATTCTTGAGCATTTAATGGATTTTGTCGAGGCCGAGGAGCCGCAGGCTCAGCAAGGACAAGGTGAAATGCCGCTTGAAATGTTTGGCCTTCACGAGGAACGAGATCGATTTGTTCGCTACGCGGTCAATGTTTTTATCGATAATACTGGGACCGAAGGCGCCCCGGTCATTATCGAGACCAATCCCACATACTACAACCTTTTCGGTAAGATCGAAAAAAACGTCGAACATGGTATGTATTTAACTGACTTTACCATGATCAAGTCCGGTGCGGTGCAGCGAGCCAATGGTGGGTATTTGGTTCTTAACGCCATGGATATATTTAAAACCGGTAACATTTGGGACACCCTAAAGCGAGTTCTCAAAAATCGCAAAGGTTTTATTGAAGACATGGGAGAGCAGTACTCTCTCTTGCCAACCTCTGGCTTAAGGCCTTCGCCGATCCCTTTGGATATGAAGGTTATATTGATTGGCAACGATGATATCTACCACCTGCTGCAAAGCATGGATGAGGACTTTACTAAGATTTTCAAAATCAAGGCGCACTTTGACGATAAAATGCCACGAACAAAAGAAAACATCGGTCACTACGTAGATTTTATTGCGACGCGGTCGGATAAAGAGGACCTACTTTCCTTTGATCGATCTGGGGTTGCTGCTATGGTGGAGTACGGTAGCCGAATGGTTGATGATCAAAGACAACTATCAACCCAGTTCGGAACGCTCAAGGATTTAACTATAGAGGCTGATTTTATCGCTCGCGAACAAGGTAGTCGTTTTATTAAACGCCAGCACGTGGAAGAGGCGCTTGATCAAAAGTTTTACCGAGTGAACTTAATTGAAGAACAAATATATGAGATGGTGCGTCATGAAGAGGTTCTTTTGACCCTGGATGAAGCCGTGATCGGGCAGGTCAATGGACTTGCGGTCTACGATTTGGGTGACTATAGCTTTGGCAAAGTAAATCGTATTACCTGCACTGTAAGTTCGTCGTCTGATGGAATTATAAATATTGAGCGGAATGCAAAACTGTCTGGTCGTATTCATGATAAAGGGATTAGCATTCTGACAGGCTATTTAACCGCTCTGCTCGCCCGAGAGCATCACCTGGGACTGGCCGCAAGTGTTTGCTTTGAGCAAAGTTATGGGATGATTGACGGTGACAGCGCGTCAATCACCGAAGCAACAGCAATCCTGAGTGCTCTTGCGCGGTTACCAGTTCGGCAAAATCTCGCCATGACCGGTAGCTTAAATCAATTCGGGGAGGTTCAACCCATTGGTGGCGTTAATGAAAAAATTGAGGGCTTTTGGCGAACCGTCGAGTTGCGCGGCAAGAGGTCCGGTAAATACACGGTGCTTATACCCAAGCAGAATGTTGCTAATTTAATGCTTCAACGAGGCCCACGACAGGCTGTAGAAGACGGACGCCTTGAGATTGTCCCCGTTGGTGCGATGGCTGAGGTCTTTGAACTTGCTACGGGAGTTCCGCTTGGAGCTGTCGATGTTTATCACGATACATTTACTCCTGGTTCAGCGCTGTGGATCATTCATGAAAGAGTGGCGGAGTTACGTGCGGCACGTCGCCGTGAACGTCGGGAAAAGTAGTGGCAAGGATTCCGATACCATGAGCCTTTAAAATTTGCTGGATGAATTTACCCATTGACCACGGTAATGCTGTCGGTGAAAATATAAATATCTAATAAAGAGTGTAAATAACTAAGATTTAGCCGTGTCAGTTCAGCTTGATGGCGAGTTGTGGCCGTACCCCTAGTTTTTGGCGGGACGTCGTGCAGTCTTAAGGTCAAACTTCATGGCTAGAGCAAGGACGTATCAAGGAGGATACCATGCGCTGTGATGTAAAGAGAGTTGGTAACGTAATGAGTGCATTGCTTGCATTCGGTTTCGCATCTGCTCAGGCCGCTCAAGTCGCAATTATTGACTCAGGCGTTGATTACCGGCATGAAGCTTATGCTTCAGACATGTGGACAAACCCCAACGGTAGCACGTCTGTTGGGGGAACAACCTACACCAACGATACTCACGGCTGGAATTTCGCAGAGAATAATAATCAAATTATTGACTATAAGTACGTCGGTACCTTCTCACAAGACTGCTACAAGATGTTTGAAGTTCAAGGAAAGATTCTTACCGGGACTGCTACCGAAGCTGAAATCAACTGGTACAAAGCTAAGCGAGGTGATGCAACCTTTCTGAAGGAACTACAGAAATTTGGCAACTTTATTCACGGCACCCATGTAACGGGAATTTCCACTGATCAGTCCTCTGCTGCAACGATTGTGGGGATTAAGCTCATACCTACAGAAGTGCCAGGAGCCAAAGAAGTGTCACAGTTTCGGGATAAAGCAGGAAACCCTTTGGTGAGTATGATGCTAAAAATGGTGGCCCAACGACAAGCTAAGCTGCTTCTGAATATTGGTAAGTACACGAATGCCGTAAAAGCCGAAGTGGCTAACGGCTCCTTTGGCACAAGTGTCAACGCAGTGAAGCCAGTAGTAGCGCAACTCGTTAAACAGCTAACCGGATCAGACCCCACGGAGGCCGAAACAGAGGAGTACGCTAAAGAGCTTGTGAACACCATGATTTCTGAGAGCAAATCATTTGTGACCTCGGCGCCTAATACGCTATTTGTCTTTGCAGCAGGTAATGATGGAACTAATAATGATCAGCTCCCCGTTTCACCTGCCAATATTGACGCTGAAAATAAAATCGTTGTCGCAGCCACTTTAGGAACTGAAAAACTCGCTAGTTTCTCCAATCACGGCATGAAGGTTGATGTTGCTGCACCCGGTGTTATCATTCGCGCATCCATCCCCAACAACGAGTATCTGGAGTTGAGTGGTACCTCTATGGCAGCACCGTATGTCACTAATGTGGCAGCCAGACTTAAAGATGCAAACCCTTCATTGAATCCTTCTGGTATCAAGAAGCTCATCTGTGACACGGTGGATATCAAGCCATGGCTGCAAGGTAAAGTGCGCACAAGCGGGATCGTAAATTCTAATCGGGCCATCAAGGCGGCTGAGCTATCCTTTACAAGGCCTATTGATGAAGCGATCGCTCAAGCTAAATCTCTCGTTGCAGATGTTGACAGTGGTGTGTTTAAGTCATTGGATGCATCGATCGAGGAGCACATCTTGGTGGCGCCAATGCCATCATTATTTTGACTAACAGTTTGACCGTAGATGCTAGAACGATGGCCGCCATATGGCGGCCCTTTTTTTATCCAAACTGGTTTGTTTGTGTCAACAGTCGGGCTAAATTTCGCCCGTTGCTCTTAAATCCTTGAGGCCAATTTGCTTTGTGAGTTAACTGGTCTTGCGAGCTGAGGGTAAAGACTCGCCTTCAATCTTTCGAAACAACGCCCAAAATCCATAAATAATAAATGGAATGGACAGAATCTGACCCATATCCAGTATCAACTCTTCTTCAAAGGATACTTGAACTTCCTTTACAAATTCTATGAAAAATCTTGATGTAAAGACCAAAGCAAATAGCAGTCCATTGCGCCGTAGTGGCTGATTAATCCAGCCGCTACGGCTCTGCCATAGATAGATGATGAGGGCCGTTGACAAGTAGACGGTCGCTTCCATCAGTTGGGCGGGATACCTTGGAATTGTATCAACTCGTTCAAAGATTACTCCCCAGTTGGCTCCTGTGGCCTTGCCAATGATTTCGCTGTTAAAAAGGTTGCCTATCCGAATGAACCCCGCAGTAAGAGCGATAGGAAAGGACAATTCATCTGCCAGAAACCGCATGGTGATTTGCGGATGTTTTCTACAGAACAAAAACACAGCGATAATGACGCCAAGCGTTCCGCCGTGACTGGCTAGGCCGCCCTCCCATACTTTCAAAATGGCGATGGGATCTCGGAGGTAAACCTCAGGTTCGTAGAACAAGCAGTGTCCTAGTCGGGCTCCAATGATAGTTCCCCAAAATACATACAGGAGAAGATCATCAACCGCCGTCTTTACGAAGCCATGCCTCGCGAACACGCGTTTCATGTAGGCGTAACCACTATAAAAGCCGAGAATGAATCCCAAGCTGTAGTAGCGGATCGAAAGCGGACCTAAATTGACCAAAACAGGATCAACATTCCAGTGTATGAGCCAAGGTGAGTCTGTCAAACGAGCCTCCAGATTGTCTAAATCTATCAAATCAGCGATAGACCTAGAATAAAGGATACGCCAGACCGTGCAAGTGAAAATTAAGATCCCCATAACTTTCATTATTTTTGGAGATCTTGGGGGGTACGCTGTTTGTCAAACGAAGGCTGAGTCACCACCGCCTTGAATTACAATTTTCCCTTCGCTTTCGAGCTTACGGGCAATATTAATGACCTCGAGTTGAGCTGCTTCAACATCAGAAAGCTTAACGGCCCCCGATGCCTCCATATCCTCCTTGAGCATGGTTGCAGCGCGTTCTGACATGTTTTTAAACACGAGATCCTTAACCGCCTCACTCCCTGTTCGAAGTGCGATCTTCCATTTATCGTTGTTTACATTTTTGATCAGCTCCTGGATGCCGCGATCATCAATCTTAACCAAATCGTCAAATACAAACATTAACTGGCGGATCTGTTCTGCCAGATCTGGATCGCGTTCTTCGAAATTGTCCAATATTTGCTCTGCAGATGCTTTATCCATAAGATTGAGCATTCCTGCAATCGGTTCAACACCACCGATTTTCTGCGTGGCGACGGTTCCCATGGCATTAACTTCTTGCCTGAGTACGTCGTCAATTTCATCGATGATCTCTGGCTGCACGGCGTCGAGATTGGCTATGCGCATGAGTACTTCGGTATGAATACTCTCGGGGAGTAGTTTGAGTACTTCCCCACACTTCTTATTGTCGAGATGGGCTAGTATCAGGGCTACGGTTTGGGGGTGCTCGTTGCGAATAAAGTTAGCCAGCGATTTGGGGTCAATAAGTTCCAGAGAGTCGAGGTTAGCTTGAGATCCTAGAGATAACTGCTCAATGAGTTCGTCAGCTTCGCCACCTTTGAAGGCGGTACCAATGACCTTTTTTGTGAACTCGTTGCCACCATAGAAGAATTTTTTGTTCTGCTGGATGATTCCATAAAACTCCATCATGATCTGGTCAACCACATCGTTATCAAGCCTTCCCAGTCGACTCATCGCCGTACCGATTCGCTTGATTTCAAATTCGGTCATGCTTTTGAAAATCTCCGCGGAAATTTCTTCTCCAAAGGATAGCATGAGGATTGCTGCCTTCTGGGCACCTGTGTATTTTGCTGTGGCCATGGGTGTAGCCTCCGGGCTAGCAGTTGAACCTACTCCCATTGTAAAGTTCCTGTCAGAAGGTTGCCAGAGTGTCAGGATTCTGACACTGTCAATTAAGCTTCAGCTAATTGTTACCTCATATCAGTTTGTTATCCCGGCACAGGGTTTGCTTACTGGGTCCCGTCACCCCAATAAAGGGTGCGTAGTATCTTGTGGATGTCGAAGTTGTGACTGGTTGATGTGGCATTGGTGAGGTGAACCTTGAAACAGCAGTTTTCTGTGTTGATTCTTTTAGGTCTTATAATCTATGTGGCTATCAGCTCCGCAGACGTCGTGATGTTTGCAAAAGCACCGGGTCAGTCCTCACTGTCTATATTAATGGATCGAGAAAATGAACTGTTCCACAAAATCAAGGTAGCGGTTTCAAAGGATGATGAATGCGTTCCCGTGCGGGTCGGTGGACTTGGTAAAATTGATGTTCAATATTTGGCATGCTCCGATTTTGCATTCAAGCAGGATTCAGCGTCTTTTCAGGTGACACAAAACATCCGCGTACCAGAGCCCATTGCAAGAAGGGTGAATTTTTGGCGCCGAGTTTACTCACTGTGGTCTAAAAATCAGTATGTTATCCACGTTGCTGATTATCCCGACGTCGTCCTTGAGATTCATGACAGTTCTCGCGTTCCAGAGCTGGGCGACAAGGCTCGTGAAAAGCTCATGAAGCCAGGTTTGGACGCAAGGCGCCGAGAGTATCGGCAAGTTTTGACGAGGCTTGGAGCTATGAAGCAATTAGACCCGAACCATCTTACCTCGACAGAGCTTCGTGTCTACAAGGCGTTGGAGCATATCAAAGCAGTAAACAAGTTTAACATCGCGGCGTCAAATCTTCGGGTTCAGCGCGGACAGCGTGAGTATATCGCTAAAGGTTTAGAGGTCGCTCAAAAGTATCTTCCCCATGTAGAGGCTGAATTTAAAAAGCAGGGTTTAATGCCAGAGTTCGCGCGCATAGCTTTTATTGAATCCTCGTTTAATCTACAAGCATTAAGTAAAGTTGGTGCGAGTGGTGTCTATCAAGTTATGCCAGAAACCGGTAAGGACTATCTCATAGTAAGTGAGACTATTGATGAGCGTAATGATCCGATCAAGGCAAGCCGCGCGGCGGCAAAATTGTTAGCGATGAACCACCGCATTCTTGGTGAGTGGCCCTTAGCTATTACGGCTTATAACCATGGGGTCGGAGGAATTTCCCGCGCTATGCGTGATATGGGGTCGTCAGATATTGTCACGTTAATCAACAGATATGATGGTCCTAATTTTGGTTTTGCCTCGAAAAACTTTTATGCTGGATTTCTTGGACTCCTAGCGACTTTAAAAAACTCAGCAAAGTTTTTTCCCGAAGTTCCGCAATCCGAGCCGCTAAAATTTGACCTAGTCAAGGTAGGCGGACAGACTTTGGGGGATGTAAAAAAGAAATATAAGTTGTCGAATCTAACGATTCGGACCCTGAATCCCGATATTAGCCGCTCCTTTCTTCGCGACGATAGCGTGTTTCCACCCCGTTATGTTTTAAAAATCCCAGGACGTTCACCTGAGAACCCGGTAAAACTCGTGTCTTGGAGCCCCTGAGTTGATCGACGCTTTAGTCCCTGGCACGGTCGAAATGTTTAACTCCCTGGGGTAGTGTGTGGACTTGACCAGCAAAAGATGATGCACGAAAATTCTCGCGTCACTTGGTGCTCAGAAAAATTTCTATAAAAAGCTAAGCTATATGATGAGCTTGGCCTTTTTGCGTCTTAGCCCCCCTAGCGTCCCAATCATAACCTGACGTACAATAATGATACAATCGTTTCAGTGGTTTACGTCAAAGGTGACTCACGGCATGGTGAACGAAACAAAAATATCTGGAGTGTCAGATTTTTCTCATAGACACGGGAATATCATACTGACTGGAGCCAGTGGTAGCGGCAAGTCAGCGATTGGTCGGCAAACTGCGAAGCTTTTAGGGCTAGGATTTCTCGATCTCGATGAGGTCATTGAGAAGAATTTGGGACGTGCGATCAAAGATATTGTGAGTGTGGATGGTGAAGAGGTTTTTCGGGAGTTGGAAATGAGAGCTCTCTTAGCGCTTAAGAATGTCCGAAGCCACGTGGTGGCATTAGGTGGCGGTACTTTGTTAAGTGAGGAATCACTTAACCTAGCTCAGAACATGGGTCCTATTGTTTGGGTCCAGTCCTCAGCAGGAGAGATCGCGCGAAGGATGTTTCGCCGTATTGATGAATTGGAAAAGCGACCTCTGTTGTGTGATCTTTTGTCAGAGGAAAATCACGAGATACGTCGTGACAAATTGCGACAGCGTATTCAAAAAATGCTTGATGATCGTCGACCTTGGTACAGTAGAGCTGATGTTGTTCTTGATGGCTCCTATGTAACTCCAGAAATGGCTGCGCAGCATCTTAAAGACATTTTGGTGGCAGAGGGTTTAATTAGACCAGATCGCCGTCGATTCTCCTATGGCAGCTTGCTTGGAGGCATAGATGGTGCTTGAGCTGGATAGCCTTAACCACTACATCAACAAGCTGCGACCGCTGCCTTGGCGTCAGGTTGTAATGGTCATTGTGGGTAGCTTTCTTACGGCGTCTATTCTCAGCTCTATTCTCGGATGGATGCTCATGGGGACAATGACGCATAAATCAGTGGTAGATTCTGAATTGGATGTTCCAGTTGAATTTGGTCAAAATCTAGGTGTGGGAAAGGCTGCTGTCGAGAAGATTCTTGAGCGTAACATTTTCAATTCCGAAGGGTTAATGGGGGATGTCGATCCAGATGCTTCTGGAACGCAGATCACAAAAACGCAATTACCGGTCAAGGTCCTTGGGATTATATACGGCGGCAATCCATTCAACGGCATTGCGATGGTGGAGGACACCCAGCAAAAGACGGTGAACTCATTAATGATCAATGAACGGCTTAATCATGAGGCGAAAGTTATCGAGATTCAGCGGGATCGAATCATTATTGATCACAAAGGTCGTAAAGAGTTCGCTCCCCTTGAAGAAGTCGAAATTCGACGTTCCTCACGCGCTGGTGGTGGTAAGCGTAAACCGACAACAGCGGAGTCTTTGACGGGGAGCGGTTATGCGACAGATGCGCCACCAGAGAATTTTAAAGAGGACGGGTTTGAGCGGAAGGGCACAAACATCGAGCTGACCGCTGAGTATAAAAATCGTTTGCTTGGACCCGATTTAGCAAATTTACTCCAGGACGCCAAGGCCAGCCCTAACTTAGTCGACGGTATGCTCAAAGGTTGGCGAATGGATCGAATAAGAAAGAACAGCTTTTTTGAGAAAGCTGGAATGATGAATGGTGACGTCGTTGAAGAGATTAATGGCGTTTTACTGTCCGACGCGGCACAGTCGATCAAGCAAATGCAGGCTGTCCGCAACGAGGGGGCCTTTGACATCAAGATTAATCGGAATGGTCAGAAATTGATTCTTAATATGAAGGTTCGCTAGGACGCTATGAGCACGCTAAACGAGATCATTCAAGGAAAAATTGCGCTGCTCTTGCCGCAAGCCAAGACGTGGCTTAAGCGTCAATCGGAAGAGAGTTTTAGACGAATTGAGACAAACATATACATGTTGGTCCTAAGCGTTGGTGCAGCCTATATTTCGGCTGATATCGTTGGGGGTGTGATTTCAAGCTCCCTGGTTTCAAGCGTATTTTCCTCTCAGGCGAGGATTTCAGTGCGAGCGGACGATTTAGGGGCTGTGATGTTGGATAGGCCTGTGATGGCTAATACGCGGGAGCTTCAGGAAACTATTAAAAACCGAAATATATTCAATAGCGAAGGTAAATTTCCAGAGGAGAAGTTTGGTGGTGCTGGGGGCGGATCGAGGGGAGCCTTTGACATGAATGCGCCTTGTAATCCGATTAGCTTACCAATTGAATTGGTGGGTACAATTTATCTCGGAGATCCATCAAAGTCGATAGCCACTGTTAAGGACAAGAATTACTCTGAGGCTGATGTTTACAGGGCTGGTGATGCTATATACGGCAACGAGCAAGCGATCGTCGCTGCTGTCGAGCGTCAAAAAATTGTCATCAACAATAATGGCTCTAAAGAGTGTATCGTGATTGAAGACAAAGTTCCAAATCAGAATGCAAGTGATGGTTTTCCCGCTTTTGGCGGCGGAGATTTTGCAAGTTTACCAACAAATCCTGCTGGAGCTGGCTCTGAAATTACCCTTGAGGCAGGATACGTAGAAGGTGAATTAGGCCCAGGATTTGGTAAGATCGTAGATGCAGCGAGATTGGTGCCTAACCCGGTCGATGGGGGCGGCATAAATGGTTTTCGTATGTTTAGTATTAA
>JBIKKO010000122.1:0-10405 GCA_044360315.1 Oligoflexales bacterium
GATCATCCTCACAGCTAACAAAGATGATCCTCGACTTGCTAAAAGTGCGAAGCGGCAGACAACCAACTCACCTACAGCTGCGATCTCGCTATCCCAGCAAGGAACACCATTAGGCGTTGAACGAGATCTCAACTACTCAGAAAAAAATATTGATATTCATCCCGGTGATAAACTTGTTTTATTCACAGACGGTCTAATTGAAAATCACCTACTCGACAAGGATCCAATCGGTCGCAAGTATTTACTGGAATCTATAGCGTCCTGGGGAGACCAGAATATTGTAGAGATCAAAAACAGAACACTAGAGTTAGGTCAGACTCATTTTGGAGTCGAAAACCTCCAAGACGACGTAACAGTCGTCATCGCCGAGGTCAGCAAATCTTGGGTAAAACCGTCGATCGAAACAACCGACATTAGCTCCCAGGAAACGGGCCTCTTGGAGCTACCAACCATTCCACAGGCCCCTGTTCTGGTTACCCAAGAAGTCACTTTAGATAGCGACAGTGCGACCTTGGCATTGTTCAATCTTGATCTTGAAACGACCGCGGACCAGGATGTTACTGCGCAAGACAATGCGATTAAAAAACCATCATCTGCAGTGTAACGACGCCTCATTAAATACAAGTAAGTTGATAAACCATGCCTTACTTACAAAGAGTTGAGGTATTACGTCCGTTAAAACCAGCACAAGACTTTATCAATGAACCAGGGCTATCTGGTAAGGCTTGTTTTGGTCTATCTGATGGAAGCTCCATTTACAGTCAGAACCCAACCGCTTCCGTAACGGGTTTCAAGATGGCACTCGAAACTATGATCAAATTTTTTCCTTAGTCGCGACATGTGACTATCAATGGTGCTATCGGAAACCTTTAAGCCAGTCCACACTTTCTCCATTAACTCATCTCGCGGCACTGCTCGGTTCATTGCAGACGCCAGAACCCTAATGATCCTAACCTCCTTGGGCGTTAAAGCCTCATCAACACCCGTCGCGAGGATACGTAAGCGACTAGCGGCGGCATCGACCTCAATATCACCAAATCGGATCACTTCAGAGCTAGAGCCCATGCGGCTAGGGGCCGACCCGGGTCGAATCAACGATCGGATCATCTTGGCCGTTAATATCATATCGGTTGGGGTTCCTAACATAGCAATACCAAGCCCCTCAAGTAATACCACTTGTTCGGGGGTCACATCCCCAACCACGCAAATCTTTGCAGGAGAACATTCGCGCAAAAATCGCGAGATTGAGGCATGAATTGTCATTACGGGATCGTTTGGGAGCAGTCTAACAATACAGTGAGAGCAAATATCCACATCAAGATCAGAAATAGATATCAGCCGCGAAAAATTGACGAGCCCAGCTATACGCCGGATACCAAAAAAACCTGCCAGAGTCTCAGCAAATTCATCTAACCATTGATCTGGGGCACCTACGAGCCAAACGGTAGACATAAAAGACCTTTTACAATTATGATTGGTCGGCTAAGTTAAAAGACGAACACATTATTATTCTATCTTATTTTTGAGGTTATATGGCGATTAACGAGGGCACCCCCCCTTTAAATTGGGATATTACCAAGTCGGAGGTAAATGTTGATGAGATTCGGGCAGCTAAGGCTCGAATAGCACACTACGTTCCGGCAACGCCTGTCACAAAAAGCTTGTTTAATACCGACAAACTTGGGATCGATGTTCTCTACAAATTAGAGAACTTCAATATTAGTGGTTCATTTAAAATCCGGGGCGCTGCCAACGCTCTGCTTTCGCGTAACAAAGACGTGTCTATAACCGAAGTCATCGCTGCAAGCGCAGGAAATCATGCCCAAGGCGTTGCATACATAGCACGTCTCTTGGGTATCAAAGCCCGCATCTTCATGCCAGAGCGCACACCTATTGTAAAAGTTTCTGCAACAAGGGGTCATGGTGCGCAAGTTATCCTAACTGGAAACGTTTACGATGATGCTTTTGCTGCCGCGAGTGCCTATCAAGAAGCTAGCGGGGGATTACTAGTCCATGCATTTGCCGATGCTGCCGTAATCAACGGTCAAGGAACAGCCGGTCTTGAGATTTTGGAACAGCTTCCAGATATTGGGGCGATCATTATCCCGATTGGAGGTGGCGGGCTTGCAGGAGGAATTAGCTGCGTCGCGAAGGCATTACGTCCAGATATCAAGCTGATTGGAGTCCAAACCGACGCGTTTCCGGCGATGAAGCAATCCGTCGCTGCTGGAAAGATAACTGGAGCAACATCAGGAATGACTATCGCGGATGGAATTGCCGTCAAGAGACCAAGCCCGAGAACACTCTCCCTTGCGATGCACTATCTTGATGAGATCCTTTTAGTTTCAGACGATGAAATAGCGGCGGCGATTATGAGCCTCATGGAAAAAGACCACGTACTCGCTGAAGGCGCTGGAGCTGCGGGCGTTGCGGCACTTCAAGTGCACAGCAATTACATCAAAAAGCTTAGCAACGGTAAACCAGTTTGTTGTGTTATTTCTGGTGGTAATATCGATGTTACGTTGGTTGGACGCATAGCTAGTCGAGGGCTCATCACTACTGGTCGAATGATGCGACTAACTGTACGCATGCCAGATCGACCCGGCCAGCTAGCTGAACTACTCAAAGCTCTAGGTCACACTGGGGCAAATCTCATTGATCTTAGACACAACCGACATTTTGGCGCACTTTATTATAGCGATGTCGATGTAGAGATTGATTTGGAAACAACCGACTTCAATCACCAAGAACTCATAAAATCGACTTTAGACAACCTAAAGATGAAGTACTCGTTAAGTTCATAAACCTGATAGGCCCTTGATTGGGGCCCGGTGATCATTTCAAATCATTCGACTGTTCCAGGGCTTATAAAGATCATGCTTGATATCAAGTTGCTCTAAAATCTTGCCGACACAAAAATCAACGAGATTTTCGATGGTTTTTGGCTTCTGATAAAAGCCTGGCATAAGTGGCAAAATCTCTGCACCGGCTTCGACCAATGCCGTCATATTTTTCAAATGAATCAAATTAAAAGGCATTTCTCTCGGGCATACAATAAGGCGACGTTTTTGCTTCAAAACAACATCGGCACTTCTTTCAAGTAGATTACCGGATATACCTGCCGCAATTCGTCCAAGAGTTCCCATACTGGAAGGAACAATAATCATCGCATCGGGTGCCGCCGTTCCACTGGCACAAGGAGCAAAGAGATCGGTCACTTTGAAGGGGCGCAGAATCTTTAACTCATCTTTTTCAAGGTCTCCAGAAGCAGCTCTTCGCAAAAGACTACCACTGTCAAGCTCATGAGCTACAACCTTTTCACCGGTGTCAGTAATGACAAGATAAACTCTGTCAACCTCGCCAAGAAGAAGTTGAACCAGCCTTTCAGCGTAAATAGACCCCGAAGCCCCAGATACGCCAACCATCACCTTACGAATCGACCGCATATTAAGACCTTCCGTAAAAATCGAGGATGGCAAAAGCACAGAAGACAATACTTACAAGGGCATTTAAATTGAAAAAAGCTACATTTATCTTATTTGAGGTTCCCGTGATCATCGCATCACGGATGATCCAGTGCTCATAGGTCAAGACACCCCCCACAGCAGCAACTCCAATGAACCACCACGCGCCGGACCCAACTATTTGACCGGCCCATGCTAGACACACCACCATGAGCACAAACGATAGGCGACTAAGCCAGATTGCAGATTTGTGCCCAAGCTTCGCTGGTACGCTGTGTAAGCCTCGACCTTTATCAAACTCACGATCTTGTAAGCTGTACAAAAGATCAAATCCGGCCGTCCAAAACATCACGGCCAGACCGACAACGAGATTAGGCTCGCTTATCTTGTCGAATAAGGCCAATTCGGCGGCAACTGGGGCCAACCCCAGACAAAATCCTAGGTACCAATGGGTCATCCAAGATAGTTTTTTCATGACACTGTAAAATGCCAACAGCAACAACAGTAACGGTGACAACACCCCAGCCAACCGCGACAGACTTGCTGCTACCAACACAAATCCGACGCCACATAATAAAGTGATGTGGAGGTAGGACCTGCTACTGACGATTCCTTGAGCTAAAGCTCTTGTTTTTGTGCGCGCATTCTCTCGATCAATATCCCGGTCCAAGTATCGATTCATGCCCATGGCAAAACTTCTAGCGAGCACCATACACACTAAGATCTGAAGATACCGCAACGGTTCCTGAGTGAATGGAAGATCTACCAAGGTGAGGCCGACAACGACAAATGGCAAAGCAAAAATACTATGACTTAACTTAATATCGGCAGCGAATACCTGAAGGCTACTGATCCACTTGTTTCGTTCGTTTACAGTTTGAGTTTGCAAATCTTGTACTTCCATAGATCTTTATCCCGCAACCTAAAGGCTCCAATGCCTTCGTCTGCGCCTTTGAGATAGCCGGCCACCAGAACTGAACCACTTTCAAAAACACCTACATCCCCTAACGTGTCTACCTTATAGGCGTCAACCCGGAAACGACTAAGAGTTCCTTCGGCGTCCATCCACTTCATGAGGCCCAGCATAGCCCGCCCACCATCTACAAGCCACACCGGCTCACCTAAGTGCACGTCTTCATAAGGATATTCCTGCTTCCAATCTATGCCAATGCCGGCCGTGGATGCCGACACAACAGCTATAATCAACGAGGCCTGCCCGACCATCGAATCCCCTCTAACGACGGCTAAGGCTAGGCGATCGCCCAAGGCCTGGGCGGACCAACTCTCAGTCCCTCCTCGAGTCGGCAACGGCACGAGACCAAGATCCGATGACTTACCAGCAACTTCCATACGCGTCACCTTAAAGTTGCTGACGCCTTCATCTGTAGAGGGAACCATCTCGAATATAAAAGCATCCTTGGATGTCTTGCTCGAAACGATGGTGGCAAAGCGAGTTTTTGTGCGATTAGCAGCTAGCGAGAACTTCCAATCCTTTGACATGTGCGGCACGACACTTACAAACGAAGCATCCGCCTCGCCGTGATTTAGCTGTAACCACCATCCATCTCTAGTTGGAGACACCTTACCCGAATAGACATCGCCTGAAATGGGAGTCGCCATGCGCGATATCAAACGATTATCTTTGACCGCTCTGACCTCAATCCAAGCTCGATCACTTCGATTTTGACTTACAAACGCAACGGCCTCATTCTTCCATTCACTCACACCCAATACATGGGCCTGTCGACCTATTGGCAACGAGATCATGTCGTCTAAATCAAGCTCAATATCGGTTGAACTACGAGCGTAAACCGGCACCTGACTACCATTTCGAAGGCGCATCGTCGCCAAAAAACTACCACCAGAAACGGAGGATGCCATCAATTGCGAGATATCGAGCTCGCTTTCTTTGAGCGGCCATGGACTGCAGCTTATTGGCTCAGCTTTAGCCAGGGAGGTCCAAGAGGACTCCGGAGTTTTCGTTTCAGTGGTCGCACATGAAACCAAGAGTAAAAAAATCAGACTTTGTATTTTTACCAACATCACCGCTCCTTTGACACATCCCTCGATAAAATCAGTAGACTAAAGATTCTAGCAGATATTCCGAACACCCCCATGAAGAACCTATTATAAGCACAAAACAGGGATCGTTATGAGCGGTAATTTGCTAAAAACGCTAGTCGGGCTGGCACTCATCTCACTGATAACCTCGTGCCGTGGTACTTTTTTCGCCTCCGAGATCACCCCAGCTGCAGTCAACGTGCCGTATATGAAGAACTCAAGCAACGAGTGCTATTTCTTGGATGACTTTATGCCGACTCCCGATGCCATGACGACGGGGCGCAATGGCAACTTATCCCTCAGATATTACTCATATAAGACTGCAAATTATAAGGAATGGAACAAATCTAAAATCAATCTTTCCTTTTACTCAAACGACAGCCGATGTTGGTCTCTTTTCGAAGAGTTTTATACAATCGAATAGGTAGTATTGTAAAATTCTAGGGTCGGTCGTCTTTTCAATCCAAAAGACGGCACCGTATATCTCTAACCAAGGGAGACCTTCGCCATGCACATCTTTCGGCAAAGTCTATTGGCCTTCATATCCTCTGCAGCGACCCTGACGACACCTAGCTGTATCACCGTAACCAGAATGCAGACCGAAGCAAAGCCCAAGAACGAAGAAAACTTCGTCCAGCAGGGGAATCAATTCGCTAAAGACGGCTTACTGAGAGAAGCGATCGACACATACAAAAAAGCCCTACAGCTCGATCCTCAAAATCAAACAGCTCAACGAAACCTCGGCATTGTTCTCGCCAAAGCCGGAGACTATCCAGGTGCAATAGCTAACCTAGAAAAATCCATGCCGGATTTTGAGAATAATTTTGATAGTAACTTTTATCTAGCTGAGGCTTATCGTGCTACTGATAAATACGCAGAGGCGATTTATCGTTATAAGAAAGCCCTCAAGATTCAAGACGACGAACCACGAGCGATGAAAAGCCTGGCCTGGAGCTATTATAAAATTCGCTTCTACAGCGAAGCTCTCCACCTCTGTCAAAGGATCCAGAAAAAACATCCTAAAGATGAGCAAGCACCAATCATAATGGCGAGGACACTGCTAAAACTTAAACGTGGTAACGAAGCACTCGCCGTGCTTCGCAAAGGTGGCAAATTTGCCAGCCAGACGGTTCAAGTCAACTACCAAAGCGTAACCGCCGAAGTACTCATGTCCCAGGGCAAGACTCAAGACGCACTAAACCTATGGAAGGATGCCTTGAAAGTGCAACCCCTACTGGCAGGTGCACTATTAGGCGCAGGCCAGGCACTGCTTGAACTAGGTAAGGCTAACGAAGCTACTGATTACTTAGAACGAGCCGTGCGTTTAAAGCCCAAGCTCTACGAAGGTCACTACTGGCTAGCGCGAAGTTTAGAGTCCACCAACCCCAATCGAGCCCTCAGACTTTTCAACCATTTCCGTAAAAATAGTTTAAGTGACCCTGACTATGTCGAACTCGTACAGGATGCGAAGAAACGAAGTGCCGCACTCGTGCCTAAACTTGACCTGGAAAGCAACGCAAATTAAATAGACTATCCCTCTTGGGATGCAATCGAACATTCACCAGGCCATCACAGCAACTTCATCTCTGCTTTTTGATAACTCAAAAGGCTGCGACGAGCATCAAACAGATTTTTATAACTTTCATAACGAACGCGAAGTTTTTCCGCTTCCGCTCGCGCCGTTACAAGCTTGTTTAAAAATTCTTCGTACTCGGCGTCAGTCTCCATGAGACGCTTTAACTTAGCCTCAGATAAGGTCCCATCATCGAGCCGTATCGCAATCTTTGATCGAACCGTATTCTTTAGAAGGTCTAAGCGCTCGGCTTCCTTGCGCGCGGCCACGTATTCAAGACCAATTCGGTTTGCAAGATGCACAATGTCTTCAAGGCCAAGCCTATCGGTCCCAGCTGCTTGCGGCGCTTGCGTGGGAGCAGCCTCTGCACCATCAGATTGTGAATTTCTTGTGGATGTTTTTTCCATAATCCCCTTGCGGCCTCCCGACGGACCTTGGAGTTTATCATAGGACACTAGCTCCATTAAGCCACCTAAATTATTGCCAAAACAGAGGCGACATTAGAAAATCATATTTTATTAGAATATCAGTACCTTAGCATCAGCCTCTCAGAACTTCGGTTTTTTTTACCGACTAGCCTTAAGGAGTCATAGGCTGGCTGGCCAACCAGGTGTATAATAAAAGAGCAAGCATGCCATTGGCCTAAAACACACTGCTCTGGAAACGAGCATGGAGGTAATGATGACAAGCTCGTCTTTAGAACTTATCCAGAGTCCCCAAGAGTTTTTCCACGACAAAATCACAACAGCCTCACGACAACTGAAAGTCAGACTTGAGGACCACGTTGAATTCTACTTAGTGAACCTACTAACAAGCTACGTAACATCGACGGGACCCGCAGGTGACAGCCATGAATCTCCATCCATACTATCGACACCATTAGCATTCTTACTCAAGCGAGCTCTTGAAGCTCCTGCCGAGAAGCAGTCTGCACTGTTTCGTCAACTCGGCGATACAAGCCTCTACGTTTCTGGATTTTTCCAAGACTTCTTTAATAACAAGACAATCGACATCAACTACTACATTTCAATGGGTGCATCAGCATACAAACAAGCTGGCACGCTATCCAAGTGCCAAGCTCGTGATGACTCGCTACACGAAACCCTTGACTCATTGTCGGAGAACTTCAACCAGGTCGTTGAAATTTTCGCGCAAGCATCGGACTCGACGGCCATGGAAAAAAATGAAGATATTTTGATTCTGTACGATCGGTGGAATCGATCAGGCTCCGAACGCCTTCGACAGCTACTTCAAGAAAAAGGCATTCAACCCATCAAAGTTCCACATAAGCATGCACAGTGAAACAAACTTTATGAATGAACCCACATCACATCACATTCAACGAAACGCGAGTCTCATCGAATCGATCCTTTGCTCTTACATGGGCTACGACATCCACCAAGCATCAAAAGACTACATAACGTCTCTTCCGACGACAACCTTGGAGGATCTTTGTCCCTCAGCACTAAACCTTCCGGCATCTTTGATCGTGGTAGAAGACGCCACGACAGCCCACATATCCATCCATCTGAGAGATGATTTCTACGCAATACTTGACGGACAAGGTATAGACAAAATGTTATTCAACAACGAAGATGATCTTTCTGCTCTACTGATTTTATCGGAGGAAATCAGTCATTTTCATTATTACGTGAGGCATGCTTTAACCGGAACTAAAGTGACAAGGCTTGAAATGGAGCTTCAAGCTGAGCTCGAGAAAATCATTATCTCGACTCTTCTCTTCCACAAGTTGTTTGGGCATTCACACATTCATTTTCTGACCAAGAAAGTCTTTGACGAATCCACTATCACCGGCTCACTCACTGATTACGAATATGCTTCTAAACATGCTGAGAAATTTTGGAAACTCCATGTACAAGCTCTAGGCGAAGATCTCTTACATAATTCGAGTTTCCGTCGTTACCTCCAGCAAATCGGGCGCAGGACTGGACTTTCGAAACAACAACTAATGAGCGAAGGCATCTTGAAAATCGCTGCCTAAATCTCATTAGCTTTTGCCTCTTCAAATATTTTATCAACAAGTTCAGCTTCTCTAAAATGACCAGTCATCCTGAGCTCTTCAGTGACAGAATTAACGTCTTGGGCAGTGCTGCCTGATGATACTGCTTTCGAAATATCACTCAATCCTTCATCCAGTTCACCGTTCTGTAGTAAAAGCTTCCCACGAAACAGCCTGGCCTGGGGATCTAGTGGCTTAATGCGCAAAATTTCCGAGTAATTATAATAAGCCTCTTTGGCATCTGAGGCTTTTGTTGCAGCCGCAAAAAAACGCTTTACCACGGTATTAGGATTGGCTGATTGGGCTACTGCAAATGAGCAAAAGGTTAAAAGTCCGGCATAAATACCAATCGCGATCTTAGGGTTTCGCGGTCGCAAACGATTTGGTCTAGTCCTAAGCATCGCTTCAACGATCAGCCAGCCAGCAATCAATCCTCCAATGTGCGCCGCATTGTCAATAACAGGAATTATAAGCCCCAAGACAATATTTGTGATGACCATTCCACTATAGATGCTTCGTCGTGGCCTCAACTTCACACCGGTTTTATCAAAAGCCTCACTAACCAACCCCTCCAGCCGGTAGCCCGCACCCAGAAGACCAAACAAAGCACCCGATGCGCCTGCACTAAGTGACAAAGAAAAAACACAGCTCGCCAAATTTCCAATCAATCCGGCCGTGATATAAAGGCCAAGAAACCACCGAGAGCCCAGAATATGCTCGATCTGATAGCCAATGTAATAAAGCCCCATCGCATTAAAAAAGAAATGTAAAATTCCGATATGCACAAAGACTGGAGTAATAAAGCGCCAATACTCGCCAGCAGCGATATCTGCCATTGACTTACTGCCAAACTCTCGAACCACGTCAAGACTTGGCATCATAAGCGCAGAAGGATCGTGAATGATCATCAAGGCAAAAATCAAAGAATTAACTAATAGAAGTCGTCCAGACCAGGTTCCAAGAAAATAATCCCTGCCCTGAGGCTGCTTAACGACTGGTAGAATAGGTGACTGTTCAACGGTGTTTTCATCCATGAAATGGCCTGATCATCAAAACACAGCATAGTCTGTGGACGGCGCATGCATCTCAATCAGTTTTGCTGGAGGTTCAGTATTCTTAGCTCTTTTAGAAATCATCCAAACTGGTGTAGGACCGACGCGGCCAGGAAGAAAAATAACTATCTGACTAACTTCTGCCGTATGACCCTTGATTGTGACAACGTCGGCCGACAATCTAAGTACATCCCCTTCCTGTAATCCTGCATTAATATGATCACTCTCGAGATGA
>JBIKKO010000123.1:0-10399 GCA_044360315.1 Oligoflexales bacterium
AAGAATTAATGGATATTGGATGTGAAATTTGGAATAGTTTGACCGCCGATGTTGTAAAATCAGTGTGTCATACTGGATACTTGGAACCGTTCACGAACTTTTAGTAATCCGTATAAGCGGCTAGTAGGAAGACTATCGGGGAGATGGTTCAGCAATGCCCGTAGATCCAAATCCTCCGGTGCGATGGCCGCCGACTGAGAGGTTAGGAATTCTTTGCACCAGATTAAGGGTGATTTGGGCGATACGATCACCTTTTTGGATGACAAAGGATTCGCTGCCTGAATTGAAAAGTAACACACAGATTTCATCAGGATAGTCAGCATCAACGGTGCCAATCCCATTGGTGAGCATGATGCCATGTTTAAATGCCAGGCCAGATCGAGCGCGAATCTGAAGCTCGGGGATCATGCCTGGCGGCACTTTGTCCCATTCAACGTGTTCGATCCAAACTCCGGTCGGTACTTTTACGCGCTGCCCTGGTGCGATGATTGAATCACATGCCGCCCTAAGATCCGCTGCTGCGGAGGCAGCAGTGGCATAGGACGGCAGGAGATCAGAAGAATGGATTTTAAGTCGAATCATGTTTCGTCGAGTTAAGCTGTCGGTTTTTTCCCTAGAGCTTCTTTTCGTGAAAGTTTAATTTTTCCTTGGCGATCAATCTCCAAAACTTTTACAAGCATTTCTTCGCCCTCTTTACAAACATCTTCAGTTCGCTCAACGCGGGCGTTGTCAAGCTGAGAGATGTGGCAGAGTCCCTCGGTGCCAGGTTTGATCTCTACAAAGGCACCAAAATCCATGATCTTTTTGACTACGCCAAGGTAGATGGCCCCAACTTCTGGGTCGCTTGTAACGGAGCGAATCATCTTCTTTGCTGCCTCAGCGCTAGTTACGTCCATGGCGACGATGCTCACCATGCCTTCGTCCGTAACGTCGATTTTGACGCCTGTGTCAGCAACAATCTTTTTGATGTTCTTTCCGCCAGGTCCAATAAGGTCTCGGACGCGATCTGGCTTGATTTTGACTTGGAATATGCGCGGTGCAAACTCGCTAATATCTGACGGGCTCGAAATGGCTGTTGTCATTTTATTTAAGATATGACGACGTCCCGTCAGTGCTTGGCTGAGGGCTTGACTCAAAATCTCACGGGTCAGTCCGCCAATTTTAATGTCCATTTGGAGAGCAGTGATGCCATTTTGTCCTCCGCAAACCTTGAAGTCCATATCGCCGAGGTGGTCTTCGTCTCCGAGGATATCCGATAGGATCGCGAATTTGTCGCCCTCTTTGATTAGTCCCATGGCGATACCTGCGACTGGTTCTTGAATTGGCACTCCTGCCTTCAAGAGAGCCATCGCTCCTGCACAAACAGAGGCCATCGACGATGAACCGTTTGACTCTAAAATCTCTGATACCAATCGAATCGTATAGCCAAATTTTGTCCGATCCGGGATGACCTGGCCAAGGGCTCGCTCAGCCAGCGCTCCGTGACCAACTTCGCGGCGGCCAGGGGCGCGATTTGGTTTTGGTTCGCCAACTGAATAACCAGGGAAATTATAGTGAAGCATAAATGTTTTTACGGCATTCGGCGTGACGAGATTATCGAGACGCTGTTCGTCGTCGGCAGCTCCAAGTGTAACTGTAGCGAGAGCCTGGGTTTCGCCTCGGGTGAACAATGCGGAACCGTGCGGTCTCTTGAGCACTCCGGTCTCACAGCTGATTGGACGAATATCCGTCAACCCGCGTCCATCGATGCGTCTGTGTTGATTTAAGATTAAACCACGCATGCTCTTAAACTGGATCTCTTCCAAAATCTTTTTGACGACTTTGATTACGCTAGCAGTCCCCTCGGGGTTAACCGCAGTCAGGACGTCTTTGGTCAACGTACTGAGGGCATGTCTGCGATCAGTCTTGCTGGCAATGCTAAAAGCTCTGTCTACAAGCGGTGTGGCAATGTCGGTGACCTTGCGTACCAATTCAGGATCCCATGCAGGGGCCTGAACAGGGCGTTTCGGCTTGCCGATCTCCTTTTGAATGGAGAGCTGCATTTCAAAAACGGGTTCCATTAGCTTGTGTGCATGGGTAATTGCGTCGAGCATTTGGTCTTCTGAGAGGAAGTTTGCGCCAGCTTCTACCATCAGCACGGCCCCTGGTTTTGCTGCGATATTTAGATCAAGGTCCCCAGCACTACCATCCTTGGGGTCAATGATAAATTTGCCGTCTTGCATGCCGACCCGCAGAGCTGCAACAGGTCCGTCAAATGGTATGTCTGAAATCATCAACGCCGTACTGGCTCCCATCACGGCAAGTGGTGCAGGATGATGCTCAGGATCGTAGGATACGGTTGTGCAGGTTACCTGGACCTCTGTCATAAAGTGTTCAGGGAACAGGGGACGTAGAGGTCGATCGATCACGCGTGATGTTAGGACTTCGTGCTCACTGGGTTTTGTTTCTCGCTTGAAAAAACCACCTGGAACCCGGCCAGCGGCATACATGCGCTCAAAATAGTCAACTGTTAGCGGGAAAAAATCTTGGTCTGGCTTTGGGTCTTCAGCTGCGACAACACAGACAAGAACCTGAGTGTCTCCGCAACTCACCATGACGGAGTTGGCTTGTTTGGCGTATTTATTGAACTCGAATTTGATGGTTTTTCCAGCGATTTGAACTTCGCGGGTGATTGGTGTAATGGTCATAACTTGGAGATCCTTTCTTCACTCTTTTCTTTTGTCATTCTTTATTCTTACAGTTGTCCCAGATAAAAAGCGGAGGCGCAATTTAAATCGCCTCCGCCCCTGTGATTATTTTTTCCGAGATTCACCCTGATTATTTTCTGATGTTGAGCTCGGTGATCAGTTTTTTATATCCAGCAGCATCTTTGCCCTCAAGATATTTGAGTAGGCGACGTCTCTGGCCTACCAGTTTCAACAAGCCGCGACGGCTGTGGTGGTCTTTTACGTGCTTAGAAAAGTGGTCTCCAAGCTGGTTGATACGTGCCGTTAGCAGAGCGACCTGAACCTGTGGCGAACCTGTATCGTTGGCGCCGGTAGCATGTTTCTTGAGGATGTCTTTCTTTGATTCGGTAGTAAGTGCCATGGGTTTCTCCATTATGGGCGAGTTGAGCAAAAAAACTGGTTAAATCCACCAACTCCGCAGATGACGCCAGGGCCCGGGGGGCCAAGGTGAGGGTGATACTGGACAAAATGCTTCTACGCAAGCGAAATCTTTAGGAAATCAGAAGACTGGGCCGCCACGGTGTCAAAGAGTATAGAAATTTTATGGGTAATTTTATTAAAAAGTTTAAAATGCATTGACTTTTTGGCCGGAATTGTATATTTAGTAGGCGTTGGGCGGTGTCTTCGTTGATGCAGGCCCTTGCTGAACATTGGAGGTGATGGCATATGACATTTAACATAGGCGATAAAGCGGTCTACCCGTCCCACGGTGTCGGCGTTATATCTGGTATCGAGTCAAAAGAAGTAGCAGGGACGAAGATGGACTTTTACGTGGTCCAGATCATCTCCTCGGGTGCACGACTCATGGTGCCGACGAATGCAACAACTCGAATTGGTCTGCGAAATCTGTCCGATGCGGGAGTCTTGCATAACGTTTATTCAATATTGCGAACACCTCGTCGCGTGTCTCAAAGAGCTTGGAATCGACGGTTCCGGGAGTTTAATGACAAGCTGCGCACGGGATCTATCAGTGATGTAGCGGAAGTTTTGCGTGATCTGTCTTCCCTTAAGCAGGATAAGCCGCTATCCTTCGGTGAAAAGAACATGTTGGAAAAGGCACTGGGTATGGTGGTTTCCGAAATCAGCGCTGCCGAAGCCCGAAACGAGGGTGAGGTGGCAGACGAAGTCAACAAGATGCTGCTCCCCAATTAAGGATGAACGATGACTGTCACAATCACCAACGTCATGGCCATTAGCCTTGATGGAATGATTGGCAAGCACGCCCTCGAGAGTGATCACGAGCGGCGTGCTTATGATTTTACAAACATGGACGATCGAGACTTCGTCAAAGAACAGCTGGAGCAGGCTGATGCTGTCATTACCGGAGCAAACTCTCTGCGCGCCAGTGGATCGACATGGGTCGTCACGAATGATCGTGGACTCAACCCTGCTTGGATCGTCTTCACGACCAAAGGGTTGGATGAGGGCCTTGGGTTTTGGGATCAGCTGAATGTTCGTCGTGTCCTGGTGTCACCATCTCCCGTCCAGGCGGACTTGTGCGCAGCCAAGGGTGTGGAGAATTGGCTCTATGGGCCAGAAACATTACCTGCCTTCATCCAGCGTTTGAGTCAGGAGGGTCTCCACCGGATCTTACTGTTTGGAGGCGGGGCGATTAATAAAATATTTTACGAACATAACCTTGTTGATTATGCAAAAATCACGCTTTGTCCCTTGATTATTGCGGGACTAAACTCCCCTCATTTTGTCGATCATGGTCTATCTGAACCGAAGCACCTCATGGCCATCTCTTCCGTATTAAAGGGAGATCTTGTATTCTTAACATATAAGGTCAAAAAATAGTGCTGATTAATAAATTGTTGGAGTGACGTAGGGTCGATCCTATTGCATGACAGCGAGCAGCGCTAAACGAGGTGAGACATGGGTTTGAGAATTCGTACGAACGTCCAATCTCTTACAGCTCAGCGTCATATGGGGCTTGCTAACAAGTCCGTAGCGAAGCAAACAGAAAAGCTGGCCTCCGGCTATCGTATTAATCACGGCGCCGATGATGCAGCAGGATTTGCGATCGCTGAAGTGTTGAAAGCCGATGTGCGCTCCCTGGGACAGGCTCGGCGCAACGCAAACGATGCGGTGTCTCTGGTCCAGACGGCGGAAGGCGGCCTTGATGAAATCAACAACATCATGATCAGGCTTCGCGAGCTTTCTGTGCAGTCTGCGTCAGATACTCTTGGTGCCCGAGAGCGTCGCTACCTCAACGAAGAGTTCATGGCGCTCAAGGATGAGGTTGATCGTATTGCCATATCGACTGAATTTAACGGCACACGACTGTTGACGGGTACATCCGAGCTGACGGAAGACCTGCGCAAAGATCATAACTGGTCACCGCTGGAGATCCAGGTTGGTAAAGACTACTATGGCGTTTCAGATAGTCTTGAGGCGGTCAATCCGGTGAACATCATTCGCGTCAACATGGATAAGTTTAATGCCTTAACGGATGGAGAGGGCTCTCTCGGTCTTGGCAACAGTGCTAACTCCGAAGGTGCGAGGATTGATTCGAAGCAATCGGCTCAGAGTGCTATCATGCAGATCAATAAGGCCATGGAGTCTATTGCGTCTTATCGCGGTACGCTCGGCGCATTTCAAAATCGTCTAGAGTCGACTGATCGCAACATCGGGATTCAAATGGAAAGCTTGTCGGCGGCTAGAAGCCGGATTAAGGATGCCGACTTCGCGGCAGAGTCCGCAGAGTTCACGCAGCAGAGTATCCTCCAGCAAGCTGGAGCCTCGGTGCTAACTCAGGCCAATCAGCTACCCCAAATTGCTTTAAAGTTATTGCAGTAAGTTTCTGATCTTTAATGATTTGCTTGACTCTGGCCGCTTCTAAGGGCCAGAGTCTTTTGTTATGATGTGCCAAAAGGCTGGAATCGGCTTAGATCTAAAAGACCTCGCCTGCTAGCGTCTTGACACGGCTCAAGTGATAGCTCTCAAAAGCGCCTCAAAATATAACCATAAGATACTGATTTGATTTATATTAAATTTGTATTTTAGAAAATCTTAAAGTCTCTGCGACGTTGATCCGATTTCCTTCCCGGGGGACAGGAGGGCGCGATGCTACGTATAAGACCTATTTTATTATTGGCTCTTTTGGCAGGTGGTTGTGCCGCCCCAGAAGAACCAGCCGCTCTCAAAAATTCCAGCGAGTCGCCATCATCGTCCCAAAAAAAGGATCATGCAGATGCGGGCTCTGTTAATTTTGGCGGGGCACAGGTGGGTGATGAGTCTCTACAAAATGATGTTCGCGCCTGTGTCCGTGCGGGTTCATTTTTTGACCGCATTACAAATAAATGTATGAAAGACCTAAGGCTCGCAAAAATCAGCTGTACAGAGCAAGAGATCACCAAATACATGCGGCCGTCAGATCAAGCTAAATATGCCGAAATTAGGGGTAAGGAATTGGGTGGATTTGCATTAGATCAATGTCTTGACTGCTCATCTCCAGTTGACAACCCATTTTGTGAGGGGCAAACAGCTACTAAAGAGACACTAAAAGGGATTCGCCTTTTCCATGTTCTAGTGCAGGGCAACAAAGTCGTGACCCGGTCCGTATATATTTACGATAAGTAATATACAAAAGCGTTGATTTCGGTTTGCTCAAGCCTAGTCGTTGTCGGTCCAATGTGTTAATAAGTTGGCGGCTGATCTATGACGCAAGGCATTTAATTCCTAGAATTTGCGTCGGTTTACCGTCCTTATTTAAACTTGTAAGACTATGAAAAACTCCGACATATGAGTTGCTAAATCAAGACTTATCGCGTTGCGCTGTTAGATAAGAAATTTAAGATCCAAACTTTGGCATGATAGATGCATAGAAAATTCTGGCGTCAAAGATTTAACGTCAGGAGATACTGTCATGTTAAAAGCGATCTACTCACCGATGTCGGGTGCCCTAGCGCAAGAAAAAGCGCTGGAGATTATCGCCAATAACTTGGCGAACGCAAATACGGTTGGCTTTAAAGGTGATAATATTACCTTTAAACTGCTAAATCCTGAGCCGGAGAAAAATTATAAATCTCCGCTTCCGCCCGCTAATTACAAAGTAGACTTGAACAAACTAATGCCTCTTCATGGCAATGACATTGCTTATGTGGGCGTTGCAGGGATTCATCGCGACGAATCCCAAGGACCTGCAATACAGACTGGCAATCCGACAGATATCATGATCGAAGGCGAGGGCATGTTCGCCGTCCATACCCAAGATGGTATGCGCTACACGCGTAGTGGTCAGCTTTCCTTAAGCCCAGAGGGTGTTTTAATGACGCCAACTGGTCATCCCGTACTTGGTGAAAAAGGGGTGATCAGCGTAAAGTCAGGACAATTTGAAGTTAATCGTCTTGGTGAAGTGTATCAAAATAATCAGTTGATAGATCGAATCCCCGTTTATAAGTTCAATGATCCTAACCAACTAGAGCGCTCTGGCACCAATCTTTGGTTTTATGGTGGACCAGAGTCTGGTCGAGTTGCCAATCGCGATGCCTCGATAACTCAGGGTGCGCTTGAAGGATCAAATGTAAATGCAATGAAGAATCTTACTTCGATGATTATTGCTCATCGATCCTACGAGGCGTACCAGAAAACGATCAGTAACTACGACAAAATTATGGATATTAGTAATAACCAGCTGGGCGTTGTTCGCGCGTAAATCGCTAAACTAGAGGGGATCTAAATCATGATGCGTTCATTAATGACAGCCGCAACAGGGATGGAGGCGCAGCAGGCCAATATCGATACGATTGCTAACAACTTGGCAAACGTAAATACGACTGCATTCAAGCGCTCCAAAGCAAATTTTCATGATCTCCTCTATCAAACATTGAGAGCCCCCGGCCAAAGCGCGACGACGGGAACCGTTGTACCAAGCGGGATCCAGATAGGCGCGGGATCCAAACTTAGTAGTGTCGATAAGCTATTTACAGAGGGTAGCGCAATCGTTACAGAGCGGAACCTAGACTTAGCGATCGAGGGTGATGGTTTTTTCAGGATACAAAAAGACGACGGCACAATCGCCTACACGCGCGATGGTCATTTTGACAAAGATAACACGGGACGCCTTGTAACGGCCGACGGGTTTCCTATGGTCCCTGAGATTGTAATCCCTCAGGGTGCAACCGATTTCCATGTGGGCATTGATGGTGCTGTAACAGTCAAAGTTAATGGTGAGTCGCAAGAAATTGGACAAATCCAGTTGGCGTCGTTTATCAACCCAGCAGGATTGACTTCCCTTGGTCGCAATCTTTTCGGTGTATCGCGCGCAAGCGGAGAGCCTATTGTTGGTCCTGCAAATCAAAATGGAGTTGGACGAATTGCTCAGAACCAGCTTGAGGCGTCAAACGTTAATATCGTCGAGGAGATGGTAAACATGATCACCGGACAAAGGGCTTATGAGATTAATTCTAAAGTGATCACGACCAGCGATCAGATCCTCCAAGCAACGAACCAAATTCGCTAATAGCAGTGGGTTAGGGGTTTAGACATGATAAGATTCTTAAGGATCGACCTAGCTATCGCTTCGATTAGTCTTGTGGCGTCGTATCTTGCTATTCTCGGACCCGAAGCGTCCTTAGCTGAAGATGAATTCGTCACAATCGAGTTAATGCCCCGGGCAAATGTTTCAGCTGCCCGAGTCTTTTTGTCGGATATCTCAAAGTGCACTGGATCAGCAAGGCTATGTAAAGAGGCAACTGGGATCGACATTGCATCAACTCCAGCCCCCGGACGAACGTCAATCATTAAACGAGGAGTTGTTTCGAGTGTTCTAGCCAAGGAATGGCCGTCAATCATTCACGATATCACCGGAGCAGATTCAACACGAGTTGATGCAGCTTCGATTGATGTGTCGGCCGATGAGGTTCGACTTCGTTTGCAGAAAGAGCTTGACCTTCTTGGGCACAAGCAAACTGATATGTTGCGCGTACGTGTCACGAAGATCCAAGGGTCAACCATCATGGTTCGCCCAAATCAAACCCAGGTCGAGTTTGATGAGCTACAAGCAATCACGTTTGATGACCCAGACTGGGTTGTAAAGAACCTCTCGGGTAACAGACCCATTCGTGTGAGCTTCTTAAATCCAGCAGATCCATCTGACTACACCGTCGCCCAACTATATGCCAGTGTGTCGGTTGAGCGAAAACTTCCGGTACCGAAGGTCCACATTGCCTCGGGACACATCATTGCGGAGTCTCAGGTGAAAGTGTCATGGGTTACCATGCGACGGGGTGTCCTTGGGTTTGTTGATACGATGGACGAACTCGTCGGTAAAAAGGCAAAACAGGCCATTGAGCCAGGTGAGCCAGTCTTTAGCCGCTATCTTGATGCGCCGTTGGCGGTTGGTAGGAACCAGGTTGTTAAAATGATTGTAAAGAAGGGAGACCTTGAGATTGCCGCGAAGGCGACCACAATCGACCAGGGTGCCATTGGTCAAACGATTCAGGTGGTCAATATGGCAAATAAGATGCGCATGCGGGCAAAAGTCGTGGATGATAAAACAGTAGAGGCCGTCTCTTTTTGAGGTGTAAATGCGATTTCTCGGATTTTTCACATTCCTATTGATCCTGGCACATAGTTTTGCATCTTGTACGATGTTTGGCCGTGAACGATATCTTTCAAAGAGGGAGCCTTCGCCAGGCATGGCAGCTCAGAAGGCCCCTGTGCCGATTGAAGTCAGAAAAGAAGAACCGAAGCAGCGCGAACTATTTGTGAGAAACAAAGATTTAAAGATTCGCCGTCGAGCTCCTGTCAATGACACCGGATCTCTCACGAATTTAAATGATCCGCGCTCTTACCTTTATGGTTTTGAGCGTCCTATTGATGTTGGCTCGTTTATCGACATAAAAATCGCGTCTAATCGAGTTGAATCCAAGCCAAATGGGGGAGACCAGAAGAGTGAAACTCCTGGTCAAGGGAGTGAGAAGCCATCAGCCGCAACCCCGGAAAAAGTGGACGGTGCAGCTGGCGCTAAGGATATTTTAAAGTCATTGCCCAACTTGGAGCCATTTGATGCGAAAGCGGAGGTGATCAAGTCGTTAAAGATGGAGGTTATGGAAAAGTTCGACAATGGGGATATTCTAGTGATGCATCGACGGCGCAGTGTACGTGATGGTCAGGCATCAGAAATCAGTGTCACGTCAAGAGTTCCGGCTGTCGCTTTGGCGCGTCAAGATGACCTTCTATCCACTGATCTAGTTGATGTCGATTGGCGTGAAAGCTTCGACGGGGAGATTATTGAACGCAAAAGTGCCAATTGGGAAGACGAGTACACAATGCGACTCAGTGGATTTGAGGAAAGCAAAAGCAAGACGGCAATGGCTTTGGAAGAAAAACGTGAGCAAATCAAGGCAGCAAGAGAAAAATTGGAAAAAGATATAAAGCAGCACATCAGTGAGCGCGATAAAATGTCAAAAGAGCGCGCTAAATTGATCGAAGATAAAGATAAAGACTCGAAGAAGGTTGCTGAGCTGACAGCAGAAAACGAAGAGCTTAAGAAGAAGGTTGATGAGGCAGAGGCTAGTGAAAAAGAGTCAAAAGACGGTGATGGCGCTGGAGAAAAAGCAGGCGATAACAAAAAGTCAGGCGAGATGAAAAATGCACAAAAAAAGCCTGACCCCAAGAAGCCCAATGCCACCGCGACCGAACCTAAATCCTAGAGGAGTGCCAGC
>JBIKKO010000124.1:0-10346 GCA_044360315.1 Oligoflexales bacterium
AGCCTGACAAATTAGAAAAAGTTGATCAGAATTCAGGTGGGCCCGGCCTGCCATCACATGCGACAAATACGTGCGTTGGATCCCTGTCTTATTTGCGAGATATGACAGATTGAAATGTGCATGGATGCTCTTGCGCTGCGAAACCGCATCCTTCAAAAAGGCTTTATAATTGTCGTATTGGTACAGATTCATGGCTGTGATTATATATCACATTTTTTATGGTTTGTGTTTATAAAATAATATCATCAATCTTATATTTTCGTTAAATATGCCTCTGTCACATAAGGGTTGTGGCGATTAACTTACAGTAATAGCAGGAGAATTTATGAAGTTGTTAAAAGACTTATTTGTTATCGCAGCATTGTTAGGGCAGACAGCCTTCGCGCAATCGGTTACTACTCCCCCGGAAGTAAAGGCGGCTGCAGAGCAGGCTTTTGATACTTCATTCCTTCTGAATGGTCAAAGGGCAAAATTCGAGCATGAGGGGCTCAAAAAGATTGATGTTAGTAAAACTATTGTGTCTTCTTACGAGTCAGCCACAGCATGGACACAGACCGTCCTATTTTCAGAAAGATTTCAGAATTCTGCCGGTCACATTGATTCGATTGTAGCCCTAATTACTGTCGATAGCTTTGGAAAACTTGATTTAAAGCCAATCACGATTCATGAGGAAATTGACCCTGGATTTATCGATGATACCTTTTCATGCACCCCCCGTTGCATCGAACGGCGCTGGTACTGCTGTGTTGGATCTAGTAATAACCAGTGCTACCCACAACCGGGTTCATGTTAATAATTGATATTTTAGATAGATATATTATTGAAATATTGTCTGCTATATGATATTTCATTGATTCAATCAAATATCTTGGTTTTTTAAGATGTTTTAGAATTAAAAATGGGGGCGACTTGTATATTTCAAAGATAATTTTGGTAGTCTATACACTGTCGCTTCCTTACTTTGTCGGAGTCGCAAATGCTGGGGGGATATCAAGCTCTGGCACGGGCGAGTTCGCTTCTCCAGCTCACAACCCATGGTTTATTGGCCGTGGGGCAGTTTCTTACTGTATCGATTGGACTAGCGATTTTTCGCTTTCAAAAGATCGATCATCGCAAGTAGTCGAAGGAGTTTTAGCGGACTGGGTCAGATCAATTTCCACTCAAGAAATTGCACCGTTCAAAGGCAATTCCTTCGCCACAAATTTCGTCTCAGAAGCGTGTAGCGAAGACACGGATCTTCGGTTTATGTTTGGATCGTCAAATACCGATATCGAGCGCTTGAGAGACGCTGGGTACTTGTCGAATAAATTGGGGTTTGCGGCACAGTCATCTTTTGATTTCTCTACCAATCGAGCTAAAGGTATGATTTGGTTGGCTCCAGATCTTGGCCCTGAAGAAAAACGTTATAAAGGGGAGTTTCTAATCCCGACTTTTTGGTCCCAATATAATGTGCTGTGGAATGTGCTTTTGCACGAAGTGGGACATGTTTTTGGCTTCAGCCATCAAGACTTTTATACCAATAATCCGATGAATTCCAATTACCCGGAGCGAGTAGTAGCAATGGGTGGAGCTGCCGGACAAAATGAACAAGCTAGTAGCCTGCCAATCGTTCTACACAGCTATTTCCTGTTAAAAAAACCAACATGTGGCCGGATTCTGGCTCAGAAAAGCGATCTTCCTGCATTGCGAAACCTAGGATTTGAGTTTCAGGCGGAGTCAACTAATGTGTGCGTGAAGGTAAACTGGTCGGGTTTGCTAAACAACACTATAAAGGCGACATTTTTCACTCCTAACGACGAGAAAGTTTTTGAATTCTATGGCGATCCTCAGGTACATGATTTTTCAAGCGTCTCTGGCTTCTACCGAAGTGAAAGTGAAACTTTTGGCAGATATGCGCTGCTTAAACATATCTTTATGCGCCAAGAGTACATCTATCGGTTCAAAGGTTCTATTCATCTGCCAAAACATGCTAATACAGGGTCAGTGTCATCGTTGATGAGTAGCGGTAAGTTTTTAAACCAAAGCATCTTTACTTTGCCAGTTGGAGGATCGCTGGTGGATATTAAGTTCTTTCCGATCGAGTTTATTCCTTAGTCGGCAAATCGAGATATAACTGAATCTTGTGTTTGAGAGGAAAGGCGGCGTTGTATTGGCCCAGCGTCAACAGGAAATTCTTGCTAACTCCACAATAGAACCGACCCCATAAATCAAGGTTCGGGACTAGAACGCAAAGCTTAAACTTTGACCTGATTTAATATTAGGGGCAGTAATTTACGCCATTTTAGGTGAAACGAACTAAAAATAAATTTGCCAATTGGATTGAAAGGTAACAACTGAGTCAGAGGTTCTGTCTAAATTTCATCAACGCGGTGCTGAGTGACCACTCATTTGGAATTGGTCGGGTGTTTCCAATTAGACAGTGCTTCTTTGTATTGTCGGGAATTTTTTAGTCGCTTCAGATATTTAATGTTACGTCGCTTGCTGGTCGCAAAACTGCCGTTCATGGAGCCGCGCGCTCCGTGAAACATACTGCAACCAGGGGTCTTATCGTAGTCTGCATTGGAAATAACTTCATCCTGGCTCCAGACAAGCTCAACGACGCAGCGAGAGTTAGGTGTAGTTCCAACGTCTAATATCAAAGAGTCTTTACCATATTGAGCAACTCCATAGATGCCGCCCGTGTGCCCATTAAAAAAATTAAGTTTCATGCGTACATAGGCAGCCTTCTGTTCAATGGGAACCACCTCGAGGATATCTTCGGACTCATATTTGCTACCGTCGACCAGGCTATTGCCAAATTTTTTCTTATAAACGCCGGCAACTCTTCCTAGAAACATTTCCGCTTCTGACAGTGTTTTTTTTGCCTCATCGCCCATAACTTCGCAGATTGGGAAAAGAGTGAGAACCGAAAATGCAATGAAATTCCTGATACTCATGAGCAAAGCCTCCTTAAAGAAACAAAGGACAAGAAAACAATAATTCGGACGTTTCAAGTCTGACAAATTTAAGATCGAAAATCTATCACTACAGATATCGTCGCTAAGCGGTGTAGGCCAAAAATTATTCAGGTTTGGTCGGCGCTAGGATAACGTACAAAATCATAGTCCTACGGACATCTCGTCTCCGCCCTTTACCAGTCAAGATGGAGAGCTAATCCCCCAGCTTGCGTATTCCGGCGCAAGCCGGACACTGATTCCGGCGCAAGCCGGACAGGTGACTTAATTTAATCATATTCGTGCGTAACGACGGCATAACCATCTAAAATCTTTGATTATCCACAACAATGGGGGTCAAAGATGGCGATGCCGAGGTTACATGTGAAGCAAATTGTCGAAATTTTAAGACTGAGATTTGAAGATCAATTGAGTTTTGACGAGCGCCTCGGCCTCATGATTGACCGTGAAGACATTGAGCGCCGCAACAAGAGCTTCCAAAATCGAATAAGGAAGGCCCAATTCAAGGACAACGCTTGTGTCGAGGATATTGATTACAGCCCAGCACGCGGCCTCAAGAAATCAACGATCTTAAATTTTGTAGCGAGTGACTGGCTTGTCGGGCACCAGAATATCATCGTCACCGGCCCAACTGGAACTGGTAAGACTTACGTGGCGTGTGCTATCGCACAAGCCGCGTGCCGCGCTGGATACACTGCCAAATATGTAAGGATCCCCAGATTCTTGCGCTCGCTGGAGGTCGCAAGAAATGACGGCAGCTATGACAAGCTACTCCATGATATCCAGCGTACAGACCTGATTTTGTTTGATGATTTTGGGCAGACAAAACTCCAGCCCGACGAGGCTCGTGACCTCTTAGAGATCATGGATGACCGACACGGCCTTAGATGATCAATCATTACCAGCCAACTCGAAAGTGCCAAATGGTATGAGCTAATCCCTGATCCGACCATAACCGATGCCCTGCTTGACCGTATTATCCACCGCGCTCATCAAATCAACATCAAAGGACCATCGATGCGCAAAATAAAATCAGGATTGACCCGAGAGAGTAAATGAACTAATTGAACGCGCTCGTCGCTACGCTCCGATTAAGAAAGTCAGAGTGTCCGGCTTGCGCCGGAATGACTGACCGGCTTCGCCGGAATACGCACTAAGACCGAGCAAAATCCTGGATTTCACTATGAAATTGACCAGAAGACCGCGCCAACACGCGAGGAGCATGGGACGACGCGTGGGGCGCCCACACGGTTAGCCCCGCTCTGAATCGCTGCTTTGCGGCGGTAAGCCTTCGGAGCACGCGGACGAAATGGCATCGGTACACTTGATTCATCGGTGCTATCAAAATCTTCCGGCACGCTCGCCTCGCCGGAAACCATGACAAAACCCTTCTTCTCAAACAGTTTCGCAAGCCTCAAATAAATCATCTCAATCACATCAAACATCGATTCCTGGCTCATTCCTCGATGCTCAAAAAACTTAACGCCGTCTTTGCCACTCGCAAACACTCCGTCTAGAAACATCATGTGAAGATGTGGATTTGGGACCAAACTGGACCCAAAAAACTGCACAAAGCTAACTGACCCAGCCGTCGGCAAATAGATCTGATACTTGCCAAGCACGAGCGCTGAATGCTGTTCATAAAAAAAGAAATACTGTCTATGACAACTGAAATCACTTCATTAAACAGCCCAGGACTGCGAAGCAGCCACGCACGAGCCTGATGCGGAAACGTCAAAACCCACTGCCGTGCTTTCACGCGTGGCCACACCTCTTGCTCAATTCGTTCAGCCTTTTGTAACGCGCGTCTGAATCCACATGCCGGACAGAAACCTCTGCCCTTACAGGAAAAACCCAATGACCCGCTCGGCATCGCATTCCTTGCAATAGAGCCTGACAAAGCCATGTTCCAAAATCCCACATCGCGTATATCTCTCAAATTCTGCTGTCACGTGTGGCGCGATCGATTGATCATTAATAGCATACTCAACCTCAATCTTGGGCCACGCTCGCGCCACAGATTGATAAAGCACAGTCGATTCCGGCCGGTGACGCTCGTAAATTGCCATGAAGCCCTACGCCAATGAAAAATCACTGGCTAGGCCAATACTACATGACACCCCACGCCAACCACTGACGCAGGGAAACAGATACACCAGACGAAATGTCTACAGGATAGAACAGCATCTAAAACTGCAGTGTGACGCAGGACTCAATGGCCAATCTCATTCAAAAAGAGAATTGGCCGCACGGCGATACCTTCAAATAATGGCGCGGATTAAGCAACTTTGATCCGCATCTTAAGCCCCTCAGCCGCCAGTTGTTCATTGATGACGATCTCAACTAATACTGTCTCCGAACATCCAATCTTCTTTGCGATTTGAGTGACTGGTCGGATTGAGCGACACTACTGACGCTGCGCAGCCCACGTAAGAGCCAAAAAGCTTACATCGGTTAACCAGGGTGGGACCGTCATCATTATTTTGATAGACGGCACTGCCCTTGCGAAGCAGTGTCACGCCTGTATTGACAAGACTCATCTCCAAAAGTACAGCGTCGATTTTAGCGGTCGCACCCTCACAGCGCACCGCACCGATTGTCAAAGACTGCAGCAAGGTTGCAGAGACCGGTGAAGATTGGACGTTTGCGGTTTGTGATTGATCGAAGAAGTTTCTAACGGGCACGATCGTATACGCGATCTTTCCATCTGCAGCGGAAACCGCTTTCATCGACGAGATGTCGCCCGATGGCTTACAAGAAGCCAACAACCCTAAGGCAATCATCATTGTTTTTTGTAAGGCTCGTATGCGTTCTAGAACTTTCCAAAGCGCTGACAATAAACCAAACCTAAGACTCGGAAGGCACTCCAACCAAGATAATGAGATCAAACGAATCTGGCCAACTGCCGTTGTAAATATGCTTGGCATATTCGATCGCAAGCTCAGCTCGACCAGCCTTCGTTGAAATATTTTCATCAATGGAACACAAGATGAAATCTTCAGCTTTATCCCATCGCTTTCCGAGAGTCTTCGCAATCTTGCCCAGCGGTAATAGACGAATCAAATCATTTAAAATCTTAGACCAATGGGCCGGCGTGACTCTAACGCTATGAGCCGGTAAAGCGTTAATCTCGTCTATACATGCCTCACCTAGAAGTTTTAGTAGTTCATTTTGAATTTTAACAGTGCGGCGCGGCCAGTAGGGTGCATGCCACTGCTGGGTTGATTCAAACGCCCACTCAAGAGGGCCACCTTTACCGCGCTGTCTCCACGCGACTTAACCGATAAATACATAAACCTCTTGCTCAGACATCAGAGTAAGCTCATAGCGCTCAAGATCGCCTAGAGCGCTGTTTTGAAGCGAACCGGTAAGCGCTCCTACACCATGCTTTAGAAGAATCTCTACACCCTGAGCCCAGCCACACCCGACAGCAAAATACATCGGCGTAAAACAAGCCCCCGAATTTTGATCGTCTGGATTCCAGATTCTGGGTGCCCAAGCACAGGGTATGTCAAGCTTTGCTCCCGCCTTAGCAAGCAGCTCTAATACTTCAGCATTAGCTATCTCAATCGCTAGCCCCACCGCAGTCGTTCCCCCTGGCCCTCCAACATCAAGATTGACGCCTTTCCTGATAAGCTTTTGAATTGAGGTGATGTCGTTCGCCTGAATGGCATAAAACAGAGCCGATAACTTCATCCACTCAGGTGCATCCTTAGATGTCAGAGCCTCTGCGAGTTCTTTTTTAGCTGCATCCCTTAAAATTTTGACGATCGTCTGAGGACTCCCCTTACCAACTCCTAGGAGTTCTTGAACGTCTTTTTGTCTGTCGCTCGTGCTTTCGATTCGGCGAGCAATGTTGCTACACATAGTTGACAGTGTCGGTTTTTTGATCCAAAGAACTCCCTTGCTGAACTTTTCTAACTCGTCTGCGGTCAATAAGCGATCGCCATCTTCACGCTGCAGATCTTGTAGCTCGTGCAATTCCTTTTGAAGCCCTCGAATGGCTTCAGTCAAGGCATCATTTTCTGCCCATCTATCTGCAGGAGATGTGCCATGCAGTTGGTCAAACCATTCTATCGACCCCAACCAAGGAGGCCCAATACCGATTCGATCGGGAAAGGTATCTACAAAAATATGTAAAATATGCGGTTCATGACGCGGCATTCGATGAACGACATAGTATCCCTCCACGTACACCTAGAGCCGTCTGGCAACTGCACATACCGAGTCACATGGGCACCTTGTTTCAACAGCTCTTCAACAGCCTCAACATCTTGGTTTAAACACGCCATCGTTAAAGGAGTGGAAAAGTCATAGTAATACTCGGCATCCGAGTCATTAAACATCGTTGGTTTTGAATGACTTTCCGATATGAGAATGTCGTTTATGCCAATCAGCGAATTCAAAACGGCCTCAACAAAATCTCGGCCGCGTAAATTTTTAAAGGATTTCAAAATTTCGTTGTGATGTTTTAGGGTCGGTGGTTCACCCTCTCTATCAGAAAGCACGTTAAGCCTCCACGCAAAAATCAAGCTGCCATTCTACTAGTTTACCACAGGCAAAATGGGCGGCATCGGGCACCCAAGGGAGTCTGAGATCACGCGGATCAGCTCGAGTTCGCTGATCGTCGTTTTTCGATCATGACTGATGCAAGTACAAAAGCCCCGCAGCATTCCTTGAGCCTCTGAAAATCCTGCTTTACCAAGAATGTCAAGGGACGCATCAAGATTCTTCGGACTGCATTCACCAACAGAGCGCAGAGGTAACCGACGACCATTCATCTCGTAGGCATCCCATCCGGCGCGGTAACAATCAGCTGCGTGATCCCCTCCAAAATGAGCGAGAGCTGAGAGAATGTCGGCAAAAGCACTCCGGACACTTTCTTTAGTGAGTCGTGGTGACGGGGTGTTTGGTCTCACTGCAAGGATGCGCCCTGTGATATAGCGCTGCAAGGCGAACTCGAAGATATTCCAGCCAGAGTCCGCCTCAATCAGATCGTTGACCAGCTTTGTGAAACTGGATTTTTGCTGACTAGAAAATTGCCCGATCGCAGGCGATGCAAGACAGACGAGTGGCAGTCGAGCCTCAGGCTTGAGACTTTTAAGTTTTGGTAAGAGCAAGATCACGCCGTAAATTAATCCTTGCGGACCGGCACTTTGAATCATTTGTTTTTGCTTTTCTAAAACGTCCTCAGCCGAATGAGTCATTAGAAGACCACAAATGACCGCCATGGCTCCCATCGGATCTCTCGCTTCATCTTGTAGGTCTTCATCAATTTCAGAAAGTATTCGATTAGCTTGTTGTACGTGCTCTTCAGCCGGATTTCCAACATGACTCAAGGCATCCGTTGGTTTTTTTGAGAAACTCCCAGCTGCATCCTTGGCGATTTTATGCGCCGAAGCTCCACTCGTTTCACCGCCACCAAAAGCCACGGCAGACGATACTAAACGACCTGTAGATCCAGCTCCGGTCAGCTTAAACAAGCGACGATCTACCACGTCAGCTTCGGTATACTCGACCTTCTTTGTAGTCTCGAATCTACCCGTAAATTTACTGTCAATTCGGCGAATACGCTCATCCAAGGGTGGATGAGTTGCGAACCAATCCCTGCCAAGACCTTCCGCAAAAAACATGTGACATGCTTCTTTAGCGCGGACAGTTTCTACGGTTGATCTGTCCATCCATCCGCCAATGCGCTTTAGAGCATCGGCGATAGCGCCCGGATTTCTAGTGAATTGCACGGCTGATGCATCAGCCAAAAACTCGCGTTGCCTCGATACCGCGGCCTGTATTAATCTTGCAAATAATACACCGATATATCCAATCACCATTAACAACACACCCATTGCAAGAATCATCAACATCGTTTGACCAGAGTCCTTGGACCTCCTGCTTGAGCGGCCACCCAGATTACTGATCAACTCATATCCGATCATGGCAAGGAGCATGATGCCATGCAAGAGACCCATCATGCGCAGGTTCATGCGCATATCACCATTTAAGATATGACTAAACTCGTGGGCAATGACCGCCTGCAGTTCGTCCCTCTTCAAGGCTTCCACACATCCCCTTGTCACACCGATGACAGCATTTTGGGGAGTCGTACCAGCAGCAAAGGCGTTGATACCACCCTCATCGGCCAAAAGATAAACTTCCGGTACGGGAGTGCCGGATGCAATGGCCATTTCCTCCACAACGTTCAAGAGAACTCGTTCCCGCAAATTTCTGGTATTTGGCGGTATCTTCTGACCTCCAAGCTGCTCGGCGACAACTGCTCCGTTGTCCGAAAGTCGAAGGATTTCATAGACACTTCCAGCGGCGATGATGACCACGACGACGCCGGCAACACTGAAGAAAATACTGGGATCCCAGGTCAGGAAAGAAAAAGACTGGCCTTTATCCGTTACCGAAAGCGACAAAACTGCCATAAACGCCAGATAGACCGCAACTATAATTGCGATCACTGCTGCGACAAAGTACGCAATAAGCCACTTGGTGTTGCGCCGCGCGATATCTTGATGAGCAAAAAAATTCACAGCTAACTCACGATGTGATTGCTGACTACTTTAAAAACTGACTTTTACAGGCTCACGCTGCGAAGCTTCACTGAGCTCGAATAATGTGGCCGTCTGAAATCGCCACATTCCAGCGATGATGTTATTGGGGAACACCTCAGTCGACGTATTGTACTCGGTCACAGCATCATTAAATGCCTGACGCGCAAATGAGATTTTATTTTCCGTACTAGTTAATTCTTCTTGAAGGGATAGCATATTGCTATTGGCTTTGAGGTCGGGATAGGCCTCGGTTAACCCCAAGAATCGATTGACTGACCCAGCAAGGGCGAGCTCTGCGGTCGACAAACCCTGCATAGCTGAGGCCTCGCCTGGATCTGAAGCTGCTCGTTGGGATGCCGCAAGTGCTGTGTTTCGCGCCTTAATCACAGCCTCAAGAGTTTCTTTTTCATGTTTCATGTAACCTTTGGCCGTCTCAACCAAATTCGGGATCAAATCGTAGCGCCTCTTAAGCTGGACGTCGATTTGCGAAAACGCATTTTTGAAACGGTTTCGAAGAGTGACAAGATTGTTATATATACCAACGACATAGAACGTGAGAAATAAGATCAAGCCAACTACAATCAAGAGCCCCATAACACCACCGCTCAACATAAGACTTTATCTCCTAAAATTCAGTGCAAATCAGGCCCAATCATCTGAGCCTATATGATACCCGTCATGTCAGAATTTATCAAATTACTGCCACAGCCATGCAGGGGAAAAGCATCTTAATCTGCCCCCTTCAAGACTTTCATCAGATAATCATTGGATAAAATGCATGACATTCGCTTCTTCTGAATACTGGTCTTCTTCTTACGAGGCTCGTGTTGCTTAA
>JBIKKO010000285.1:0-3277 GCA_044360315.1 Oligoflexales bacterium
TAAACCTTTAACTCACTTCCAGACCTAAACGCACACCAAACACACCAAACACATCAAACATTAAGAAACTTAATAAATGATCCAGTAATAATAACCACCTCACCAGCCTTTGCAACATGATACTTGAGCACTCCATAATTCCGCCTACCAAAATCAACCCAAACACCACTCCGCCACGGCGGTAAACCACCCCAACAACTCGCGGCCTCGTCGATCTTTGCTGATTCACAAAACGCTCAATCCTTTAACTCCGCTGCGGCGGTAACAGCAGCGCACTGACTCGAACGGGTTACTCCGCTGCGGCGTTTATTAGTTTGATGGTGATTTGTCGCGCTAGCTGCGTGACCCGACTTGGGTCAAAGCGTTAAGCTTCGCTTAGCTCAATTGGGAGGACAGAAAGGGGCATTACCCCGTAAACCAGTGGTGCTTAGAAGGGATACCCGACGCGCCTTACGGCGCTGGATATGACGAGTTCACGGTGGGGCTTGGGTATGACGTGCTAGCGTGATAATTCCGAAAGCCAAGTCCATAAGGGTCGAAGCTTCGCCAGTGGCCGATCGTCGAGTTCATGTTGGCGCAGAGCGTCTTCTTCGAGGTGTGATCGCAATTGTGAACAGAGTACAAGCCAGCCAGCGTCAATTAAACCAAGACCGTTTGATATCTTCATATCTAGAAAACTAGTGGCGGTCTTGGCTGTTAGATGACATATGAATGGCGAGGAAACGCCGGTTGATTTTTCTGCAAAGGATGAAAGACCTGGTAGTTGTGAACCGTTACCACAAAACATTAGTCCGCCGTCGAGAGCTTTGGCGTAAAGAGCAAAATTTTTGAAACTTAGGGCAATAATTTCGGCGATTCGTGGGCGAAGATAGGGCGCGAGATCTGGAGCGCTGGAGCTAGGGTTTAGGCCATGCTTTTTCTTGAGTGCTTCTGACGTCTCAAGGCTTTCATTAAGGCCAGCAGCAAGATCGCGCGTGATGTGATGACGTGCGGCGGCCACATTAAAGAATTGCTGGACCGATCCACCAATGACCATGACGCCTGATGTTACGCTGTGACCCATGTCAAGCAGCACAGCATTTTCAATTCCTGGTCGCAAAAACTTCAGCGCATGGGCTAGGCCAATAAAGCTGCTACGAAATTCAGTGATTTCAACACTACAGTCATTGATGGCAGAAACGAAATCGGCCAGCAAAATTTTTGGGTGTGTGATAAGAATCGCTTGAGCTTTCAAATCTCTTCCGCGTTGCCCAAACGAAAGAGGATCTATCGTGTTGTTATCGAGTTGAGTGTGACAAAACCAAACATCAATAACCTCGTCGAGGTCACTCGGAGAGCAATCGCTTGCAGATTCATAAATTGAATCGTAATCGGAGGATCGATACTGACCGCTACAACGGTGATGAATGGTGCGTCGAAGGATCCGTGACGGTAGTGTGGGAACCGAGACGAAGGCTCTCAGTTCTTCTCCTTTAATCTGGGCTAAGTCTATCAACGCACGAAACGAACGGGTAAATGACTCGCGGTCAACCAGTTTACCCTTGGAGAGTCCAGCAGACTTTGTTTGGTAGGCGCTGACGCTGGCCTGGTCATCTCCAAGTAAAAACATGCGCAGCATGTCGTGACCAACATCGATGAAGGCGATTCGTTTTTGTTTTCTAGACTTTAAAGCCCTCATAGCTTTCTTTCTTTGATAAAGGCTTTGCCTTCGTAATCAAGTTCAATCCGAGCAGCCGCGATGCCGTCGCGTTTGAGATTGTCGAGAATTCCTCGAAGTTTTTTTAGCTTATAATCAAAAGGTTTAAGACCTAGGACAACATCCGTTCCGTCTGATAGGTGAATGGAGTATCCTCTAAATTTTTGGAACTGGATTTGCTTAACCTCTAGCATAGATTCGCTTGAGCGCTGCCAGATTTCGATAGACTCTAAGAGATGCCGCTGTTCGTCGCTGTTGGTCATCACCCGCAGAGAGTCATCAACACTTGGGTTTGGGCGATGCTCAAAGATACCGTTTAAAATTACCGTTGGGCTTACGCCAAATGGATTTCCTGAATTGTCGGCAGAATCGCCAAAAACCGTGCCATCAAGTGACAAAAAGCGGTTTTTTGATCCCGTGTTGACGAGCAAGGCAGGCCGTCGCAGGTCAGCTGAAATCAGTACGGTATTTGGTAGTGGGCGTATGACCCGAACTTTGTCGAGCATGCCAAGGGCTTCAGTCTGTTTGGCAAGCTTCCTAAGCTCCTCTGCAGATCCAGATTTAAGAGTGCGGCCTGCGACGCGGTAGATGTCTCGTTTTATATTTTCAGCAAGTGGTGTGCCATCGTTTGCCATCACCTCAACATGCCAGTCTTTGGGTGTGAGCACGATGATTGAGTTCACGTAAGATGCTACATCTTTTAGTTGATCAAGCATTCGAAGGCCTAATGTCGTGACGATGACACCTACTAGCACAATGACCAGGGCTTTGGCGCCAATTGACCAGGAAAATCCAAGTGGTGAAAGCTTTGACGCCTTTGTCTTTCCTTTTGAAATAGCTTGGCGCTCGAGGACGGATCGCTTCTTACTGCCTTTTCGCTTTAGGAAACGAAACATATGGGAGAGTCCTCGTTGGCTAAAAATCTATAATTCTTGTGACAGTCGTAGCGCCAATTGCCATACATCGCCAGCGCCGATGGTAACGACTACGTCTTTGTTAGGGTCCACCTTTGATTTTAGCAATTCATAGGCCGCTTTTAAAGTTGGGGCCGAAAAACTTTCAACACTTGATAATTTTGCGATGTCACTCGCTAGGCGCTCTGACTCAAAACCTTTAATCGCAGCCTCGCCTGCTGCATAGACCGGCAACGCCACGACACAGATGTTTGGGGCCCTAAAACACGTCATAAACTCCACATAGAGGCTTGAAAGGCGCGAATAGCGATGGGGCTGAAAGCATACAACCAAGCGGCGTTCAGGGAAGGCCTCCCTCAGTCCCGCGATGCAGCTGGCGATTTTGCCGGGATTGTGTGCGTAGTCGTCAAAGATTAGAGCTTGTTTCGAGGGGTAGCGTTGCAGTCGGCGATGGACCCCTGGAAAGTTGCTTAAGGTTTTAGCGGCCTGCTCAAGGGGGTGATGTAGGGCGTGGGCAACGCTGATGGCTGCTAGGGCGTTTAGCACATTGTGCCTGCCTGGCATGGGAAGCTGTAATGGGGTTTTTTGGTCGCCATGTAGAAGGTTAGCCGAGCTAGTTAACCCAGAAACGTGATAGTCGGCAGCCCGCAGTGTGTTGTGCTCGGCA
>JBIKKO010000125.1:0-10294 GCA_044360315.1 Oligoflexales bacterium
AAGCCCAGATTAGCCCACAGATTTTCTTCACTTCATAGACTCAATCTAAACATTCCATATTATACTCTCATCAGCTCAGATCAGGATAGCTGGTGATAGTAGCCTTAAGGAGTCTTTATGAAGAAAACTTGTCTCGCCTTTTTTTTAATTGCAACGGCCGGTTGTCGAACATCTGAGAATATAGGCCGCTTAGAAAGCGCTGCCACACAGGAGGCGTCGGCTTCGGGATCAACTATTTCCTGTAGCAGAAACTACCCTGATCGCGGCGAGGACTACATTGCCATACTAACGTTTGACCAGGAAAAATTTACACTTACGATTAAACAAAGTTCGTCCACCGCTAGGTATGCAGCTATCACCCATGAACTCCTCGCAGAGACCAGCTCGATCATGCCACAAGGTGAACCAAAGTTTGAATGCTCAACGTCACCAAAGGGACCTGATCGGTTCTATCACAGCATTCGGGTGTTTGATGATTCGTTTGCCTTTTTGCAAAGTTCGATACGTGCCCGCTTTGCACCTATTGTCTATAAGTTCAAAAGCGCGGAGAGCAACTAAGCCGAAAGCGAAAGCCAGTCTTTCACATTATCAGTGTTGACCAACTTAAACTCTCCCTTTGGAAGGATCCGACGCGCTAGACCCCAAAGCACCTTACCCGGACCAATCTCGACAAAGTCTTGGATGCCAGCCATTTGAGCCTGCTCGATTGTCTGGGTCCATTTGACCGGACTATCAATTTGCTTGATTAGAAACTCAGCACTATAGGCTGACGTAATTTCAGCTGTTAAGTTTGGAATCATAAATGTCTTGTTTTGGATAAGTTCAGCGCGATTTAAGAGTGGCGTCATTTCCTCACGCGCTGGCTTCATCATCGATGAGTGAAACGGAGCAGAGACGGGAAGTGAGACAAATCTGACAGCCTCGGCTGTCAGAGCATCCTCAAGACGCTTAACAGCTGCCGCAGCCCCCGCAACCACCAATTGCTGAGGACTATTGTAATTCACAACCTCAACCGTCTCTCCGGGCTGACTTGCCTTGCTGCAGTAGTCTTCAAGACGTCCAGCATCCATGGAGATGACGGCCGTCATGGCACCCTTACCCTCAGGAACAGCTTTTTGCATGGCCAAGCCTCGCGCCCGGACCAGAGAAATTGCTTTAGCAAACTGCATACGCCCCGATGCCACCAAAGCTGAATACTCTCCAAGACTGTGACCTGCAAACGTTGTCGCAGCAAATCCTTTCTCATTCACCATCACCTGCCACGTGGCAATACTCGTCGCGACAATGCACGGCTGTGTGTTTGCCGTTAGCTTTAGTTGATCATCTGGACCATCCAAGCAAAGCTTTCTAATTGGCGCTTTGGCCGCATCTTCAGCTTCTTCAAAAATCGTTTTTGTATAGGAAAACTCATCTAAAAGAGTCTTTGCCATTCCAACATACTGGCTTCCCTGACCGGGAAACATTGCCAATGATTTTCTCACATCCACCATCCGAGGACTCCTTAGAAAATAAATGCCACGCCTAGTTCAAACCTGTCATCCGTGCGAGCCTCTCGCTGTGAATGATCGCCTTTAAAAGAAAGCGGTCGGTGACCAGTGTAGGTTGTCGACCTCAAAGCGCCAGTTAGAGCCACATAGCGCGCCAACCGCAGCGATGCGCCGCATGCCCAATTTAAAGTGGGGCTATCTCGATCATCAAACACCTCCAACCCCTGACCCTTGCCCTCGTCTTTGGACCGCTTCCATGACTCTACACCTGGACCAGCAGATACAAAGGGAACAATTGGCGTGGGATTAGGGATCCGTAAAATCAATGAAAGCTCTCCGGAAGACCGGACTTCTTCCTCATCATCACGTTGACGATTCAAATAACTTCCACCAAGGGACCATGCTACGTAACGATTAAATGGCACCGTAAAACCAGCACTCGCCTGGAAATAGCGAAAGCCAAGCCCGACGCCAAGAGAAACGAAGGGGGACTCGTCATCATTATAGCCCCTAGATTTTTTTTGCATTTGATCGTAGTAGTCGCGGTACTTCGGCCTTGAAGACTTCTCTACCTGTTGGGAGGAAGGGTTCGACTGTTCTCCACGCTGACCCACATCAGAAGGTAAGCGTTCAGGAGGCATCGCAGGCTTTACATCTGGGTAACCCTCTGCCGGGCGAGCGGGCTCATTTGGATCGATTGCACCAAAGGTCCGATCTTCGCGAAAAGCCCTAGCCACATCTTCCACAGACAAAATCCCAAGCGCACAAACCAACATCAATAACCGCATCATAATTAACGCCTCACAGACTCAGGGGAACTGACAATTTTCTGTGAAATTTTACCAAAGATTGAATGACCATTATCATCAAACATTTCAATCTCTACACTATCACCGGGCTTCATAAACGGTGTTTGTGCCTTGCCGCTATCAATCACTTCGATCATTCGTTTTTCAGCTAAACAACTGCTGCCGCGCTGCCGATCTTCATTTGAGACGGTTCCCGATCCTAAAATCGTACCTGCCGTGTAGGATCGTGTTTTTGTGATGTGCTCAATCAATTCACAAAATCCAAAAAACATCTCTGGCCCTGCGTTAGGATCACCGAACTTTGTGCCATTGTAATGGGTGACCAAAGGCAGATGAATTCGACCATCCTTCCAAGCCGATCCAAGTTCGTCGGGGGTCACTGCAAAGGGACCGAATGCTGAAGCCGGCTTACTTTGGAAGAAGCCAAAACCTTTTTCTAATTCATTTGGGATTAGATTTCGTAAACTTACATCGTTGACGATGACAAGAAGTTTTATGTACTTGGCAGCGTCTTCTTTTCTAGTACCCTGAGGAGTATCACCAAGGATGACCGCAACCTCCGACTCAAAATCACAACCCCAGTCGGTATTGGCGAGATAGATAGGATCCGTCGGACCCAACAACACGCCAGATCCTCCCTGATAAATCAGCGGATCAGTACGCAGTGTTTTCGGTGGCTCAGCGTTGCGAGCCTTACGCACCAATAGGACGTGATTGATGTAAGCAGACCCATCAATCCATTCATAGGCACGTGGCAAAGGAGCTGCTATTTGGCCCGCCTTAACCAAATCATCGACCGATTTTCCTGAAATTTTACCCGAATTAAGATCAACATAGAGCTGAGCAAGAGACGAAGACACCGCGTCCCATCGGTCCAAAGCATCTTGCATTGATTTGGCCACTGACGCTGCTTCAGCGTATTTTTCATTACTCTTTGATACAACAATGAGTCTTCCATCCCGAGTAGAATCGCGCAACGTTGCTAGCTTCATAAAGTCAAGCTCCTCCTTTTCTGGAATGTTTCCTTGGTACCGCACCACGTCGACCTTTGGCGACCGGGGGTGTTTTATCATCTTTATCACGCGCACGGCGCAATCTTAGGCTTTCATCGGTTGACGTCACTTTTTGCCTTTGCCCAAGCTCTTTTTTTTCTTGTGACTGCGGCCGGGCATCACTCGGCTTTAGCACTCTTGGCTTTTCTTTATCACTCTTAACTTTTCTTGATAGAGGCTTTCTAACAGCTTTTGTTTTCGAGCGCGAAACCTTCGACACTGTCTTCTTTGGTAACGCCACCTCCGTGGCACTTCGCAACGACTGCACTTCGGTGGCAGTGAGCTGACGATATTCACCCGCCGGCAGATCACCTGGCAGTCTGATCTCACCAAAGCCAATCCGGATGAGGCGTACCACGCGTTTTCCAAAATGTTCGAAAAGGCGTCTCACAAGACGATTGCGACCTTCGTGGACAGTAACCAGATACCATGACCCCGTCGATACACCCATGTTGGTGCCATGCACATACGTGATTTTAACGTCTTTGACTGGACCATCCTCCAGCAGGATTCCTAGCTTTATCTGCTGTTCTTCATCCTTCGACAAACGATCACTGAGCAGGACCTGATACTCTCGCGGCACGTGATACTCAGGGCGACAGAGGCGATAGCTTAGCTCGCCGTCGTTTGTCAGTAACAACAATCCTTCCGTCCTAAAATCCAGCCTACCGACTGGAGACACCAAAAATTTAGCCTTTGCCACCATGGGCAAATCGTAAATTGTTTTTTTATCGGAATGTTCATCACCTCTTGCCGTCAAAACCTTGTCAGGCTTGTGCAAAAGCCAATAAACTTTAGGAGGAAGCTTCGTCTTTAAAACCTTCCCATCAAGAGCCACGCTGTCGGCATCGGTATTTACTTTAGAGCCCAGTTCTCGAACAATTCTGCCATTTACGGCGAGCCGCCCCTCACTGATCCACTTCTCCGCCTCGCGGCGGCTGGCTATCCCCAATTGAGATAGCCACTTTTGAAGTCTCATCTCGCTCATCTAATTGAGCCTCACTTCCCGGCGTTGCGACAGCTTCTGCTGCCGCGGTTGAAGTCGTCTCGACTTGGACGTCGTTATCCCAGTCTCCCTCGTTCGACACGCAAAGATCAGTCTCCACGTCACCGACAGATGCGCCTTGAAGAAGACGTTCTTCAGTATGCCCGTCTGGAGCAACCCAAGCAACCTGTCCTTCTTGCAAAACATCAATTAAATCAGGGTCCGAAGACTCCGGCGCGTCATTAGCCATGACCGTCTTGGGCAGGTCCCCAGCTAGATCATTCGTTTCAGCCAACCTTGCGTCCTCATCAACTCGAACCTCATCAACGCGCTCTAGGGTAGGAGCATAGGCCGGCGCCTCTGCCGCCAGAGGGTTAAACTCTTCTGGCCCCATCACTTCACTCGTATACTCTTCATCGCCAATGAAACCCTCAGGATCTACACCCTCTTGCTCTGCCTCGAAGGCCGCTATTTTACCATTAGCAGCCTGAAGAATATCCTGAGGCGTTTGGAAGCTCTCAAGTGGTGGCAAATCATTGATAGATCCCAACTGAAAGATCTTCAAAAATTCATCTGTCACACCAAACATCATGGGTCGACCGGGAATTTCCTTGCGCCCAGTGCATGTTAGTAAATTCCGCTCGACGAGGGTCTTGAATATTGAGCCGGCATCAACGCCACGTATAAATTCAACCTCGGCCCTTGTCACCCCTTTTGACTGTTTTTGTCGATAAGCCACAACGGCCAAAGTTTCCAAAGAGGCCCGAGATAGTGGTCGTGGACGACTTGAAAATTGCTTCTCCATCAAAGACTTGGCTGCAGGGGTTGTTTGAAATTGATAGCCCATGCGTTTTATGTACTTTAAGTGAAACCCGCCGGCACGATCCCGATAATACTCAACGAGTTCGTCACAGGTGTCTTGTACTTCCTTCAAGGTATACCCTTGATCAATCAGCAACTCATGGATCTCAACGGCCCGCATCGGCTTTGGCGAGGCAAAAACAATGGACTCAATTTTGCCTGCCAGCGTTAGCTCCTCTTTTAAAAGATGCCGTCCACCTTCATCCTCAGTCAGTGCCTCCTCGGATGCAGGTCTGTCGTCTGCTGTGCGCTCGTCTTGAAACTCATCATCAGCATCACCGTCGTCTCGCTCTAGGGCAGTCAACAACTGCATCTCTCCATCACCAGGCAGCTCCACACTTTGAGCACCACTGCCGTCTTCGCCCTCTGGAAACACAGGCATACCAACCGCATCTGTCACCTCAACCACATGAATATCTAGTGCGACTGGTGATGTGACGTCATCAGCGTGATCTTCCACCTGATCTTTAGAGATCATTGCCATCGACTCATCGTGCGGCTCAACTTCGACTGCTTCAAGGCCTTGGTCGTCAAGCGCTGCATCAACATCCGGGAAGACAGGCTTACCGACAGCATCAGAACCATCCATTATATTTTCAGTGACCGGCGCTTGCTCGGCGATGTCATTGTTTTCTAAGGTCTGTTGTTCTTCTGTAGCAACACTTGTTTCATCGTCACGGCCGTGCGCGGTCATTGTTCTACCTCCATTTTTTCCACATCACTCTGACCACCAGCTATCAACGGGTCATCAGACACTGACTCTGATTCCGGCGGCGGGATGAGCGGTCCCTTCGGAATCTCGGCAATCACATGATGCTTTGCATGTTCATCACGACAATCTTCTTCCGCCTTAACGCTCGTCCCTTCGATCACAACGGCGTCTGTCGTCGCATCGTGGATCAACGTCGGAGTAGCAACCGGCAAAACAGTTTCATCCAAATCTGCGCGGTAAAACCACAGAGGCCCCATCATATCCTGCTGATAGACGCGCAAGGTTTGCTGCTTCGCCAACTCGAGAACAGCCATCAAATGCACGACCATATCGTAGCGGCTTCTGAATTTATTATAAAGGCCTTGAAACATGCCAAAGCGAACGGTTTCAATGTAGGAGCCAAAACGCTCGATCGTTTGTTCCAGCGTAATGCCATGAGTCTTTGCCTCTATTTTATTGGCCTTGCGGTCAGCCAAATCTCTCATGATCTGATCAAACAAGATAATGAGACGCGCTGGATCGCCCTCAAGCGGCGTTTCTACGTCTTTGAAAACGTCTGCAAGGCGCTCATGTTCGTGGCTCGTCTGAATCTCAACGCCCATTTGCGGACACTGAGAAAACCACTCTGCAGCACGGCGAATCATTTCGTACTGAAGCAGGCGATCTTGCAGTGTCTTCAGCGGATCCTCTTCGACACCGTCTTCGTTGACAACTTTACGCTCTTCCGTGGGCAAAAGACTGCGACTTTTGATTTCGATGAGCGTTGCCCCCATAGCAACGAACTCGCCAGCTTCAGATATGTCATCAAACTTAACCAAACGCAGATAGTTTAAGTACTCGGAGGTCAACCTAAAGATATCGATCGCAAAAATATCGATTTCGTGCACCCTAATGAGGTGCAGCAGAAGGTCTAACGGACCTTCGAACCGATCAAGTTTGACGAAATACTCTGAAGACATGGAGTCCTATTGACCTTCCCTGTTTAAAGACCACCGGTAATATGCAACCTTTGGCCAGCGTAATACCTAATTTATTTGGACTTTCGTTCTAATTTTTAGTTATAACCCGCTAAATCTTGGGTGTCTATCCAAAATACCCCCGAAAGGGCTTGGGCCATGGTCGATGCACTACTTAATACCACCAAACGATCCAGAGCGATTGCTGCCATCTGTGACCGTGATCCGGCTATTGCCTCAATTGTGGCCACCCTATCATCTCGTCAGCTGACAAGAGAGCTTAAACAAAGCTGTGGACAAGTATTGAAAAATGCCTTTGAAAGCGCCTCTGGTCAAGACTTTGAAGAACTCACCAAGCTCCTTCCTGTACAGACTAAAAACCATGCGTTCCCGACTGCTCCTGTGTTTGAGGGCAACTTGCACTGCTCTGAATTTATACCAATAAGGGCGTTTAAATCAGATTTGGCGAGGGTTTGGGGGGCTGTGGAAAACCTGAGGATATTCTTGTCCAGCGGAACAACCTCAGGCCCAGAGGGGCGTTCACGGTCGGCGTTTAGCCCCAGTGGACTGCTCTTTTATCGAGCTGGAAGCATCGTTAGCTTTTTAAGCGCCCTTGAAACCCTTGCAACGCCGTCGAGTGTTGAATTTTTAGACATAAGATTTTTTAGCCTTATTCCACCAACCAAACGATGGCCTGACTCCAGCCTTGCGCAGATGATCGAATGGTTTTCGACATATTGGCAGACCACCTACCTCGACAACGTCGAGCGAAGCCAATTCGTAGAAACCATCAACTCTGCCCAAGCCTTAGGTAAACCTGTGGTGTTTTGGGGAACCGCATTCCATTTTGTTAACCTTTTTGAGGATCAAACCATACGATTTAAACTTCCCCGCGGCAGCATCATTGTCGAAACCGGAGGAACGAAGGGACAAAGCCGCTCGGTGTCTCGCGCTGAGCTCTATCAGTTAATCACTCAGGGCTTTGACGTCGAACCACGAAACATTTTAAGTGAGTACGGAATGTGCGAGCTTGCCTGTCAGGCCTGGGATATCGCAAGCAGCGATGACTCAGAGAGAACCTTAAGCGCATCAAACACCATAGCCTCGCAAGAAACAAGCAAAGACCTTGCGTTTTATCATACGCACCTTCAGCAAAGAACATTTCGATTTCCCTGGTGGGTACGAACGGCCGTCATGTCTAATCCAACCATCGCAGCAAGCCAAGGCCTAGGTGCCTTAACCATTTACGATCCCCTACGCATCGATCTACCAGGTGTGGCGATCCAAACCGAAGACATGGCAAACCGCTACAACAGTGGCTCATTTTCTTTACTCGGTCGTGTTCCTACGGCACCGTTAAAGGGCTGCTCGCTTCGCGCAGAACAGATACTGTCTGCGCCAACCATGATGAAACAGACGGCGTCAAAGTCGCCGGAAAGATTCTATGAATTTAGCCTCAATCAATCTTTTAAAAGAGCGTCACTCGTTCAACGCTGGCTCAAGGATTTGGTCAAAGACGATGAAGCCCTCCAACGATTAACCGCGGAGTTCAATGACTCCGGGATTGCCCATCAAGCAGTCACGGATCTCGTCTCTGGCCTTCCCGTAGATACCGATGGATTCCTTCAGGCCGCCAAAAACTCTATTGGTCAACAGATGATTGGCGAGTCTTGGCTCATGATTCCACCCTCGAGTCATTCCATGGCATTGATCCACCCACTAGCCTGCGCATTGACCCTAGGACTTTCAGTTCGCGTGCGCCTACCCAAAATGGAGCCGGACGGCACGGAATCATCATTTCTTGCGAAGGCTATCGACCTTGCAAAGACCCTAGGTTTTGAGATCACAACTCTTCCATCCTCTTGGCGACTTGGTCCAAACGATTTACTCGATGGCGAATCAGTTTTGCTGTTTGGCGACGACGAGACAGCTAAGTTTGTTGGTAATTTCTCAAACGAGCGGGCCAGTCTTTTTGGCAATGCCCTAAGCCTGAGCCTTGTCACTTGGGAGGATATTGACTCAGCTCAAAGCATACGCCTCCTCCTTCGAGATCAAATATCCCTCGCCCAAAGGGGGTGCCTGTCGTCTCGAGCCGTCATCTCTGCCGGTGGCTCCTACGATTCATGGATTCGCGCCATCACGGCATGCCAGGACTTACGGCCACGCCACGAAACAATTGCAGAACAAACCGCAAGGTCCATCGAGACAACCCGATTCTGCCAATTAGGTTTCGAGGTTTTTACTGCGATGCCTGGTGTTACGATCCCCGTCAAAAAAGTCTCGTTTGAAAAACTTGCGACCGAGGCCGTGGAGGCGATTAGCCGACTTGATTTCGTCTTTCCGGTGCTATTAGTGCCTGATATTACGGATACTAATCGACTTATTGGCAACCTCCTAAACGTAAGCTCCCTGCGAGCCATCGCAGCAGGAAAGGGTGCTTGGTCGTTATTAGCGAAGTCGGAAAGTTATCCGAATTTGGTCAAATATGTTCGGTTGGTTAGGCTTGGAAGCCTTGGTGCACCGCCCCTTGATGGACTTCATTTTGGTCGTCCATTTTTTGCGACCAAAGGGTCTTTCGCGTTACACTAAAGGTATGACATCGAAAACGATAAAATTTGAAAAAGAAGATCTCGAGCTTCTCGCCGATTATTTCTATGAACTATTCTTGCCTCGTTTCGTGGGGCAAGCAGAGGGTAGTTTACGGCCTGGGACCTTGATCGAGTTTTCACGACGCATGAAGCACAAGGTCGGGCTGGCTATGATGTTTGAAAATAAGATCCGGCTATCGGTTACCTATTTTGCTGATAATCCCCAATTTCTCCCATACACAATTTTCCACGAGATGACACATTTGTGGCTTTACCACTGCGGGTTTGACCCTGGACACACCCGCCGGTTTTATAGGAAAATGGCGGAATTCGAGCAGACTGGCTATCAGATTGACCCGGAAGTACACGTTCATTCGAGACTAGCGGCCGAAGGCACTTACGTATATATTTGCGGCAACTGTGAAAATCGTTGGCATTTAAAAGAAGCGTTGGATCACAGCATTTACTGTGCATTCTGCTTTAAAAAAGAAGGCATCGAACACTATGCTACTCTGCAACCCACAGTCGTAAACTATGAGAAGGGGATTAGTGACAAATGCGCCTAACTATGCTGACCACCAAATCACTAACCTACTTGGCGAGTTTAATGTTTTGCACATGGACCAATCCAGCTCGTGCGCTTGACATGAGTTTTTCCGATCAGGCCATGAAGGATGCTTTCATTAGCCTTCCGGTTGTCCTTCGCGATAATTTTCAACAGTTTGTGTTAACCTACGGCACGGAAACAGCAAACATCAAAACATTTTGCGATCGGATATCCCAAGCGTATGTGATGTTCAAGTGGAAGCCGTCTTCGGAAGGATGTGGCGACACAGGGATCGTC
>JBIKKO010000286.1:0-3267 GCA_044360315.1 Oligoflexales bacterium
CCCTCTTCTGGGGATTGCTTGCCGCTCCCAGTCTGGTCCTCGGAAATTCGGACGACCCCCTTGGCGATGAGCGTTACGCCGCACTTGAGTGCCAACACAAGGGGGTCTTTGCCGTAGTAAACTTCTATCCAAATCATGTGTTTAGGTTGAGCTGGGGAGTCGATGACCTGCTGTTGGGGGCCGACATCGCCGTTCAGCGCACATTCGTTGGCGGGATGGAAGCCTACCAAGGCAAAACCCTGGAGCTTCGCCTGCCGACCTACTACGATGATGACAACGATCTAACAAGAATCGGTCGACTCGAGCTAAAGATTCCCGTTAGCGAGACCTACGACGGACTTGTTTGTGTCCTTTACGGAGTCGATTGAAGCCTTAATAGATCTTGCAGACGAAACTGGAATCCAGACTTTACGGCGGTTTGCCGATCAATGGCAATCAGGGCATCCACCTCGACGGCTGTCATTTCCTGAGCCCCATCCAAGAAATCAAAACGAAGACCTGATTGATTTTCGACAGTTCTAAGTCTTGTGAGGTGCGGACGCCAAAAGGCTTGACGGTTTTCCTCATCTTGTCCGGCCAAGTATTTGCCGTCCCAACAAGCCTGCGCATTGTCAAGAACGGGATTCGTTCCTGTACTAGTCCAGTTCGGAAAGTTTACAACAAAATACCTTGCGGGGTCTCCACCGTCCCTGGGCCTAGGCTTATACACAACAACCTTAAAATTCGCTGACGGGACATGGATGTCGCGGTCAACGCCTATCACATCGGAGGGAGCACCAGGAATAATCCCTGCATAGATCTGCAAAGACTCTTGCTGTTCCAGCACTTGACGGCGAAGAAATCGCTCTAAACTAGACCAAGACCCGCGATTCAAAAACTTCGTCTGAGGCACCACGTTACTCATTTGAAAGGTGATCTGATTATCAAACTCATTGGCAGTGCGATCTGCGCTGGCGACTTGATGCCCCCGTTCTAGACATGACCCGCGGTAAGCAGTGGGACCAACCGAGTCCAATCCCAAGTCAACCAACGCTTCATCCAGATCTCGGTCCAAACGAAAGCCCTCCGATCGCGAAGTCGTTCCAAGGAGTCTCCTATGCAAACTCCAACCAACCCATTCCGGAACCCTCAACTGATAATTCCAACTAAGCACATATTGCTTTCGACTAACTGTCACCGTCTCATCATGGTAAGACGTCGGTAGACCCAACTCGACCTGTGGATTTCCGCCAATCGGAGTATCCCCAACCACCACTCCGCCGTATAGTGTGTCGACCAACGACCAACACACTATAGCTAGGGTCCAAGCTTGAAGCTTTTTGGGATAACCTAAGATCACAGACGCCCCCAACAGTCTCTATTCACGGTGTTTTCGGATCTGAAATTTCTATACTTTTATTGTCGCCTGTTCTCATTCACCGAGTCAAATGATTTACCCCGTTTACGAAATATTAATTTGATTAAATTTTAATCAAATTTTTGTTTTTTGAATGATCAAATGCCTTCCCCCCAATAGAGGCCCCCAGCAGTCCATCTCAGATGTCGCCCGAGCTGAAACTCTCGGCGCGAACCCAACACCCTAATGCAAAATATTTGAACATTAGTATCATGTTGCGCCTCTATGATTGAGTTCAAAACTAAACCAGTCTCAAAATTGAACCACTCACTTCACCCGCACCGGGGTCAAGGCGCACCAACAAGACTTGAGACTGACTCATGATAAACACAAGTGACACCTCTCGCGCAAAAGCATGATGAACAGGTCATACAAAGCTTTGTACAACCATCGCTTTTCACTAGCCAGCCGTCTAATCCGAAACAACATCATAGAAGCTCAACGCCAACCTGACCATAAGCACACAAATTGCAATCTTAAGACGCGACTCACTTTGACACATACAAAACCAATCTAAGGAGCGGAAAGTGTGGTGAAAGTGTCAGCATCAACGGTCAATATGAATGAGGGAGGATTTGTATGCGAACCCAAAGATTAAGTTCTACAGAAAACGGAAAACCAGTTAGACAGCGGCGATCGATTTGGGTCTTGATTGGCTTGACCCTTTTAATCAGTACGCCACTCAGAGCTCAAGATTTGGATGTACCTAGGGCCCGAGCAAGATACCAGCAAGAGCTTAATCAAGCCAATCAAGCAAGATTAATATTAGACCGGGAAGTCGCAGTCAACTCACGTCTTACCGCCAATCAAAATGAAGCTCAGCAAAATGCGAGGACTGCGCAAAGCCAGCTAGAAGTGGCACGTCGTCAACTACTCGACATCGAGCAAAACATCCGATCAACAGAATCCAAAATCACGAGTTTAGAGTTTGACCGGGAAAGAGCCACCCGGCAGCGCGAGGACAGATCTTCGGAAATCCCTTTTCTACGTCGTAAGCGTGACGATCACCAACTTAACGTCACTAGAACCGACCAGCAAATCGTCATAATCGAACGCGCGCTGAGTGAGATCGATGAGACAGCAAACCCTGAGGAGGCCGCCAGACTTCGGGCGGAACTGACCCGAGCTCGACAGGAGCGCAAGACACACGAACGCAGTCTGCGACTAGCACAACTAGCCTTAACTCAGGCTGAAAATGACGTCAACCAACTTGACTCCCAGATAACCCAAATCGAAAGTAATATTGTAACTAACCGCAATAACCTGGCTAGATTCCAATCAGATCGGTTCCCCGCTTTATCACAACTTGACCAAGCGGAACGGGAGCTAAGCAGGGCACAAGATAGGGAGCAAATTGCTCAGAATGAACTTGATCGTCATCGCCCTACTCTTGCAGCGGCACAATCAGATTGGGAGCGCGAAAATAGAGAGGCCCAGACAGCAAAACGATACTTAGACGAGGTCATTGCAAACTATAACGCCGCGTTACAAGCTGTTTTGGCAAGGGCCGATGAGGAGTCATCTCGACACTCACAGCAAGAGGCTCAGGAGCGAGCGCCTGAGGCCGCTCGAGCTCAGGGTCAGGCGGATGCAGCTAAAGTTGGCAATGCAGTTGGAACCTCAGAAGGCGAGCGCCGAGACTTCTCACGCGGATACCGTACTGGTCGTCAGACAGCTGCCACAACTCCGTCTCTGTCAGAGGCCTATCGCGATGGGATACGCAGGGGCCAGGATGCTGCCAACATGAAAGCGCAGCAAGAGGATTTCCCCCGCGGATACAATGAAGCCCTAGACAACCTCTTAGCTAAGGTTCCAGATAATTCGCTGGCACTCGATATTACCGATCAGATAAGTGACGAGCCTGGAGAAAA
>JBIKKO010000126.1:0-10270 GCA_044360315.1 Oligoflexales bacterium
GATTTTCTATGCTAGGCAGTCTGGCAACATGATCGCCTGCAGGCACTTCAGCTGCGTTGGTGGTTAAATTCTCCTCAATGCTTGTATGCGGGGTATCTAGTTTATCCTCGGCCAACATCTCATGGTGCTCATCTTGCGTCGTCGTCTCTGCACCCTCTGTGGCTTTGTTTGATATACCATCTCGCGAATTCTCAGTGACCGTCAGAACATCGTCAGCGTTAGGGGATGGGCCATCTTTCATTATCGTCGTTGCTGGGAAAGGCGAATCAGTACTTACATTAAGATCGGAATGCTCCTCAACACGGGTATCAAGTTGGACATGTTGCTCTGAAGATATATCGGTAGGGCGCTCGTCAGCGCCGTTTTGGCTATGTTGGGTTAGGTCTTCATGGTCAGAAGAAATCTGAACATCCTGCATTGCATGATCTACATTATGGTTAACGACAAGATCAACGTCAATCCCGGCAGAAATTGGCGATACACGGATTTCGGTTTCAAGTTCAGTAGGTGACGTCATATGCGCGTTAAGATCGGCATAATCCGTTGGTGGTTCGTCATGAAGAATTGAAGGCTCCGCGTCATGTCCGTGAGGATCATGATCGCTATCTCGATCAATGGATTGATTGAGGGTGTTTTCATCTAATTTTTGGGTTTCGATAGCAAGATCATCTTCGACGCGTGCATTGATCTGGTCTTGCTCGGGCTGTTGGTCATCAATCGGGCTTTCGAGGGGTGACTCTGTAAGAGAAGGTGCTTGAGCATCTTGGTAAGGATCGTTTGTAACCGATGCATCCTGACTCCAAGGTTTCAAGGCGTCGACGAATAGTTGTGCGCCCTGTCGGTCGATCATCTCTTGGAGTGTTTCTCCTTCGCTTGCGTTATTTTGGTAGATATCGACAACGGATCGGAGTACTCGTGGCAATTCAGCAGGCGGTATAGCTTCGGCCATGAATCCTGCCATTTCGGGAAGCTGTGAGTTTTTACCGCCCAAAGAGATACGGTAGCCGTGATTGTCTCCGACCACGCTGATATCGAGTGTGTGACATGGTACGCAGCAGCGTGCGCAGCCATTGATGCCGATTTTTAGCGGATTATTTAACGTGATTCCTTCCAGCTCATTTGAAATGTCCAGGGCGCTGCCGAGGGCATCTTGTTCATGATATTCGCAAAGTTCGCCTATGCAAGACACCGGCTGATGCAGGCCGTCTTGGTAGTGGCGAACGCCAAGTCCCATCGATTGCAGTTCGGCGGCGACGTTTGCAGCCTTTTCAGGATGAACGATCAATGCCAAGCGTTGGTCTTCTGTGGCCTTAACTGTGACAGAATCCCCGTCACATAAGGACGCGATTTTCTTCAGCTGCGAGGAGTTGTAAATTCCTCCAGGAGCCTCTGTAGAGAGAAGGATGCGGCCATTGCGGAGTTTGAATGTATTGCTCATATCTGTCCCCAGATCCAAGTTAGCTGACTGACCCATGACTATCCAGTTACCTAGGAAGGTATCGGATTTATTGTTTTAAACTTAAATTAGTTAGGAGAGGAGAAGGGGGAGACAGTTTGGAGAAAATAAAAAAGCCAAAGGGAAATCCCTTTGGCTCGGTATCTTAGTCGACTTGATTAGGTTAGATTTTCCATATAATCGCGAAGGCGCTGGTTCATCATGGCCTTTGAGACCCAGAATGCTTCGGAAAGTTGGTTAACAATGTCATGGGAAGCATCCACCTTCTCAACTTCTTTGCGAAGCATTTTACCAGGAATCAGCAGTAGTCCTGCAAATAGATTTGCGCGGATGTCAACAACCTCATCTGGACACGAGCGAATATGAGCCACATGCGGGTTACCACTAACGCACAGATACTTGTAAAGCTGCCGCGCTACAAGAAAGCGAAGGTATGGGCGCATTTCACTGCCGCTAAAGGTAATGTTTACCTTCATCTCTTGGCCCTCTCCCTCCGCTTGGACTTCAATTGGCTTAGTTAGGCTTGAATCAGCAGTGACCGTAAAATTTGGGAAGAGCTGACAAATTTCTGGAATATAGATCGGAGCTTCCTCAAATTTCCCAGCGGTGAGGATGGAATCGACAGCCCTTGAGATGCTGGGACGATCGACATCAAAAAGCTCTTCAAAGGTGGCGCGTGTATTGTTACCTTGGTAACGAGTTGGATTTTTGAAGAACTCTTTTTTCAAATTTTCGCTGGTACGGCCGGTTAGTCCAAAAGCGCCGTAGCCACGATATTCAAACACCGCCTCGTCAAAGCCAACCTTACCAGAGGCGATATCGATAAGTAATCTTTCATCAATAGAAAGATGATCGGCGATCGTGCGCAGGGTTGAAAGGGCACGAATGTTTTTTTTGCCTTTTTTCCAGTGGCTACAATCAGCAGGATCATATCCAAGAATTGCACCTACGTCTTGGTCGATGACTTTAACGTTGCCTTCATAGCGAATTTCTAGGGCCTCTTTACAGAATTTAAACAGGGTGGCCGAATGTGGGTATCGATTCTCGGCAATCTTCTTCATCGCGTAACCTCCTTGGTATCAAAAACGGCACCAGCCGTTTGGCGATATGATCAAGCAGTGCCGTTACATCCTTGTAACTTGCTTTATTGTCCTGACTTGAATCTTGTCTCTATAAAATTAGACAGCACTTTTGGGCTGGATGTCAACTTACGCCCATCTTGCTCAAACAACTTCGGGTTTTGGCGCATTTAATCCTTGGTACAAGGCTTAGTTGGTATTTAGGATGAGCAAAATGAAACCCCACGTCAAAACTGCTGGCCTGGACGTGGGTTATGAAAGCTGAAGTCTCAGCGGTGGTCGATCTTTGGCCGGAAGTTGGGGATGACGCCTTTTGGTCTCAAGTCCGGCTTGTGGAGGCTATTTGACAGGCTCAAGGATGGCCATGGTGATGGGTCCTGGAACATGACTGGCTTTACACTTGGTGCTCGTGATCACCTTATCAAGTAAAGCTCTGGCACGCTCAGGGTTTTCGCGTTCCCGACCTTTAAGCCTCACTACGACTTTAACTTTGTCGCCGCGGGACAAGAACTTCTCGATTGCATTGATTTTGGTTTGGAAGTCATGATCAGCGATGTTCGGCTTAAGCTGAATCTCCTTAAGCTCCTGGACGATCTGCTTTTTCTTCGATTTTTTGAGTTCGTATTGAACCTTTTTGAAGTCCTGTACGCGCATAACTGGGAAGTCACCCTTGTCACTGATCATGACAAGGTCGAGGCCAGCGTCTTCAGCGCGGGAGAGGGCTTCTAGGACGGATACGATTTCGTTGGTCTCTTCGCCGACGAGGCGAACCTTAGTGTAATTGCGGGCGGCAGCACGATTGATAACTTGCAAACAGCGACTCCTCTTGAGGTTTTTTTCGTGGCAGATAGCCACCTAAGCTTCGAGGCTAACACATTGAGCGGGGATTTGGAAAGTGCCGAAAATCAACGATGTGTTCGTATTTTGTTTATTTCTTAAATATTTTCAGATGCTTATAAATTAAGCGGGGGTGCGTTTTTGAGGCCCTCATCTTGCGAGCCTGTCCAAAAACAGGCCCCCAGATCCCTCACCCTACATGCAATTGAGCCGCACAAAGGGGGGGTAGATGACAGCCGTTCTAAACAAAATACAGTGTCTATAACAAGGCAGCTGCAAGGGTTGCCAGCTCGCTTCGTTCACCTCGATTGAAGGTTACGTGGGCCGCGATACGCTCATTTTTAAATTTTTCGATCACATAAGTCAGCCCGTTGTTTTCGCTATCGATGTATGGGTTATCAATTTGATAAGGGTCCCCCGTCAGAACAATTTTAGTGCCCTCTCCAGCGCGAGTGAGGATGGTTTTGATTTCATGTGGGGTAAGGTTTTGCGCCTCATCGACCACGAAGAATTGGTTTGGCAGGCTTCGACCACGGATATAAGTGAGAGGTTCAACAGCTAACATGCCTTGATTGATGAGCTCTTGGTAGCTTTTACTAAAGCGTTTCGTACGGCCTTGTTGACCTCCGCTCAGAAGAAGTTCAAGGTTGTCAAAAATTGGCTGCATCCAAGGGTTAAGTTTCTCGTCTAGATCACCCGGTAAAAAGCCGATGTCTTTGCCAAGAGGGAATATGGGACGGGCGACCAAAAGCTTGTGATATTCATCGTCGTCTGTTGTCTTTGATAACCCAGCGGCAATAGCCATCAACGTTTTGCCGGTCCCCGCGCCCCCGCTCAGAGTCACTAGCTTTATGTTGTCGTCAAGAAGTGCTTCTAAGGCAAACGTCTGCTCTATGTTGCGTGGATATATACCCCAAACCCCCTCGCTGTGGGGGTCTAGCATCCTAACGAGTCGGTCGTGTCCGTCATACATCCCGTAAACAAACTGATTTGGATCTGTTTCATCCTCAAGGATGACAAATTGGTTAGGAAACAGACCTTTGTCATCCATTCTGATCTCTCGACGTGAATAGAATTCGTTAATCACGTCGGCTGATACGCGCATCGTTGAGATGCCTTTGTAGAGGTGGCTGATATCAACTTTATCGGCCTCGAAATCTTCAGCGGATATGTTGAATGCATCGGCCTTGATACGAAGGTTTGAATCTTTGGTTATTATGACCACTTTGCGACTGGAGCCATGCTGCTTTTGCATGGTGAGTGCTACCGCTAAAATTTGATTATCGGTGTTTTGAGCCAAGCGTCCTACAAGATCATAGTCGGCACCAAGATTAACGAACAGCCGTCCACTGTCTTCGCGTCCCTCAAACAAGGGTATACCAGCAGACAATGTGCCTCGCTCCCGGAGTCGATCAAGAATTCGGCTAACTTCGCGCGCATTTCGACCAGTTTCACTGAGGTCCTTTTTAAAGGTATCGACTTCCTCGATAACTGATATTGGGATCACGACGTCGTTGTCATCGAACTTGAAAATACTTGCGGGGTTGTTGAGTAAAATATTGGTATCGATGATGAACGTCTTCTTCATGAAGTGAAGATCCTATTTTGAAAATTATTTAAAAGCCGGAACCTTCCTAAGGTTTTTCACAGTTTAACATGACACTGTCCCCCCAGCAAATTATACTTATCACGAACCAGTCTGCGGCAGGTTGATTAAGTTTTTTGCCGTAGTCAGGCTGAATCCGGGGTATACTGGATTTATGACAAAACCGGTTATTATGGTTATCGATGACGACCCGGACATGCTTGATGTTCTGATGCTATGTTTAGCTGACGAATTCATGGTCAGAACATTTTTGGATCCTAGGCAAGCTATATCGGGAGTGTGTAGTGGTGACTACATGGCTATTTTGACAGATCTTAACATGCCAGGAGTTAATGGCGTACACTTTGTAAAAGAAATTCGAGCATTCAATAAACAGATTCCTATTATTTTGGTCACGGGGCTTGATCCACGTGATCAAGATGTCAGTGAGGCGGTGGAAGCTGGTGCAACGGCGGTTTTAACCAAACCAATCAGGAATCTTGACCTTGTCAGTGAAACTGTCAGAAAGTTTATAATCCATGACCACGAGAGACGAAATGATTAAAGATTTATCCAAAGATGTGAAGCGTATCTTTAAAGAGCGACAAAGTTTGCTGTCATTTGATCAGTACATGGATCTAGTTCGGCTGAGGCCTCGCGCATTGATGCGAAATGCGGCCGAATACGTTCGAGATTGTTTGAATTATTTCGGAGAGACCAGACCAGTTAAGGATCTTGATCGTCATAGGATTGAGCAGATCGATGAGCTCCCCCGATTTAAGCTGTTTGATATAGGTACCGAAAAAGGAGTTCCAATCGTCGGTGGCGAAACGGTTCAGCTTGAGATTTTTCGTGTGCTCCAAGCATTTGTGCGGCAAGGTGTTGCCAATAAAGTAATATTTTTGCATGGTCCGAATGGTTCAGCGAAATCATCAACCATCGAAGCGATTGCCCATGGTATGCAGAAGTATAGTGAGGCTGATGATGGTGCAGTTTACCGATTTAACTGGATATTTCCAGTAGACAAAGGCTCAACGCCACGCGCCGTCAGTGGTGAGTCTGGCCCTATTGGTTTTGCTGCTCGTTACGATGATGGTAGAACGAGGGATGAAAGTTATGCGTTTCTAGATGATAATCAAATATCCAGTAAACTCCAAAGCGAGTTCAAAGAAAATCCTCTTTATCTAATTCCGATGCCGTTCAGGGAGCAGATCCTGAGGAAGATGGTGGCTGATATTGAAGGTGTCTTGCCGGAAGCTGTTGAGCTTCCTCCTCATATTCTATTACCTGGTCTAAGTAAGAGAAATCAGTTGATCTTTGAAAATCTCCTGGCTGCTTATGATGGCGAGGTTGAAAAGGTCTTTAGGCACATTCAAGTTGAGCGATTTTTTTACTCAAGACAATATCGTATTGGCATATCGACGGTTGAACCTCAGATGTCAGTCGATGCGCAGGAAAAGCAGTTGACTATGGATCGGAACATAGCAAATCTTCCTGCCGTGCTGCATAACATCAGATTTACGGAGTCAATTGGTGAAATTGTTGAAGCTAATCGTGGGATTCTTGAATTCAGTGACCTCTTGAAGCGCCCGCTGGAGGCCTTTAAATACCTGTTAACAACAGTGGAGCGGGCGACGCTTGGTTTGCCATCTGCGACACAAAATCTGGATGTGGTTTTTTTCGCTACTGCTAACGAGAAGCATCTTGATGCGTTCAAAACTTTGCCTGATTTTAGTTCGTTCCGTGGCAGGTTCGAATTGATTACTGTGCCTTATCTCTTAAAGATTTCTGATGAAGTGAGGATTTACCAGAAGGACGTGGCAGCCATTTCGAAATCGAAGAAAATTGCACCTCATGCCTTAGAGGCACTTTGTATTTGGGCGGTTTTGACACGGTTAAAGCACCCGGATCCTGAGTCGTTTTCAAGTGAGTTTAAGGGGGTGATTAATAGGCTTGAGCCATTTGTCAAAGCCATGCTGTATGACAATCGGCATTTGGGTGATGCATATGTCGCGGCCGACATCATGATTTTAAAACAGATTCGTCATTTAATTATGGGGGAATCGGTTGGCAACGTCATCTACGAAGGCCGCTTTGGTGCATCCCCGCGTGAGGTGAAAGCTTTGATTTACCGGGTTGCAGAAGAATCCGCAAACAAGACTGTGACGCCGATGGCCATTTTTGCAGAGCTTGAACGACTGCTAAAAGATCGCAGTGTCTATGATTTTTTGCAATTTGAAGCCAGAAATAAGTATCATGACGCGGCGTTTTTTATCCGCAACGTTCGAGATTGGTTTGCCGGAGTCTTTGAAGACGAAATTTTAGGTGCTATGAATTTGGTTGAAGCAGGGCAATATGATCAACTATTGTCACGTTACGTCGACCATGCAGTGGCGTTTGTTAAGAAAGAAAAAATATTTAATCGAAAGACAGACGCGTCCGAAGCTCCGTCTGATGTTTTGATGCGAGATGTCGAGACAATACTGGGCGTTGCAAGCGGCGACCCGTCGCGTTTTAGGGAAAGTTTGCTATCTAGAATTGCGAGCTATAAGATTGATAACCCCAAAGCTAAAATTGATTACAGTGTGATTTTCTACGATCATTTGCAGATGATTAAAGACCATTATTATCAGCAGAAGTCGCGGCAAATCGAGTCGAATCTTAAGGCGATTTTGGCATTGGGTACCGATCATGAACGGCAGTTCAACGAGCGCCAAATCCAGGCAGCCCGATCCACAATGACGGAGCTTGAGCGCCGTTACGGCTATGATGAGGTCTCGGCCCGGGAGTGCGTGAAGTTTCTCATGTTGTGTAAGGAGTCTAACCCTCCAGCAAGTCGCTAGGATGGAGCGCTATATCATCGGTCAGACTTAGATAACGCAATTAGAAGCTTCGACTCAACATCAACGGTTTATCATGTTACTTGGAAATAACAATTTCCTAACTATCTCGCCCTGATTAGCTTTTGTAGCTCATCGCGGACGATATCAATGGAGGAGCGTCCAGTCTCGGGCTCCTTATAGTTTTCGACGTAAAGACGGGTGATATGAATCTGCGAGTTCTGATCGATCAAGCTTAGCTGATCCTCGATAGGAATAACTCTGGGGAACTGAAAGTCATCTTTTTTGATGAGGCGCATCGCATGTCGGCTGGGTTCGTTTGCTGAGCGTGGACGAAATCTCGTCAAGGAGTTACTGCTTGATACTTTCTCAAACTTATACCCGAGGCTTGCGATCACAGTTGCCGCTTCGTCGATACTTTCAACACCCTTTGAAGGCCCTGTATTGGAGGCAACTTCAAAGGCCCGCTTCCAAAGTCGACGATGAAACATGAGATCGTGGACAATCGTTGTAAATGCTTTTAACTGTTCCGGATCTTTAATTCTTGTCTGGCCAGCATCCATCAGTATCGACGGAATATTATGTTCGTCGATGGCGGCATATTCATCGATATTAAGTGGTAAAGTCCAGCCATTGAGCATGCGTGTGATTTTTTTGATCATGGCTTCGGCAGCCACGGATGTCTTGTGAAAGTATAGCTGCAGATACATCGAATGACGCGCGCGAAGATAGTCTTCAAATGCCGCTAGGCCAGAGAATTGAATGGCTAAATGTAGAGATTGGTGTGATGGATCCCAATAGACGGCCAGAGAGTTAAGAATCCTACTTTCGTCAAATATCCCATAGACCACTCCGCATTCACGACTATCCCGCAGCAGATAATCCATACGATCTACGTCAAACTCGCCTGAAACGAGTTCGTGACAGAGATGGTGAATTCCATATTTCCATAAAGGACTGTTTTTGGAAGGGGCTATTTCAGGTGCAATGATCGATGCAATGTCTTGAGCCGTGACCTTAGGTCCTTTAATCTTTGAATTTTCGCGATAAATATCCGCCAGAACGCGGTCTATTGCCAATAGAGTATATAGCTCATGACGAACCTGAATATTTTCTGGGGAGCGACCGGCGGAGCGCCATGCTTGGCACTTTCCTTCAATAAAGGTGGCGATATAAGTTGGTAGCTGATGCCGGATGTCATAGACCTGTTGCCAGGTGGGCATAAAACCCTCACCACTGTGGGAGAAGGGAGAGTGTCCGATGTCGTGGAGAAGAGCTGCTAATCTTAGAGCTTGCAAGGGGTAACTGTCGCTAAATATGTCATCGATCATGCTAAATGTCGGGTTTAAAAGGCCATGAGAGCCAGGTTCGTTACCCCTGCCTTGCTCAATTTGAGCGAAATTTTCATATTTTTTTGTGGTGTGACGCAAAGCTTGCTGATTTTCGTATAACTTGTGCCAGGCAACGCCTGCCAGGTGCATCACGCCAAGGCTGTGTTCAAACCTGCTGTGGCTTGCTCCAGGGAAAACGTATTGCAGGAATGCCAATTGTTTGATCCGTCGTAGGCGCTGAAATATGGGATGAGCAAGGACTAAGTCCTCAAAAGCAGAAATATTAATCGTTCCGTGAATATTATCCCGAATACGCCGCGTGACTTCCATTAATTGAACTTCCCATTTTTAAGGTGTCAGAGATAGCACGATCCAATTGCGTCCTCGACCGAGGCAAAGCCCCGTAACTTCAGTTCGTGAGCTAGTTCTTCGCAAATCCTATATACGGCGCCAGGCCCTCGATAGACCAATGCCGTATAAATTTGAATTCCGACTGCGCCGCGGGCAATTTTGTGAAAAGCATCGATACCCGATAGAACACCGCCCGTTGCGATAATGGGCAGTGATCCCTTTGTCACCTGCCAAGTCCATTCAAGGCAGGTATTCGATGGGGATAGAAGCGGGTGACCACTTTGGCCGCCGGCTTGTGGCCACTCGACTCGATGGGTGTTTGAAATTATCACACCAGCAAAGTCTTGCTCGGCGATGGTTGATATAAGTCGCTGTAGGGTGGGTTTATCCATGTCGGGGTCGAGTTTGATCCAGCATCTATTGCGGTAAATTCCTGCAGCGTGGGCCATGTCTTTAATAAATTCTGACGTTGCAAGACTTCGCAATCCAGGGGTGTTCGGTGATGATATGTTGATCGTAATCCAAGTTGCGTTCGGGGCAAATGTTTCGATACCCGTCGTGTAGTCTTTTATGGCCTGCTCAGGGGCTGTGTTTTTATTTTTGCCCACGTTAACTCCAAGGGGTACCCTTGTCGAAGACCAGTTTAGCTGACGGAGGCGTCCCAACACGGCCTCGGCACCTTCGCTATTAAAGCCCATGCGATTGATGATGGACTGCGTTTCGGGGTAGCGGAAGAGGCGCGGCTTCGGATTTCCGGGCTGGGGTAGGGGAGTGACAGTACCAATCTCAAT
>JBIKKO010000287.1:0-3248 GCA_044360315.1 Oligoflexales bacterium
GGGGATATCAAAGAGCAAGCGCGCGCAGACGTCATGCAGGCATTACGTGCACAGTTTCGTCCTGAATTGTTGAATCGGATCGACGACATCATCATGTTTAAACCGTTAACGATGCCGGAAATTACAAAAATCGTACGCTTGTTGACGAAATCATTGGGGGACAGGCTAAAGGACCGCCATATCTCTTTAGCCCTTTCCGACGCTGCGGTTACACATATTGCAGCAAGCGCCTATGATCCCGTATTTGGGGCTAGACCGCTGAAGCGATATATTCAAAGAGACCTCGAGACAAAAATTGGCCGGTCCCTGATCTCTGGCGGTATTAGTGACGGTTCAACGGTGTATGTTGATTTGGTGGATGGGGCATTAGGGATCAAGGTTCAGTGACGTCCTGAAAGAAAAAAACGATGGATCGAAAGTCAAACAAAGAAACCATCCTGAACCGCAGGATCTAGCCAGGGTATGCAAAACAGAGTTAAATGCAGGGCATTGCTCAATTTAAATTTCGTTTCAACCATTCTTTCCATACGGAAATCGAGCGCCTGTAAAGAATCAGTGCGACTGCCTTTTGCTCTAGCGTTAGGCCCTTAAACATAGCCTTCATTTCACCAAAATCACTGCTTCCAAAAAACTTCACCGCAAAGCGGGCCATTGCGGTATTGTTTTCAGGACGCAACTTAAACTGTGGCGAATGATAATACTCTTCGATGGCCCGAATATCATCGGGATCAAAAAGAATGTGATTCCCGCGAATGGCCTCATTATAAACAACTCGCCATACCATTGGTAACGGCAGTGGCGGCACGTTGGACTCAAAGAAATTTTCATACATCTGCGCAGCAGCAAGCGGTCGGTTCATGGGGACTCCCAGCCAGATTCAGCTCAGTTCGAACTTAGGCATTCACCAACCAGCAGTACGGCACTGCGGGTCGTGAACACTCGAACCGTGGATGCAAACGCATGGCCAAAGGCAGATGAATGCAAATATCTGAAATTTTAAAGATTAATTTTTGATTCCCCTGCCTAAGTGTCAAAGAGTTATACACTTCGACTGTCACCTATGGAAACGGCCCTCAGACGAGAGGTCAGCGATCGATCACTTCACTGTTTGCCGACGGTTTTCGGGGACCCCGACTTCACCGAAACTTATGAGGACGTTTAGGCTCGTGGCATCTGTTCGCATCATCGGGTAAACCCCTATGAAGAATCCAGGCACGAGACATGATAGGGAGCTGCGGTCTGTAGCAGTATTTCACAAAACCTTAAAATCAGGATGTCATGATAAGAAAGAGCGTCTCAAACGCCCCCGAAAGCTTCAATCCTGACCATCAACCGCATCAGTCATGATGAGACGGATTCAAAATCAAACGCAACTAAGTGGCTGACAGTAATACGTCCAAAGGTTGATCATGAGGCTCAAACGGCAAACGGTCTTTGGTCACGCAGGGTGGAAACACGGCACCGGCGACAAACGCTAGGTTTGATCTAAACTGACTTAACCAACGATCATAATATCCGCCACCATACCCGAGCCGATAACCATGGATGTCGGCTGCTAAAGCGGGTACAATCGCCACATCTCCAAACTTAGGCTCCACCGGAAACGAGAGATCAACTGGTTCCATGATACCAAAAGACCCTATGCGTACCGGGTCGCCATAACTCCAAAGATAAAAGCTCATTTTTGTTTTATCGATGATGCGAGGCATGGCAATCTGCGTGCGATCTTGCCCGAGGCGACTTACCAAATCCGGCTCCCCCGGAATCGGGAAAAAAAGATAGAGTACACCGTCAAAACCACTCAATCTAAGACGCATGCGCAAATCCTGCACCAACTTGTCAGACCAATGACTAGCTAAGTCTGATGATATCTGTGCGCGCAAAGTGCGATAATACGATCTGAGGCTTGCCTTATCCATAGGCCAAACGATGTCATAAACCCATCCTTGAAGTCAAAGCCAAAAGCAGCTTCTTTTTACTCGTATAAACGAGGGACTCTTTGATGAACCTCTTAAAAATAAAACAACCACCCGCCGAAGCAGGTGGCAAAAAGGTCTTTGGGATTATCTCACTGCACGGTAACAGGAATGGGTTGAGTAAACTCCCAACGCCCTGAAACCTCAGAAAATGCACCTAAACGCATATTGTACTGTCCTGCTGTCACACCATTCAACTGCACCTGCGAACCTGAACTCGAGAATTTAAACTGAGGGTTTGCCCAATCATCCCCTTGCGACAGCTCAACTCTATAGTAAGCAACTCCAGAATCACCCGTCCACGACACGACTCCGCCGGTACCAGCTATGGTTCCGCCTGATGCAGGCGCCGTCATCGCAACGTTGCGTCGTACTGGTGGATTAACCGTGAAAGATCGAACCTCGCTGGCACCAGCATCACCCTCAACCTTCCAAAACCATTGTCCAGGCCATGGATGATTGAAAGAATATGTTGATCCGGAAACTTTCACACGCATGACTTCTGGTTGCATGCTGCTGTGACGAGAGAACACGATTGTACCGGGGCCACCGTTCCAAGAAAACGGCGATGATCCTTGAGTTTCATCGTAAGAAAGCGTTGCACCATTCTCAGGACTCATGAGAGTGATGGATGCAGAAACCGCTTCTTGAGGAGCTGCTTCCGCAGTAGCTTGGGTTTCTGTGGACGTCGCGCTCGTCGCATCCGTTGCGGTGGCATCGGCGGGAGCTGGCGTTGTTGCTGTTCCGGTTTCCTCGGTGGCTTCCTCCTCGGTCGCCACCTCTCCCTCTGTAACCGACGCTTCATCACCAGTGCTAAGGATGAACCAGCCTAAGACAAGGACCACCACACCTAGAATTCCGTACACGATATATCGATTCCGGTTGGAGCCACCGAAGCTTCCATCCTTGAAAATCTGCGACACCGCATTCGTGTTAGTTCCAAAGTTACTGGTAAACTCGCCCTTAAGATCCGCCGTAAACGGGTTACTCTGCGTGCCGGGTGCCGGCTGCGAATTAAAGGTATTATTGGACTGATTTGGCGCGGAGTTCATAACTCTACTCTCCTAATAGTTTTAAAGCGACGGCTGGATGAGTGACTCTTGCTTTAAGTATACGGTGTGTAAATGCAGCAAATCAAGAACGAGGGGTATAAAAAACATCAAAGAAGGCGCAAGGTCCACAGGCACTAAACTACAACCACCGAACAGTACGGATTTTTTTCTGGATTTTTTTAAAACCTCAATACAACAAGCCAATCCACAATCAATGCAC
>JBIKKO010000288.1:0-3219 GCA_044360315.1 Oligoflexales bacterium
AGCCGGTTCCTGTGTCAATCATCACACCGGTAAAGAAAAAATTATCTCCAGTAGTTGATGCTGTGACAGTGTTGCTGCGAGAGGCTCTACGTCAGGAGTTGTGAAACTGGCGTGGACTTGGCGTCGACAGCTTTTTCTTCAAAGAGTTGAAGTAATCTTAATGCTTTTTGTTCGTAACGATCTTATCTAGCAATTGCTTACCAATGTCTGAGTTTGCCAGGCCTTCCAGCGCAGCTCCAACGTTTTGACCGCCTTGAGACGTGAATAAATCACCCAAGCTAGCTATGCCGCTACTCACGGTACCGCTGTTGGCGATGACCTTGATATCAGCTCTTTCCAATGCGCGAGCCTGTTCGACGCCGATGGCTTGGTTAGCTTCAACCTGACGGATCGTAATGAGGTACTGCTGATAGCTTAGATTTTCGCCAATCTCCTTGGCAAGCACAATCTGGGCTTCAACAGGAGCAAGTTGGAGAGCCTTTTCTGCCTCGGCATTAGCCTGGCCTTTGACTTGAATCGCTTCAGCCTCACGACGCTGCGCTTCAAGTTGACCTTCAGCGATAAGTACTGTCTTTTGCTTCTGACCTTCAGCTTGAATAACATCCGTTTGGCGTTGTTCTTCGGCCTTAACCACATTAACGTCTTTCGTAATTTCAGCCGTCTTAACTTTCTCTACTCGAGCAACTTCCATGGACTTTTCACTTGTGATCTTTTGCTGCGCCTTGATGTCTTGCTGTGATTTTTCGTTTGCAATACCTACAGCTTTATCTTTTTCTGCCGTACGGATGCCCACCTGCTCTGCGGCCACTTGCTTGTTCAGTTCTACCTCTCGCTGTGCATCAATTTCTGCATTTTGTGCAGCCTTCTTGTTGGCTGCCACTACAATTCGTGATTCCTTTTCAATCTCGGATTTTTTCTTGTCCATGATATTTTGAATCACTTGCGAATCGCGGCTATCACGAATGTCCATGAGCTCAATGTTCTTAACGGTTGTAACACCCCATGCCTTAAGTTGCTCGTTGACTTCCTTGGTGAAGGCATCGCCAAACTCTGAGCGACCTTGCATGATTTCTTCAATCGTCTTACTGGCAAGAATCGTACGAGCAGCGCCTTGAAGGATGCTGGTCAGTTGATTGCTGAGTTCGCCAAAGTGCGAAACACGCTGCGCGGCAACGTTTGAGTCACTTATGCGGAAGAACGCCTCTAGGTCAAGGACAAACGGAAGACGCCCGCTATCGTATGCTTCGTAGTCTTTCAGGCGTAGACTAAATACGCTCACAGGCAGCTTAATGACGTTGATGCCAATGACAGGAATCCATGCCGGCCATTCGTAGTACGTATTGCCAGATTCTTGATCTTTACCAAACGACACAGTTTTCTTGGCGCTTTGGATAATGTGTACTTCGTTTGTGCTAACAACACGGCGCAGAGAGATGATCCAAAATCCTAACAAGCCGATAGAGCTAAAAAACATCAAAGCAATGAATGTAGGGATAACTGCAATTTCCATATTACGTCTCTTCTAAAAAGTGATGTTGAATGGTAAAGCCTATCGTCAGTATTGATATGTGTCAATGACATTTAGAACTATGATGTCTCGTTCCCGTTGCGCATGCTTTACAGTTTTGATGTTAACCGTTGCGTTTAACGCTACTATTCCCTTCGGTAGTGATCTTCGATAACGCAATGGTATGACATGGACGATCCCTCCATAGGACTTGATCATTCGCGGATAGGGTATGCGTTGAAGTGCTAAGATATTTAGATCCCAAGTGCCCCGAAGATTTTCCTCAAGGAATCTAGTAGGTCATCCACGCCTACTTAAAACGGATTGGTTGATTAAATTCAGATCCCGTCGCTATGTTATTCATCTCCACGCCAGCTGCGTGATGTAATAATACGCGCACCTCTCTTGAAGAAGACGTAGCTACTAATCCATTGCAAGAAGACAAAAATTTTATTTCTGAAGCCAATAAGGTAATAAATGTGAACCAACATCCAAACTAGCCAAGCAAAGAGACCGGTGAATCTTATGCCTTTAAAGGCTCCCACGGCCTTCCGTCGACCAATTGTTGCCATTTCTCCTTTGTCCAGATAGCGGAAGGCTTTGGTTGGTTTTCCAGAGAGCAGTGCGATAATGTTTTCAGCGGCGAGCTTTCCTTGCTGCATCGCAACGGGCGCAAGGCCAGGAAGAACGCCAAAGCGCTTGTCAGCATAGTGAGCATTATCTCCAATCGCAAATATTGTAGATGAACCCTTTACCAGAAGGTTCTCCTCGACGAGTACGCGTCCCAGATTGTCGGTAGCAGCACCTAAACTCGACGCCAGTGGAGAAGGCTTCACTCCAGCGGCCCAAAGTACGGTCTTGGCTTGAACTTGTTCAAGACCCAGTTTGACTCCATCCGAGGAAATATCAGTCACGCGCATAGAGGTCCAAACGGTGACCCCCAGCTTCTCTAGGTCACGTGTCGCTCGTTTTGAAAGAGGCTCTTCAAGGGTCTTGAGAATTCGTTCACCAGCTTCAATCAAAATAATTCGCGTACTCGAGGGATCGATTCGACTAAAGTCTCTTGCGAGAGTCTGACGACTTATTTCAGCGATCGAGCCCGCTAGCTCGACACCAGTAGGTCCTCCGCCGACAATCACAAAAGTAAGCAAAGACCGGCGATGATCAGGATTATCCGTCGACTCAGCTGTTTCGAATGCCTGAAGTATTCTTCGGCGGATTTCTGTAGCCTGCTCTAAGGTTTTTAGCCCTGGGGCAAACTCTTCCCATGATTGGTTGCCGAAATAACTGTGAGTCGCACCTGCAGCCAACAGTAGGAGATCAAACTTTATTGGAGACGTTGACTTTAGAATGACGGTTGAAGTCTTGGTGTCGATGGCTGTGACTTTGTCCATAAGAACATTCACTTGATCCACACCAGCACGGATAACGCTGCGAATTGGCACGGCGATCTCTGCGGGACTTAAACCAGCCGTCGCAACTTGATATAGTAAGGGTTGAAACAAGTGATGGTTTTTTTGATCGATGATTGTGATTTTGGTTTGTGGAGATCTTTTTTCAAGTAGTCGCTTCACGGCGGCCATCCCACCAAAACCGGCACCGACAATCACAATATGTGCACCACGAGAGTCCATAAAGCCTTCTGACAACAAAAGATTATGCAGCGGCTTGGAGATTATCAGAATACGGTAACCGGGACTAGATCCTAGCTC
>JBIKKO010000127.1:0-10148 GCA_044360315.1 Oligoflexales bacterium
TGTTCTTGCGTGGGCTTATGAATACGACCATTCCCAAATTCCGCCCTTCCCCCATTCCGCGGTCAAATGATGTTCCTATCCGCTACAAAGGGACTCTGGTTGGAATGCACCGCATGGGCCTTGTCGTTGACGATAAAGTTGTCGTGGAACTCAAGGTGGTCAAAGATATCGACGATGCACAACTCGCAACGCGCTTGTCCCTTTACCCCCAGTCAATCCCTGAACAGCACCGGCGGGACGCCTACCAGTTAAAACCGCCCCCCAGCACGAGACGCCTGCGTCACTGCCGGCACAAGCATAGATTTCTGAGAACTTCTAGTTTGGCGAATCACTGATAAACAAGCATCCACGATCCGTGATCATGTGCGATTCAGCGGCCACATCCATGCGAAGATTATCATCCTGACGCCGGCCAACCAAATATTCACCCAAAGCATCGATGGCACGTGTCTCGTCTAAATTATGACGTACTTGCGAACCGACATCGCAGTACACAGTCGTCATGGAAGGCTCTGAGAAATTATAGGCATTCCAACCGCGGCTTTTGGAATAAACAACGTCACTTAGCTCGAGCACGGGACGCGGCAATGATTCCGATGGCTGCGTCGTTGTGACCACGCGCCTAATGACAATGGGGTTGCCGTAAATGTCGTAGCCTTGTTCTGTTACAACATCATGGCTAATTCTCGTCGGAGGTGCGGACACGTCGGCCGGCGTTAGGCGATATGAAAAATAGTAATAACGATCAACACACTCGCGACTTGCAACAGCAATTTTTTCTCTGGTCAGCTTTTGGCCCTGAATGAGCAATGCGCCGTCAGCCACAGCGCTCAATTGAAATGCTTCAGAACGAAAAAGGTAGGTCTTGTGCTTATACACGGTACCGACAAACGGCATAGACTCGCGCACAACACAGTCAACGACGTTAAATGTGCCTGCCATGGCCGTTGTTCCAGCGAAACACATTAGTACACAAAATGTCTTGATTCGAATGTTCATGTCTTGTCCCCTTTTATTTTCTGTTAACACCGCACCTATGGACGTCCTAATGCAAGGGCTAGAACTATGCAATCCGTATTTCAACACACGGTTGTGACCAGACCGACGGAAAAACAAAAGTGGGACCTCGCATAGCAAGGCCCCACCTCATGATTTTTAAAAAACCGATTGTTCAATAACGATAATGAGATGGTTTAAACGGACCTTCGGCTGCAATCCCAAGATAATCAGCTTGTTTTTTAGTCAACTTTGTCAACTTCACTCCAAGTTTATCAAGATGCAAAGCTGCGACCTTCTCATCAAGCTTTTTTGGCAAGGTATGGACGCCAACCTTGTATTTTTCAGGGTGACACCATAGCTCAATCTGCGCCATTGTTTGATTGGTGAAACTTGTTGACATCACAAAGCTTGGGTGACCGTTTGCGCAACCAAGGTTCATCAGACGACCTCTAGCCAAGAGTATGATCGAGCGTCCGTTTGACAACACAAAGCGGTCAACCTGGGGCTTGATATTGATTTCATCTTTGCAGTTTTTCTCGAGCCACGTGACATCGACTTCACTATCAAAATGCCCGATGTTACACACGATCGCATTGTCTTTCATCTGCTTAAAGTGCTTATCCGTGACCACGCTGTCACATCCGGTGGCCGTTACGAAGATGTCGGCTAGTGGTGCGGCATCTTCCATGGTCACAACTTCAAAGCCTTCCATCGCAGCCTGTAATGCACAGATCGGATCAATCTCAGTAATCATAACCCTTGCGCCAAACCCGCGCATGGACTGGGCGCAACCTTTACCAACATCGCCGTATCCCGCAACCACGACCACCTTACCGGCCACCATGACGTCTGTGGCACGCTTGAGGCCGTCAGCCAAGGACTCGCGGCATCCGTAAAGATTATCAAATTTTGACTTCGTCACGGAGTCATTGACGTTGATGGCGGGAACTTTCAAAGTCCCTTTCTCAAGCATTTGGTAAAGGCGGTGAACACCTGTGGTGGTTTCCTCTGAAATCCCTTTGATATGCTTTAACAACTGAGGGTACTTACTATGAACCAAAACGGTTAGATCTCCGCCATCATCAAGAATCATATTGAGAGGCTTATCTCCAAACATTAAAGTCTGCTCGATGCACCAGTCATATTCCTTCAGAGTCTCACCTTTCCAAGCAAACACGGGAATCCCGGCTGCAGCAATCGCAGCTGCCGCATGATCTTGGGTCGAGTAAATGTTACAGCTAGACCAGCGCACATCGGCCCCAAGCTCCACCAGTGTTTCAATCAGGACTGCAGTTTGAATGGTCATATGCAAACACCCTGCAATTCGAGCACCCTTTAACGGCTTTTGTTTTCCATATTCACGCCGCAAAGCCATGAGACCAGGCATTTCCTTTTCGGCAATTTCAATTTCCTTGCGCCCCCAGGCAGCAAGTCCGATATCTTTAACCTTGAAGTCCTCTACAGGGGCCTTTACCGGTGCCGAACGACCATTGACTTTTTTCACAGATGCAACTCTCTTGCTCATAACGCAGGATCCCCCAAAATATAGATCGATCCCCACCATATGGGATCGCCGCTTGCAGACTTTCGTCAAGCTGTCCTCATCCTATAGTGGAGACAAGCAAAACTCAAGGTAAACAGACACTTGCCCAATATTTGACTGAGCTTCCACCAAATCCAGGGGAGAACATGGCTGTAAGGCCAAACGTTTTTCTTCACGGGTCTCATATTGTGAACTGCCAAGAGACCAGGTATAACAAAATATCGATCCCTTCTTACAAACATCTGTAATGAATCGGAAAATGATTACTTTTTAAACTAACAGGTCAAGATCCATGTCCCACGAAACAGCCCAAGATACCATGGCCAAAATCGTGTCGCTCTGCAAACGACGCGGATTCATCTTCCAAAGCTCGGAAATCTACGGCGGCCTTCGCAGCTGTTACGACTACGGGCCACTTGGGGTTGAGTTAAAACGCAACATAGCCAACGAATGGTGGCGATCAATGGTCTATGAACGCGAAGACATCGTTGGCCTCGACGCGAGCATCATGATGCACCCCAAAGTTTGGCAGACGTCTGGTCACTTGTCTGGATTTTCAGACCCTTTAGTTGACTGTCTTAACTGCCGCGAAAGATTCCGTGCCGACAAGGCTCCCCAGCATAAACCGGGATCAGAGGTGGTATACCACAAAGGCGGCAAAACCTCGGGAGAAAAGCTGAAGGCTGTCGTTAGTGAGCGTGGTTACGTCTGCCCCGTGTGCTCTTCTCCCAACATGAGTAACGAACGACAATTTAACCTTATGTTCCGTACAAGCCTTGGCCCCGTTGATCCCACTGCGGATATGTTGTCGGCCATCAAGCCAGAGATGACGGCAGAAGAGCGGCGGACCGCGGTCGATGAGGTCAGCGCCAAAACCGCGGTGTACTTGCGACCGGAAACCGCACAGGCCATGTTTGTTCAGTTTTTGAATGTCCAGCAGTCAATGTCCATGAAGGTACCGTTTGGTATTGCGCAAGTTGGAAAAAGCTTTCGCAATGAGATCGTCGTCGAGCATTATATTTTTAGATCTTGCGAATTCGAGCAAATGGAGATGGAGTTTTTCTGCGAGCCGGGGAGCCAAGCTGAATGGATGAAGTATTGGTGCGGCGAGCGAATGTCCTGGTATAAACGGTTTGCAAACCGCGGTGAACACTTCCGCCTGAGACCTCACGATGAAGACGAACTTGCACACTATAGTGATGAATGCCATGACGTTGAGTACTTATACCCCTGGGGTTGGGGCGAGTTGGAGGGCATAGCCTCTCGGACCGATTACGATTTAACGAAGCACGCTGAAGCCACTGGGGTCAAACTAAGCTACTTTGACCAAAACAAGACAGACCCACAAACTGGCAAGGCTGGATGGCGTTATGTACCCTACGTCATCGAGCCAGCAGCTGGCCTGACACGTAGTGTTTTGTGTTTTCTCTTAGACGCTTACCATGAGGAGAAAGGCGTAGACCATGAGGGTCAAGACAAGTCGCGGGTTGTTTTAAAACTGCACCCAAAGCTTGCACCGTTTAAGGCAGCCGTACTGCCTCTTGTTAAAAAAGACGGCCTCCCCGAGAAGGCTCGAGAGATTGTCAAACTATTGCGCCATGCTGGTCTTAATGTAAGCTATGACGAGCAGCAATCGATTGGTAAACGGTATGCGCGTCACGACGAAATTGGAACACCCTACTGTCTGACCGTCGACATGCAGTCGTTGAGCGATCACACGGTCACCATCAGAGACAGGGATACGGCAACGCAGCAACGCATCAAGATTGACGACGTGCTTGCTGTGATATTGGCCCGCCTTAATGCGGAGCCGAAATCCTGCTAACTAAGGAAGGTTAAACTAATTATGGCTCGACGTGGACGAGGAAAACATCGGCATGGCAGAGATGATGGTAAGCCCGAACAAACCAGGCCTGAGCATCATCGCATGGGTCAGCATCGCCAGCAATCAAATCAAAGATCCGAGCAAAGACCACAGCAAACCAATCAAAACCGATCGACCGAGGCTGCAGCGGCGCCCCAATCCTCGATCGAACGCCAGCACGGCAGCAAAACCAACCTTACAAGCATCACCCAGCCACGCCGTCAGCTGAGTCGCGCTTTCGGGCATGGTTTACAAAATTCACGACAACTTCCCAAAACCTGCGGTGTCGTTTTTTTTGACACGCTGGCTCAAGCCAAAGCTGATTTGTTGCAGCTAAAGGCGATGGCGTCCAAGTACGATCAGCTCAATATTGTCGTGCGGGCTGAGGGAAGTATGGAGGATCCGGATTTGAACGCCATTGGTCGCCTTTTTTGCGGCGCAGCATGGACCCTCATTCACGAGCGCCGTAGGGCTGATGGGTGGTACCCTGCTATCGATGAAGCCTAGATCTGTGATAGAGGTGTGATAGACATGAGGATGAAGTTGTTCCCTGGAAAGCCGACCTACGGCACTCATAAAGAACATGCATCAAGCTTATGGAGTAAAAGTTAGACTCTACGGAACAAAGTATCAAACAACAAGTAGGACGCAGCACTTGAATAAACAGCAACCATCATCCGAGGAAGCCTCCAAAAGGCTAAAAGACCGCCTGAGCCGCCTCACCGGCCACAAGGAGGTCTCCTCAATCACCAGCCAGACTTGCGCATTAAAATCTGGTTGTCACAAGTGTTTCCGCTCAAGTGGCGTTATTTTGGATGGCAGTTTTGCAACAGTTAAAGCGAAGCTTTGTGATTGTGTAACGTCTTGTCGACTGTGCTCAGGCAGCTGTATGATGCCAGAAAAAGGAGCTGTCACTGACTGCTCGCGCCCAAGCCCCCGTCGGATCATCGCCATAATAAACGAAGCGCATATCCCTGCACGTTATCTTGAGGCCGACATTGGAAAATTCGATGGTTTTGGCGGTCATGAACGCAATCAAAAGACGACTCTACTCAACTGGTTTAAGTCTTTAGTCCCTGGAAAGAGTTCAGGCCTTCTACTAAGTGGTCCTGTTGGTCTAGGTAAAAGCTGGATTTTGTCTGCTATGGCAAAAGAATTAGCCTTCCAAGGGATTAGCGTTCGTTATGCAGATTTCTTTCAGCTGGTTCACGAACTTAGGGATGCCTATGCCAACGATCAAACGGATAAGGCAAGTTTGAAACCACTGCAACAGGTTGATGTACTCATCATTGACGAGCTTGGTAAAGGCCGAAACACCGAATGGGAATTGAGCGTTGCAGATAGTTTAATCTCGGAGCGTTATAACGGTAATAAATGCGTGATTGCAGCAACAAATTATCCATTAAAAGGTGGTGATCAAGCGTCACGGCAAATCGACTACCTGAGGGGTGACAACGTTGGTACAAATCAAATGAACGCGAACACCTTTGACCCTTTGAGCCAGCGCATTGGTGCACGTATGTTTTCTCGACTTTATGAAAACTGCTTGTGTATTGAAGTGCAAGGCTCCGACCGTCGCCGCCGGTAGTTTATGTCAGTTGAAACTGCAAACACTTGTCGCCTTCGTTTTCTAGAACCATGGACTCCTGAAAATCATCTATGGGGACTATCGCAATCTGACCAAGGATTCCAACTCGAGCGTCGCCTTTTCTCCTGCTGCGGCGGTGACGGCCTGATCATCACAGCCCTGGAGCCAAAAACCGCTAGACTGTGCGGTCTCGCGCGACGCTGGAGCCTCGTCTACGACATCATCTCACAACTTGGACTCACTGATGAGGTCCTCAAACCCCTTGCAAAAGCTATCTTGCTGCAAGGGGATCCAAGCGAGTTTTCCGTCTTGGCAGCCCCGTCTGTCGGCCTTATCAAGCAACACAAAGATGGTTTTCTGAACGGGACAAGGGGGCGTATTCTTTCTGTTAAATCTGTCACGCATCAAGGAATGACGGCACAGTTGTTTGCGCAAGCACTTATTGCATTTATATTATCCTGGCACTACGGGCGACTTGTCTTATTATCCCGGCCAGGGTTTGCCCCTCTAGCGATCCATCGTTGGCTTGGGATCATGGATAAGCAAAATAAAAACGAACTCGCAAAGCCCCTTATGCTGATCGATGCAAGTTCAGAGCTATGGAACGCCACAAATCTAGAACCTTTTGAAGCAACGATTGCTTTTGCCTATGAACGAAACTTACCCGTTTGGATCCTGGATCCAAGACACCAAGATCTGGGGAAAACACCAACTGCAAAATCTGATGTCATGCCACCGAAAACAAAATCATTTCGCCAGTCCATCGGCGCGCGCCTTGACACCATGCGCCACAAGAAATCAATTGATTGGCTATCACCCCAAGCCAAGAGTAGACTCTCTGAACTTTGTGACACGCCCCTTGATGGGCTCGATGAAAGACCAAATCCTGAAATTTTCTAAGGCCTCCACGGAAACCCCGCCAGACTTGTTTGAGGCTTGTTTTTTCAATAACAAATCCATTTTTTTGCCAAATCATCAAATCCGAAGCAAGATGATCCACTGGTTTTGCCGCGTTATGCTTAACACAGATCGACTCAAGGCCCTAAGAAAAGATCCGAAAGCCCTAGTACACACGTTAGGGAGGACTGCAACATGCTTTACACTTCGAAGATCTCTCAGCTCCTTTCATTTTCTCTCGCCCTCAGCGCCTCAGCAACGGCCATTGCCACAGAAAATGATCCTGTAGCGAAACGATTCGACAGCTCCAAAATCATGGACCGTGTCGAACTTGTTGGAGTGATCGCAGACGCAACCCCCGACTCTGGGGTTGCTGTTATCAAAGATACAAAAACAGGACGGACCTATGCCATCAAGACCGGAGATCAACTTCCAGGCGTTGGACATATCAAGTTAAATAGTGTTAAACGAGAATTAGCCACTTTTACGGCAGGAGATCAAATCTTCAGCGTTCGCCTAAGCATCAGCGGCTCCACCGAGCAGGCTTCAGCGACACCTGAATCAAGATTGGAAGACGACGAAGATCTTGCAGAAATTGACGACAACGAAAGTCCTGGGCTTTTTTCACGTTGGCAAGAGGCAAGAATTATGAAATCGAATCATGGTCCAGTCGGCGAAGACAACCACGCGCCGACTGATGAGTCTTCCGCAGATCTCGCAACCACGAGCATCATTGCTGAAGATTTTAAGCAAAATCCCCAAGAACCTAAAAAACACGCCCCCAACACCGAAGCTCAGTCAGCCCCTAACAAGCACCGATAAATGGCTGTTGGCATCATTACTCATAAACTATTATCCCCTCAGCGCCATAAGTGGTGAATGATCACAATTGACCCGCTGCCATCGCTTTGATTACGTTTAGACTTGACTTAAAGCCCGCCTCGTCGGTCTTGAACCATCTGCACCAGCCGCTCCGTCGACTGAAGAACCTGCTCGACCTGCGCAGCAATGACGTCGGACGTAAGCTTTTGGCTACCACTGCTTAAACTGCGTTCAAGTAACTGTAAACGCCCATGCACGAGCGTCAACACATTCGCCACATCGTGAAGAAAGTGTCGCTCATCCTGTTGCGACGATTCATTTGCATTTGACATTGTTAGCTCCTGTGACAAGGCGACAGAAAAATCAAACAGAGGAATTGGGGTGGCTACAGCCAACGGGTCTGGCAGAAAGCTGACACACCCTCCGGGATCGATCCAAAGACCGTTCCAGCAAAGAGGACTTCCCCATAAACTTAGTGTAAACTTAAAACATAAGATCCTAGCTATTCTATGCCACTTTTATTCGTTTGGACACGCATGAACCTACGCCTAATCAACACGTTCTTGCTTATCGCAGTTAGTGATTTATTTATCGTCAGCTCTAGGGCCTTAGGATCAGAAAATGCCGATCTTCCGCCAAGCTGGAAAGCTGGCGGAAAGGCAAAAAAAGACTTTTTTTACCGGCGCAATCCTCCACAAAAAACCCCTGTAGTCGACGAAGCTGAATTTGAGCCCGAGCCGAGTCCGACGTTAAAACCACGGCGGCATGCGGTAAGCCTGTGGGCCTCCCTGCCCGAGTTTGCCCGTCTAGAATATCGCTATAGTTTATCACCTAAATTAGCATTTTTTCTTGGTGCAAGTGGACCAATGCCCATTAACGTCAATGTCTCAATGCCAAGTGATGTCATCACAACCGATCGAGCGAAAACACTTGCGGTCGCCTACCCGGCGTTTGACATCACGTTTAAGATCGCCTGGGGGCCTCACATCATGTCGGGCCTTGCTTGGCATCCTTTGGGCGGACGATGGTATACGACGTGGGCTGCTGGAGTGCGTTCGATCACGATCGTTGGCAACGCCGCTTCACCGCTTAGGGTCTGTAGCATCAAGGAAGCCCGCAAGGAGCCGCCTTGCGGTAATGACTCCGCGGCGATTCAAACGCGCAACACCATTGCTCTCGAAACAAAAGCCAGCATCCTGAGCTTTGCCGGTCGCTTTGCCACGGGATGGGTATTTTCTATCGCGCCACAATTTGCGATCATGGCCGAACTCGGGGTCTTTGCCCCCCTCTCAACGAAGGAGTCGATCGACGTGGAGGCGTCCATACTGTCTCCTGACGGCACCCCAGAAGAGGTCTCAGGGGCTCTTTCCGATTTGAGAGAGAAGAGCCAAAAAGACCTGGCCACAAAGGCTTCGTCGGAATTGGGTAAAGTCATTAATAAAATGCTTCCGGTCGCAGGTATTGGTATGGCCTACAGATTTTAAATCATTGCTTAATTCTATTAAATTAAGTCTTGAATTCTACCCTTCGATCCCTTAAAGTGGAGATGGAGGCGGGTTGAATATGGCCATGAGTAGCCTAGACATTACAAAGAGTTACAATCAAATCTCCCTGCCAAACGTGCTGGGTGGGTTTTCGTCTGCGTCTTTTGCGACCAGCTCTTTTGCACCACCTCCCCCCGTTAACTTCAATGAATCCCCCTATATTAGGGGCTTAAACCACGCCCTTGAACTAGAACAAGCGGCCGTCTCACTCTATACGGCAAAGCAGCGTCTTTCTCTGCGGGACGGCCGCCCCGGAGCCTCGGCCATTGATAGGACCTCCGCCCACTTTCATGCTCTGCGTCAATTGGTTCGGTTAATTTTTGCTCACCGGGGCATACCATGCTCCGACCCCTCTGGATTTTTAGCTGTCACCGGCGCTGTCGCTGCGCGGGTTTCACGCTACATGCCGCCTATCGTCCAAGATCCCATGCTTGGAGCTAGCGCCCATCGAGTGGAACTGGCGCTCGCGCGACGGTATCGTCGGCTGCTTGAATTAGCACCCGTATCAGATCGTCCCTTACTTGAGTCACTTCTTTCTCAGCTCGAATCTTAGGCAATAGATACGAGCGATGACCTTCATGAACATAAGTGGTGATTCCCATTGAACCGATTGGCTTTGTTTTGGCTTTGAGCACTCCTGAAACTGTTGCTTAAACGCTGTCCGGCAGATTCTGTTACGACCACACTTAACAGTTTGACTAGCAGAACCACAGCCGTTACACAAAAATTTTTCGTTCCATTGCCTCGACTTTATGTGTTAGCCTATGTTCCCCTTTGGTCCCGTAGCTCAGCTGGATAGAGCACCGGATTTCTAATCCGGCGGTCAGAAGTTCGAATCTTCTCGGGATCGCTCCCTTTTCTTCAGTCCTGTTTGAGGCTATGCTCTCGCTT
>JBIKKO010000128.1:0-10095 GCA_044360315.1 Oligoflexales bacterium
AATCGGGATTTAATTTAATCGATTGAATTTATTGATTATTTAGGCGAAGCATCTCTGTCTTCAAAAGGGGTGGAATTTGCGTAGAAAAAGTACCCGCCCCCATGACGAGAAGATGTCTCAATTGGGTAGAGGAGTAGACGACGGATTTCGTTACAATTTTAATACGCTCTGTTTTTTAATTAAAAACCCGCGCATGCATCATGCGCGGGAGGTGCAAGCTTAAGGTGTGTCTTTAGTTTCGGGGGTTACTGAGTGGCATCGAGAATTTAAATCCACCAGCGAAATTCCAATCCCCGTCAGGCAGTGAAGGCGCTGATTCATCTTGTGCTGCTAAAGCTTCATCCATCAATTTCTCACCGAAGTCTGATTGACGATCGCCGCTATAGATCTTGGAATAGATGTCACCGTAATAAGCTACATAGTTTGTGCCCCTTAAATAAGTCCCGGTCAGAACCATGGCCGTGTTGGCTGGTGCACCTGGCGGGTCAAGAAATAGCACTGAGAAGACTGTTCTGCCGTGCACTAGTTTTGATTTAAAAGCATGGCTCTCTAGGGTGTGATTGGTCGTCTTGAGTAGGACTTTACCCTGGCCCCTTGGTGGAACATCTAGCTTGACTTCCCGCGCAATGAGTTCTCCTGATGGTTTTTTGTAAAAGATCTTACCAGGTACCTCTACGGCTAAGGACGCCGAACTCAGCAACAATGCACTGTAGGTCGTAGCAATAAACACCTTCAATAAATGCTTCATAGATAAAACTCCTTCTGTTTGAACGGATCTAGATCGAATCTGTTTCCCTCATCGAGGATGATACTCTCTTTTTTGACGATGTGAAATCCTGAAGTTTCAGTAACGCGCGATTGATATACACTTTGGCGATTGTGATAGGATAATTATATAATTCCAAGGTTCACAGCTTCTGATTTGATGAGGGATCCTGCCCTGTTGAAAAAATCACCTCTGAGTGATTTGAAGTGTTTCATACCGTGCGCTTCTCCGACGACACCCGTGATATCTCGCTGTGGTAGAACTCTTTGCGGGCAACCAACCTGTCCTAGCGCAAGTGAACGTTTTGATAATAAATAAAGGGAGCTAAGGATGAAGTCGAGCCGAGAATACCACACCATAGCTCGCGATGACTCTTGTCCTGTGTAGAGTTTTGATACCATGCGATACTCGCCATTGTCCGTGAAGCTTTTGTGCGTGAGTGCAGGTTGTAAAGACCACCAAATTCCTGGCCGAATTAGCATGGACGATGACTCAAGAATGTGTTTGAGAGCTTCGGCCCATACAAGGCTACCCATGCTGTGCGTAATCACGATCGGACCGTTGTTGGCAATGCTGTTCCATTCCAGAATGAAGGGTGACAAAAAGCTGGAAGCCTGCTTTGCTCGCTGCTCTACATTCGATAAATACTGACGGCAGCGCAATAGTTCTCTCATTCCGTGAACGAGTTGTTTTGTCTTCGAGGCGTTGAAAAACTCAGAGGTTTTTTCTCGAGGAAAGATCAGGCTGTTCCAACTCAACAGATAGAGGCTACGATGCTCAAGATTTTTAAGTCCGATATGTCTTAGCATTGGTAGGACAAGATCATTCAAAGCCTCGGATGGTCCCGAATACTCAACTCCGTGAATAAACAACATGGGTGGCGGATGACCGCGAAGCTCGAGCGCCGAATAAACAGGCGTGAGAATCGCCGGTGCAGTGCTACTCATTCTCCACAACGATGTTTCAGGCGCAAGGACTGAAAGCATGTCTACTCCGTGCTTAGGTTTGTGTGAGTCTATGATCTGCTGGTGATAAGAAGAATGTTTAAAGATCATAAAAAAATAAAGAAAACCTTTTGCTGAATCTCAGCGTCCGTTTAGAGCTGATCATGGCCTTTGCTGAAGGTCTGTAAACATTGATTTGGCTCAGAAACTAATCGAAAATATTTCCAATCTCTGGGAGAGGGTGTGCTCTAAAGCCCAGCGGAGACGCCTGGCGCAGCTGCCGTAACCTTTTAAAATTATTATTTTTTATTAACATGTTGGAAAAGATCTAAAGATCAGGATGCAGTTGGCCGATACGGTTTACCTTGGGAAGAGTAACGTGGAGGAATAGCGACATGTTTATAAGAACTACTAGGATTTTGTCTTCTGTCAGCTTGTCGATACTGGTGAGTGCCCTTATGGTAAACCCAGTTATGGCTGGAATCGAAGTGACGCCAACGCCTCCGAAAGATCCTGTGCCCCAGCCTAGTCCACGGCCAGAGCCCGCTCCTAAACCTACGCCTAACCCAAAACCTACACCTGCCCCAGAGCAGGCAGAGCGCGTTGGTGAGATGGAATTTGCCATCACACCCTTTTCAAATATGGAGCACGGGTGGCATATTTTTGAACCTGGATACCGTGCAGTTTGTGCAGATAGTGAAGGCGTTGTGGCGTCGGCAAAGTTAACGATTGATGCAGCAATCAATGGCGAGACGACCGACGGTCGCGGAGCGTACCAAGGTTTAGTCATTCGTCCCGTGGCGCAACACATTCGCAGTGGCGCAACCAGCGGCTCTTGTGAATTGCGCATATGCCTTGATCAAAATGTGGATGATCCAACCGCCCAAGCCCAGTGCCGCGGTGTGCGGAGTCTAGTGGGCAACGACCCTGAACGTGAACTTTCCTTCCGTGGCCAGGTCAAGTATCGAGTTCAAGGTGACAAAGTGAGCCTTCAGACTGGTGCGCCTGGTTTATCCGCTTGGCATCCTGCCTTTGGATTTGCAGCACCGGCCAAGTCTTTCAAGGACTATCAGTCACCTCTCGTCTTGGATATGAATGGAGACGGTAAGCTTTCCTTAACTGATGTTTGGGACGCTAAAAAACCGATTTATTTTGATATGGCCATGGAAGGTCGTCGTTATCCTTCAGGCTGGGTTGCGCCTGAGGATGCATTTTTGGCCATAGATCGCAATAGTAATGGAGTGATTGATAACGCAGCGGAACTTTTTGGTGAATACACCGATAGTGCCGTGTACGGCCCAAAGACATTCAAAGACGGATTTGCTGCATTAAAGGCCTTTGATTCAAACAAAGATGGTAGGGTAGACGCAAAAGATCGAGACTTTTCTAAACTAACCGTTTGGTCTGACCGCAATCAGAACGGTAAAACGGATAAAGGTGAATTGAGGTCCCTCAAGGCAGCGGGTGTTCGTTCAATTAGCCTTGCCTCTAAGGACCTGCGCGACGCAAAGGGCCAAGCTCCGGTCCTTGCAGGCAATGAGTTGATTCTTTCCGGTTCATTTGAAACTGAATCGGGCCAAGTCAGAAAGATGGTTGATGTGTGGTTTAAGGTGCGGCGTAACTACAACAACGCTACAGCCATGACGCAGTGGTTGATGGCTCCTGTTAAACAGAATTAAGGAGACGGAAATGATGACTGTTGTGGCTTTAAAAAATAGTAAAATTTTTGTAGTAGCCCTGTGCTTAGGTTTTTTGGCCTCTTGTGTCGACAAGAAGGCTCAAGAATCATCCTCTAGATTGTTTAGTTTAGATACTGAATCTCGTGGCGAAGTTCCCGGTGGTAGTGATCCCAAAGCTTTGTGTGGTTATTTAAAAGATAATGGGTATTTTCCAAAAAACTCCTATGAGCCGAACACGAAGCTGCTGTTTTCTACGTCGTATGGCATTGTAAAAGATGCAGCTGGTCAAGGCTATGGCGTCATTGATGCTGATGGTAGGTTTGTCCAGCAAGGGAATACGACGAGTCAGCTCATCTTATGCCCCGGTGCCTCCAATCTTGGAGGTGGAAAATGTTCTTGGCAGATTAACGGTGATAACGGTTATGCTCAGCTTGCCTATGATGTTGTCTGTAACAATCGGTCTCGCTCGGGAACAAAAATTCATCCTGGGTATGATCGTCAGAAAGCAAATCTCGTGAGCTATAAGGCGTCCACTGCAAAGCGTTCAACGAGTGGTCAAGATGCTGTCGAAGTCATACTTGAATCTCGCCATTCGAAGGCCAGGATTGTGTTCGGAAAGAATGTTGGCTTGGTGTCAGTCGTGTTTCAGGAAGAGCTGATGCCGACGGGTACCTCGGAGGTTTTTATCGATAGTCAGTCAGGAGGGCTGTCTCGTGCGGAATGACTGGGATGTTGTGCTTCAAGGGATGATGATGCGACATCCTGTCGAAGCAGTCTTGCGTCGATTTGTTTACCGAGGGCCAAATGTAATGGTTCGGATGGTCGCTGCAGGTCTGTGTTTCGTCGTATTCTCCTGTAAACAGTCAGGTGACTTTCAAGGTGGCTCGGAGCGAGGCGCTAAAAGGGAGTCACCTCCGGTCGCGGAAAAGCCCACTAGTCCAGGTCCTGAGGAGCAGCAATGCACCCAGTCAAAGCTAGTTGGTGTGCGCAGCGTTAGTAGTTTTATCAATCAAATGGGAAGTACCAAGTCCTTTGACTTAGAGTTAACGTTTCAGCCTTGCCCCAAGCAGCAGGGCTCACATTCTTTAAGGCTTACCTTTGACTTGGATGCTTACATGCAGTTTTATAGTCAAACTGACAAATCAATACCCATACAATTACTTGTATATAACTCCCCCCAGGCTGCAGGCAAACTTCGGCAGATCAAGGGAGCTGATTTTTTTGGTAAGTCGTGCTCGGCATGCTTTTTCTTTGAATCTGACACACCGCTGCTGGCATCTCCAGACCTCACCTCCGCTGTAGTTAGGTTGAGTCTCGACTCGTTTGCTGTTCTCGCTCCAGTGAGCTCTGTATCGAGGGCAACCCAAAACTTCACAGTGCCTCTTCGGGTTAGGGTCGGTGATACTCCGCCGGTCACGGGTCAGTTGACGTTTAGTCCACCGCCTCGTTTGAATTAAGGGCTTGGCTGTCCGTTACTCCCAAGGCCCAGGCTTATTAAGGCTTTTGTGTCTATGCGTAAGTATCTAAAATAAATAATGTAAAACTAAAAAATTAATAAACCTCAAGAAACTCCTAACAGTTACCGAAAAGGAGATAGAGGTGGAAGATGGACCGTGTGCGACCTTCAATCATATCTTGCTTCATCGCATCAGCGTTTTTAACGTCTGGGTGCGGCAAGACGGTTTTGCAGGTCTTAGGAGGCGGCTCTACTGATATTGTTGGCTTGAATGCTGCTGCACCTGGAGAAGGGTTGTATGATCGATGTGGTATTCGCATCAAAGACCTGGCGGATCCATCGGCTAAATTGGCTGATATTAAGCTGCGCGCGGATGTCCACATCACCGGGAATTCATCTGGTCTAAAGTATGATCTTTTGCTTCAAGCTAACCTGCATCTGGTGGCCTCAGCGGGACGATCCGTCGCGGAGACCATACTTGAGCTCAAGGAAAATCGGTCCGAGGATGTGGACCGATCAACGGGCGAGGGGATCGTCACCTCTGGACTGGCGAAGCAGGCTGCCTATGACAATAGCACCCGAGTTACGAGTGATAGCATGTCAACCGGATTGTTACTAAAGCTGCAAAAGACTGATCCTCAGTTCAAAGATGTTGAATGTGCTGTAACCTTTACAGGAAAACAAACGACGGAAGCCTACGAATCCTTAGGTGTGGTAGAGTTCAGTCCGGGTTTGCCAGCAGGTGTTAACCCTAGAGCATCGTTGGCCACCTATGACTTAGAGCTTGGACAGGAACGTTCGTTTCGTGTGCGAGCGAAGGTCAATCGGGCCGGTAAGGATTGGTTTCCTCAGGGTACGGAGGCCGATGTGACCGTCACATTTAAGCGAGTTGCGGCCGACCAACGATCAACTCCTGGCATGCCGACGACGGCTCCTCAAGTTTCAGCAGATGTCGCATACGAGATGACTACGACTTCACCGATAGGGGAGGTCTGGAAATTGGGACTGACTAAACGTCAGGTTTTTTTCATCAATACGTCGGAGAGGGATTTGGTGGGAGCATTATCAGATATGGGTCGTAAGGATCCTAAAATGAAAACGGAATTCCCCCCAGTCTTCGCCGTGCCCGTCTATGATTAATGTACCTTAAGTTAACTCACATCTTGGATTAGAGGATCGGTGGTCGTAGGAGCTATGGTTAGCATCTGCGTGCTGAACTAGCGAAAAAATCACGGCGTCTTTGGCTCGTGATCTAGGAACTATAGGAGCGGGCTGGACACAAGAGCCAAGGTGACAGATTCCCATGATCGGCGCAATTCAGATAACGGCACTAGTGAATCGCGACGTCTTTCTTAGGTTAACAAGCCCGCATGGTTTATAATAGGAGTGAGTTTATTCAAGGGGGGGGGAGTGCGGTGTCTCGTTTGATGTCTAGAATTGATTTGATGTTCGGTCTGTTCATGGCAGTTGAACTATTGTTGACGTCATCGATCGCCGAAGGCCAGTCATTTCTTTTCCCTGGAGCATCAGTCACGTTTGAGTCGGGCTTGTCGCAGACTAATACCAGAGGGCCTGTGGCGATCATGAATAACCCTGCTAATACCGTGATCACGAGAAAGTTTGAGGTGTACGGTGATCTTACCTTAGTTAATGTCGATTATAAGTACACTCGTGATGGGTATGATCCGGTTGGCATTAAGTTGACGGCTCCGCCAATAAATTTAGGTTTTAGTTTTAAACCTAATCCTCGCATTGCTTTTGGCGCTTTCATTACGCCCCGACCAGCAGCAAAGGCTCAGGTCGTAAAAAATGTCCCTCAAGATTTGGGCGGTGAGATTACGCTAGTCGACGTATATGCCACTCAAGGCGCATTTATATCCGGGTTTGGTCTAGGGTTTAAAATTAATGATAATACATCGATTGGATTGAGTGCCATTGAAACAGCAGAAGATACGCAGCTTATAGTTCGTAACGCAGGAACAACGGACGACAAGGATGCGCTACTTGGTATGCGTTTTATTGGTTCATTCTTTCAGGTTGTAGGTGGTGTTCGTCACATTCCCATGCCTCGGCTTACACTAGCAGGAAGCTTTAAGACCTCAGTGAAAAAAGAGTACTCTGGGAAGTTGATTTTAAAAGGAGATCAGGACGATAGCGTCAAACGAAAGGGGTTTGCTCCCGCCGTTTTGTCCTTCGGCGCAGAGTATCGTTTAGGTGCGCCTACCTTGTTCGGAGAGATGAGGCGTGAGTTTTGGTCTTCGGGGTCCTCAAGTGCGGCATCGGGACTTCCCGGAGCACCATCAAGCACCGATTATTTAGATACTTTAATTATGATTGCTGGTGGACGTTTTAAAATAATGGATGACCGCGTTGTGAGTGCGTCTATTGCTTATTATCCAGCAAACGTAGGTGATGGTTCACCGACCTCGACGACCGTTGACCCAGATGCAGTGGGCGGGGTTCAGTTTGGAGAGTTTGACGGGATTAGCCGTACCATGTTCTCGGCCTCCTACCGGATGTCCATGAAAGAGTGGGATATTATGGGTGGCTTTAACTTTATGTCAGGTTCTCGCACTGTGCCAGAAAACTATCCCGGAGCCGGCCGCTATGAGCTGACCGTATTCTCGTTAGGCGCCGGTGTGAGTCGCTACTTTAGATGATATGAGCTGTCGATGGGCTTGCGCGATGTTTTTTTTAGCGCATCTGATGATCCTAGTATCATCGTGGGGGGAATGGCTTGTGATTTTCGATTGCACTAAGCTTTCTTTGCTCATTTAGTATTTTAAAGTCGTTAGGTTTCGTGAGACTTTGGCCGTTATGTTGCTAAAGTTTTGAACTCAAACGAAGGATCAGGGTCCTTTTTAAGCCGCTGAAATCATTTGATAAAAAATATATTTTACGCAGTCTTTAAAGTTACTTCAATCTATTCCCGATAATATGGTTGGAGGGAAAGATGCAGTTAAGACCGTCCAGATCGATAATCCTCGCAGCATTAGTGACCTGCTCGACTTGTTCGGGTGACGGAACGATCGATGTTGGTTCCACTGGGGATGCATCTGGATCAGATCGTTTCAGGCCTCCAGGCGAACGGCCCGAGGCGATCAACTTCGAGCAAGAGTGCGGTCTCCCCGCAGATAAAGCTAATGACGAAAATGCCATTTTGCTAAGCGGGAGTTACACTAGTTTTCCGATCATCATTGAGGGGACAAGGTCAGTGCCCATCGTTGGCACGATCAATTACCGCGTGATTTTGACGGCGAAGGCAAATATAGCGGCGAATGCGAAAGGTTCTACTACCGGTATTAATGTAAGCCTTTACTCTGCTGAGCCAGTATTGGCAAAGATGACTGCTGATAAGAAAGCAAAAGATGCATCCGGAGTCACAAAAACTGAGCCTTTGCCGATGGGCGAATGGCTTCGTCTAACTGGGCCGTCGGGAAATCCTGAGATGAGAGACTTGCTCTGTGTGGTCACAGGATCAAGATCATCGACCCAGGCGCTGGGGGAAGGAACCCTTTCAGCTACGTTTTCTCCTGCCCTTATTAATGCGGTTAGCCCTCTGGCGCCTGTAGATCGTATGCGAAAAGAGATTGGCTCTGGACGTTCGTTTACGGTTACGGCTAATGTGACGTCGGTTCCCAAAACTGGTGGACTACTGGAGAAGGCCGATCGCAACTTCCGTGTTGGTACAAAAACAGGAAAGATCTCTATTCGAGAGACAAGGCCAGTCATCTCGGTCGTAAATCAAAAGGCAAATATAAATAAAACTATAACAGCCGACATTGCCTATGAAGTCATTAATGAGTTCCCCAATGGAGCGTATACCGTAGGACTCCCAAAGCGTTCCGTTTACCTAATTGATACAACCAATAAGGCTATGAAAGCGATCTATATTGAAAGTGATCGTCCCGACCCTGAAACGGGGCAAGTTGCCACCCCACCAATTGTTTTGGTTAAAGATCGTTAATGATCGACCTGATGTCATGAGCTCCTGAGATTGTCGAATGGTCTATACGGTTGAGCAGGTTGACGGCCCTGGCTGCTGCGGCCCGTTTCAATTTGGTCAGAGTGAGGGAAAATCTCTAGGAGCCTCGTTGCTTATGGCACCGGGGCTTGTCAGAGGCTTTAAAAGTCTTTGACAAACATTGCCACCTTTCTAACTAGCCCCGTGTAAACTTCAGTTTCTTGAGATCAAATCCATGGACGGACTTTAATCGATCGAGAATGGTTTTTAATGTTTCGGGATCTAGTTCAGGTGACCGACTTAGAATCCATAGAGTGCTGCGCCCTGGTTCGCTTACGACAGCGTATTCATAATTATCGCCTAGCTCGATGATCCAATAATCACCAGAGAATGGCCAGAAAAACGTAACCTTCAATTCGGCATTAGTGTCCCGATTAACAACGCGGGCAACTCCGTTTGCGGAAGAGATTGGTCCATTTGGAGAGCCTTTGTGACATTTGTTGAGAACTTGAACGCGCCCGTCAGAGCGAAGGCTATATGTTGCTGTCGTGTTGAAACAATTGCGACTAAACCACTGTTGGAAGCTTGCAATCTCGTACCACTCGCCCATGTAGCGTTCAATGTCAACATGATCTACCGTCTTCAATGGAGGCTGTCCATAAGCTGTCGTTTGGCAACAGACAAGTAATCCTGAAGCTAATATAAGAAGCCATTTAAACATGATTGTAATCTCCTAAAGCTGTTGGCGCACTTCTGATCTGTGAACTGTCTGGTCATGATTTTCCACAGAGTGATGAGACTCTAGCACGACCGCTTGCTGGATAGCATGGTTTTTTTGAGGTGGCTAGAGATTTTTAATTTTTGAGCGTGGCTTCAACGATATGCAGCATCGGGTTGCTGTTCCCATTATGGGTAACGATCTGCAAGCTCTGTCTTATTGGCCTCGCCTGATCGCAGTCTCGAGGCTTCATCAAACATAGTGTAAAGGAATAACTCATAAGCCAAAAAAGAGTCCCTCATTTGACTGTTAGTTTGAGGTTGTCTCAAGAGTTGGGGTGTGAACCAGTCGAATATTTTTGCTGCCAGCGTTTGGGGGATATAGCGACTCTCGGAAAACAGCTCTAGACAAGCCGACGGAACCCCGGCTGCCCACCAGGAGAAATCTTCAAAGGCTCCTCCATCGCCAAGTGACCCTGCTGTTTTTATCTCGTAGCCTGGCAAGATTCTCTTGGTAGCTTGTGTGATTGCTTTTTGCCATCGTGAATACACGTCAATTTGTTGCTTAG
>JBIKKO010000351.1:0-3179 GCA_044360315.1 Oligoflexales bacterium
GTTGCTTGTATTGCTCGTAACGTCCTGTCGTCCAGGCGCCCCGGAGCGCTCAAAGCTCTGGAGTGTGCGGACAGCAGATGATTTTGACAACCTAGTGCGTCAAGGGCGTGGGGTTCAGCTCTCCTACTCGGATTCATCGTCGTCTGGCTTTGGCTTAGCTGCTCAGTCCGTGGCGGGTTATCCGGCGGCGAGTGTAGAAATGAGCGAGGATAGTCCTATTGTGGTCTCCGCTGCCTTTGATACGAGACTTATGCCTGCGATAAGTGCTCATCAGGTCGAGCTATTTAGTCGAGATTTTTTACAACGAGCATCGTTGCAACTGGGTGTTACGCTTGAAGATGTGGCACTCCGGCAGTCCTATGCCCCACAGAAAAATTTGCACGTCATCTCATACGCTAGGCTTATCAGCGGGATTGAGGTGCGTGACTCGAAGTTGTCCTTGATCTTTTCGGTTGATCGGCAAGGATATCGTCGTCTTAGAGAAGTTATCAATCAAACTTGGGCAGAGGCAGACGTATTGCCTCGTCCCACTGGTGCTCGTCTCACTGATAATCTTATTAATAAAGTGATACGTGAAAACGGGGCGAGAGTCATTGCAAGTGGTGATAGCTATCAGGTGGCACATCGAACGGGACTGTCAAAGCTTGCCCCAACGACCTGGTATGATGTGGAGTCCGAAGACGGAAAAAAGTATACGCTGACATTTAGTGGCGGAAGTGAACCGACTTTGATCGAGGCGTTTTCAGATCGAACGGGTGTCGTTGTTGAGGCTCCTGCTTACGTTAGAAACTGGACGGGTGAGCAGCAATCGTTTCCGGTGCCGGATGCGACGTTGATTACGAATTTGGGGCAACAGCAAAAGCTTAATGCTGATGGGCGCATGCCTGACGGCGTTACAGGAGGAACGGTTGTGTTGCGCTCAAAGTGGGCCACTGTTATGAGCGCTATGGGTCGTCCAACACAGTTTGCTATTGAGTCCGATGGTGCAAAGGCTCGTTTAAAGACCGAAGGCGACGCGGCCGTCTCGACCTTGAATACATACATTGCCTTAAGTCGGGTGAGATCCTATGCCATGACGTTTCTCTCTGCTGATGAGGTACCGTATCTCAATAAGACCTTAAGGGTCACTACCGATATTGGTGATGAGTGTAATGCATATTATCAGGGGCTAACGCTACGTTTTTTTTCGCGGGGGTCTCGTTGTGCAAATATGGGGACCATGAATGACGTGATCTATCACGAGTGGGGACACGGGTTAGATGATTTTACCGGGTCGGCTCGTTCGGCGCAGTATGGTGGTGGCATGACCGATAGTGCCTTTTCTGAGGGAATTGGTGATATTGTTTCAATGTTTATGGTTCATGATTCGAATATGGCTCCCGGATTTTTTACAAATGATCCAAAACGTCCGATTCGTCGCTTGGAAAATAAGAGGATGTATCGTCCAGGGCAACCCGAGGCAGAGATTCATGAGCAGGGAACGATCGTTGGTGGGGCGTTCTGGGAACTACGAAAGCGAATGATGAATAAATATGGAGCAGCAGGTCACGATAAGGCAGCATCACTATTTTTCAATCATTTGAAGCAGGCAAGAAGTTATAAAGAGTCCTACACGGTGGTGCAGAGGATTGCTGATGATGATAACAATCCAGCAACGCGTCACTCTGATTGGTGTCTGATTAATCACGCATTTGCAGAGAAGAACCTGGTTCAACGAGATTCTTGCCAGGATGGATTTGAGCAGGAGTCAGACGGTTTAGATGGTTCAGATAATGCTCAGACTGAGATTTTCGTGGCTCTGGATGAAGCTTCTCAACAAGGTGCGGCAACACCCGTTCGAGTTGCCGTTTCTAACAGTGCTGCTCGTCAAGCAAAAATATGTATTGGACGTGACCAGTGTACTAATCCCGTCGTGATGTCGTCGGGAACTAATAGTAGTGGATCGGTATTCTTTGGGCCGGTACCGGTCCCCATTTCTGACTCTACGATCTTTAACGTTCAGGTTTTGGACGCTAATGGTCGTGAGCTTGGTCGTCGGATCGTAAGGGTGTCTCAAAAATAAAATAGACCGAGGCAGGGTGATGGAGGGATCGACCGTCATTTTTCCTCAAACGAGTTTGGGGCCGCCAGTTGCTGGCGACCCCAAAGTGGAACTTAGTTTTTCACCGGAGTCTTAGTTAGCGGATTCGTAACTGAATCTGTAGTGCATGTGTTGCGACAGATCCGTCGTTAAGTTGGATAAGAATGTATCCGTCGGTTCCACGCAGACTCGCAGGGATGTTGAAGGCAAAACTAATCGGCGTAAGGACTGTGCCCGGTCCGACTCGCCCATAATTTACACCCGTCGTAGAGTTGTTGGCAGGTCTGATTTCAGGATGGCTTGACTTCGTGTAGCGGACAGCGAATGGACCAGGCCGATGTGAGGAGGCTAGGAAGTTTAGCTGGACTTTGAATTGAAGAATCTTTCCAGCCGTAGCTTCTAATATGCCGTCGGTCACAGGTTTTCCAGTCGCATCTTTTAGCGATAAAACAGCATTACGATCGAGTTTGATAAGCTGCGGGAACACTTGAGTCATAGGGTTCTGGTTTGCCAGGTTTGATACAGTAGACAGAATCTTTACGGGTATATCGTCCGACACCCAGACCCCCGGTTTTAGTGTAATAGGGATATCGACACTGGCGCCGGCTGTGAGTGATGGAACCTTTATCGGTGTGCCGATAAAGGAGACAATAGCTGGTGACGAGGTTAAGGCTAGGTCAGAAGAGGTAATTGTCTCTTTGGTGTTATTTGTGACTTTAAGTTGCGCCGATATCTCTTGATTAACACGAGGTCTTCCGCTCAAATTTAATGATTGCAGTTCCAGCGGGAAGCGTATTTCTGCGTCCGCTAGGTCTCGGTCGATCTCGTTGTAGTTACCGCTTGAATCTTTTAGCTCTAAAATACCTTCCAGGGATATTTTTGATCTTGCAGGAGCGGCACTAATTTTTGCTGCGACGACGCCGTCCAGGGTAACTCGCGTATTAGCCTGCAAAGAAGGCAACTCTCGCGCTTCAAATGTTAGCGTTTCTGCATTGGCCTTATTCGCGATACGTAGTCGGAATTTTCCGCGAGGCGATGATTTTAGTCCATAATTATCGATAACCAGTCGTAGCTTAACGCGGTCTCCCGATGCAAAAAG
>JBIKKO010000129.1:0-10030 GCA_044360315.1 Oligoflexales bacterium
TTGATCCCTGCGGGCTGATTTCAAACTGAACGGGTGCTTGAGATGCCGCAAGATTTTCCGTGGCAATATCCTCAATTATGTTTGTTTGGGAGTTTTCACTTATGGTGATCGGGGTCTCTAAACCAAGATCATCAACGGCTGAACCGTCAACCGCCAGAGGGGTATCGTCAACAGTTTCTCTATGATTCGAGGAATCGTGCTCCAGACCAAGGCTTGGGTCCTCTGGCTCATTCACGTTCAGTCCAATATCATCCTGCCCAGCCTTACCCTCCATATCCTCTAGCACGCCCGTGATCGACGCCGCCGGCATGGACCGTTTCATAGGATCAGCAATATTCACCTGCTGACGGCCCATCTCAACCGGGATAGTTCCTGAAGCGCCGGACTGAATCTTTGACGAGACCGTGGACACCACTGATCCACGACTTCCTCGAAAAAGCCCCAGCGCATGCTCAGGCTCAACTTCATAAGTTGCACCGAGTCGCCTTAGACCCCGCCGAATCTCACTCTGACGCGCAATCATCGGTCTAATGCGAAGACCTGTGAAGAACTTTATCTGATTGATCGCATCCTGATCGGTTGTGTCAACCATTGCTAATCGTAAAAGACCTTCCGAAACTGACAGCGGCAGCACTTCGAGCCAAGTCAAAATGGGCAGGGACACGAGCTTGGCGACCTCGGGATCCAAATCATGAAGGATATCCTTAGCAACCTGTTGGCAACCGGTCTTTGCTGCCAACAACGACGATAGTTCGTCCTCATCCAGTATGCGCATCGCAAGCACCGACCGCGCAAAGCTTCCATGGAAAGCTAAACTCTCGCGTTTAATCATCTTGCGATCAGCTGCCGTTAAAATACCCTCTTGCACCAAAAATGCACCCAGCCGCGACATGGATTTTCCCCTCAAACACCAATTATCAGGTCAATTGAATTTTATGCATCCTTAATATTTTAATAATTCTAACATAGGATTTAACCAGGACCCCCGTCCGGGCTGGTAAAAGTTCTTGTGAAGGGCTGCAGACGCTGGCAATCTAAGAAGCCTTGCGAGAAATAAGCGCCTATAATCCAATAGAGATTTGCCTTTTTTGGCATATAGGCAAAAACCGCAAACGAGTTAGATGAAGGTTACCATAACAGTTAGAGGGCAAACGATGACGGGACAAAAACAAATAGAACAATCTCTAAAGAAGCCTGATTCCTTTCAAGGGCAAATACTTAATGGAATTAACCTCCTGGTTGAACAGCGCAAGCGAATTTTTATGTTTCTCACACCACTCCTTGTCGTTGGTCTTGTGGTATACGGTGCGTGGCTGTGGATGAATCATCAAGCAGAGGCAAGACGCTCTGATTTAGCTAAAATCCTGGCCATGCAAAGTGACGAAATTCAAGACGTTGGAAAGCGTCGTGAAGACATTCAAAAGCAAATTGATGGCATTCGCGATAGCGTAAAACCAGACGCCAAAGGCAAACGTCCTGACCTCAGCCCTGCGCAGCTAGCCGACATCACAAACTTAGAAAAAAAGATGACTGATCTCAAACCAGATCACATGAAGTCCACCGAGGCATTTAAGAAATTTTATGATAGCAACAAGGAAAAACCTGAAGGTTGGATGGCAGGACTTTCCTGGGCCGCAAAACAGCTCCAGGATGGGAAAGCTACAGAAGCCAGACCGATTGTTGAAGCAATCAGCAAAATAAGTGGGTCAAATAAATTTTATCAATTGACTTCACGCTTTATGCTGATTGGTATTTTAGAGGACGCTGGTGACTATGATGCTGCCATCAAGGAGTGCGATGCTCTAGTGAGTCTGGTGACAGATGAAGCTAAGCCATCTGTTCTACTTACGAAGGGCCGACTCCACTACTTTAAGAAGTCCAACGCAGAGGCTAAAACGGTACTTAACGAACTCATCGATAAGCACGGGTCGTCCCCTGAAGCAAGCAAAGCCCGCGGAATCATCGCTTTGATGGGTCAATCTTAAATTAGCGCTGCAAGGGATTGTTTGTTACAACCAGCCATGAGAGGTGTCCATGATACATAAAACGTCTACATCGTTGGCTTTAGCTCTTTTAGCTGCCTCCGCTTGGTCGACCTCGTTGTTTGGCGTGGACGCATCACAAAGCAAACGTCCCTTCAGAGCGGGGCTCTTTCGCATGAACCCGGAATTGGACCAGGAAAAGGCCGTCGCTGCAGCAGATAATGGCGGTTTTTTGATACGTGGCGACGTGATGATCGGCGGGTACAACGCGGAACAAGTCCGAGCCTACAATATGGTAACCCGTAAAAATCTTTGGTGGCAATCCATACAAGGTGAAGTAATGGCCCCCCCATTGCTCGTAGAGAACACAATATTTATCAGTACCCGCTCAGGCCACCTCTCCGCCCTCAATGTATCAAGTGGCGAGAGGCTTTGGGAGGTTCAGCTTGACTCATTTAGCGAACGTCCTCTCACCTACTCCAACGGATTTATTTATATCGTCACAGCTGGTCAAGTGGCCTACTCGATTGAGGCCGCTTCCGGGAAAAGGACCTGGGTTCACGATGCAGGCTTCCCGGATATGGTGACTGTTCGTCGGGCACCTGCCCCTCTGATTCACGATGGACGCGTGCTTATCGGGCTTGCTACAGGCGAATTGCTAGCGTTGCGCGCTGATGATGGTAAACGCATTTGGCGTTACAATCCATTTTATCAAGAGGCTAAATTTAAGGATGTCATCGGCGATCTATCGGTGCACAACGGGAAACTACTAGTCAGCAGATATGACGGATTTATTGGACTTGTTGACATCTCCCAAGAGCGCCAAGTCATTTGGCAAGACCGTCAGCCCTCAGCCGCTTCGTCGACGTTTCGCGCCGGTCGATTCTACGTCGGCTTAACGAACGGTGAAGTCATTTCCTACGAGGCCGCTTCGGGGCGCGTCAACTGGCGCAAGCACTCGGGGACCACTCCGGCGTTTCTGATTGCAAGCGAAACAAATCTTTATGTTTTTGGGGCTGATGGGCGAGTCACATGTTGGGATACGGGAACAGGTGACTACCAATGGGGCGATGACCTCGGTGGTAGGATCAACACTCCTCCCATAATTGTTGGTAACAAAATGTTTGTCGCCACAGGTCTGCGCAATGTTTATGGTTACCAGATTCAATGACCGTGCAAGATTGACGCAGTCAATAATCGACTGTCGCGAAAGTATCTTGGCGAAACGATCTGTCGTCGGGTTTGTAGGTTTTTGATGTAAAATGTCGCAAAATTTTGATACACCAACACCTCAAGATCCCGACTACAAACCTAACGACAAATGTCGTCAGGTTCTATCAAGTCGGTCAGATGTCGCGTCAAGGAGTCCGCTCATGTCATCAGTCCTACGGGTTTTAATAAATGGAACGCTTGTTTCAATTCTAGTTTTGACGAGTTGCGGGCGGGACCTAAGGTCGTCAGTTAACGCTTACGACCCTCTTCCCACAAATGACCAAGCGCTTGCGAACCCTACTGTGGCGCAATGTGTTGCAAGTTTCAGGGACGTTGCCTCTCAGTTGACGTGCATTCCCGATCTAACGGTCGTTCGTGAAGTTTTTTCAAATGTGCCACACGGATATCGTCGCTTTGATTTGACGTTTCGTCAGCCACTTGACCATCTTTATCCCGAAGGCCGACAGTTCGAGCAAGGTCTCGTGCTTTGGCACCGCGACACAACTGAGCCCATGATCCTTCACACGTCTGGTTACAAAATTTTCGCCTCACAGCTCTACCTTTTGGCCAACCGCTGGCAAACCAATCAACTTCAAGTCACACATCGCTATTTTGAGGGCGCGACACCTAACCCCGAGCACCTAGACTGGTCAAAGTTAAACATCGCTCAGTCCGCCGCTGATTTCCATCGCATTGTCGTGGCGCTGAAGCAGGTTTATCAGACTCCTTGGGTTAATAATGGAGCAAGCAAAGGTGGGATGACGTCAGTTTTTACGAGGCGGTTTTATCCTGAAGACTTCAATGGCACAGTTGCAGACGTCGCACCTTTATCATTTGCTGCAGAAGATCCTCGCTACATTGACTTTGTCGATACCGTCGGTGGATCCCCACTTAAGGAATGCCGTGAACGACTTCGAGGCATCCAACGCACCATTCTTTCGCGACGCCAGGACTTACTTAAACGGATCAACGCGAGCAAGTCATTTGAGATCTTAGGCGATAAGTCGGTAGCATTTGAACATGCAGTGGTCTCACTTCCGTTTGCGTTTCATCAGTATCACAATGCGAAACCTGATGATGCCGTCCGTTGCGAAACAATTCCTGCAGACAGTGCTTCAACTGAAGATATCTGGCAATGGCTATCCCTAGCAAGTTCGCCCGAAGATCTGGCTGATGATGGGTTAAGCACGTTTTTACCTTACTTCTACCAGGCTAATACGGAACTCGGAGGCTCTGCTGATCGGCTGGACGTCCTCCAAGATCTCCTAGAGCATCCTTACAATGGCTTGATGTATGGACCAAAGGGCGTTCCACAAATTCATACTGATGATGCGATGCGGGACATCGAGAACTGGGTTAAAACAAAGAGTGAGCGTATTATTTTTGTATACGGCGAGCACGATCCCTGGACGGCTGCGATGTTCCCTTATCGCCCCGAGGCCGAATCCTTTAGATTTACTGTGGCCAAAGGCAATCATCGCGCCAAGTATATTGACTTAGATGACAGCGATAAGCAGCAATTTATTAAAACTTTGAGTGGCTGGCTTGGTAAGAATCTTCCAACCGAAGGTCTTAAAGCAAAAACATTACCGATGATTGAAGATCCCAAAATCCGCCTTTGATCGTTCATAAGTCACTTCGTAACGACGAACATCTGGACTGATTCGACCAGTGACCTGCAAAGCACAACGAACGGTTGGCTTTGCTGGGTGATTGTTAACTGAACTCGATTTAACGGGCCTCAGGCTTTACGATATCACGTCGTGATATCGACGTTCCAAGGGGACGATCCGACGGGCGCATCCCAGCTTCCAGATCCAAAATGGGAGTGCCGACTTTGTCGCGAAAAATTCGCCTGGCCGTACCCTCTAAAACAAAAAGCCCGTCGTCTTGCTTATTAAGCATCCCTGTCAGTAAAACTGATCCTAAGCTTTCTTCAACTTGCCCCTGATCGCCATGCCGTCGGAACACCTCTAAACGAACCTGATACTGATTGCTGCGCTTAAGCCACCGGGTGGGGGTTGTTTGGATCCGCCACTGCCCGAGATAAAAGTCATTGGCTCGCTCAATGCGAGCCCGCAAAACTTGGGATATCACCTTGCTGGGGATTCTCGCTTTCTTTGAACTTCCGTCCTGGGCTTTTGCATCTAGTTCATTCCAACCCTTTAATGACACAGGAATACGGACCCGTTGGGTCTTCTGCGTTGAAAGTGATTCATTACTCCCCCCTTCGTAGACACTCGACCGTGCGACCCCTAAATCAGTCGAAAGATCCGCGCCTAAAGAAACCTGGGATAGGGACAAACAGACCACAAGACTCGTCATGATTGCGCGCATGATTGGCTCCTCATTTGACGTTACGGCATTCCTTTAATATCTTTCCTAGTCGGATTACTATTATTCTAGCATAAAAACACACAACCAGACGATTGACGAGAAGGGCAAAACCCTGCGAAACTAGAGAACACCATGAAATTAAAACGCTAACAGAAGATATTTTTATTACCTTATAACTCCGTCAAAAGACACTCCACCGGATACTACAGTGAGTCCACCCACCCACAATCGACATACCCGAGCTTGGATCCCAGGTCCCCTGATGGCTTGTGTTTTTGCTGGAGCGTGGATTGCATCAATTCATTTTCAAATACTTGTAAAAGATCCTGATGCTCTGACAACTCAATTGATAAAGACCAATGAGCGGCTCATTCGCAACTATGTCAGAGCCTGGGGCGAGACCCCAGCCTCGGTCAGCGACATCCGCCTCTATGCTCGTCAGATCAATCAGTCTTTTACTAATTATGATGTGTGGGGGGAGCGCCTCGAGTATTTGCGACTAGGCCGAGTCAATTACACACTGCGAAGCTTCGGGGCTGACGGTGCCCAAAACCGACCAGGCTCAACAGTTGACCCTGGCGTTTTCCACTGGGGCTTGATGACAGATAGTGGTCTTCGCTACGACACCGACGCTGGCGTCATGCATCCTCGCCCATCGATTGTCCTCTTCGCTGGCGCCGACAACTCCAAAGGGACCTGGCACGCCAGATTATTTGTTGATCCCATTTCAGGATCTAAGCGTCTCTTAGTGCGGAGTCGAGAGCAAAAAAATCTCTACATGCTAGCCCCCCATGATAGCGTCGAAGAGTTTTTGTGGGTCCCCGGCCAAGACAAAATCGTTTTCACAGCCAGTCAAAGCGGGCGATATGCAGATGGTTTATACCTATGGGATCTGCAAAAAGACGAAGCCAATAACCTTTTTCTACTTAGCGACGACATGTCAGAGCTCAGTCCAGCGAATCAGCAAAAGAATCTTTACGTAGCCCTTTCCTCTGTACGTCCTGAAAGCCCACCGACGGTCTCGGTGTTTGCAAAGGCGTCCGACTCGATTTTACTTGACCCTGAGACTTTTTTTCATCCGTCTAATTTACATGTTTTCTCACTGGGAGAAACCATTAGGCACAAGCGTCCAGACCCGCTGGTAAAGACCAAGAAGAGCCTCTTTGACCTCGACTTTCTTGGCATATCAACGATCACACCAGGCGGCTCGGCTAACTCGCTACAAAAGGCTTGGATGCGACTTCCCATGGGTGGTGATTGGGATAAGGCAGTCATCGTCTGGCAGCAGTTTGCAGAATCATATAGTAAAACCATCCTGGCACCTTATGCAGTATGGGGCATCTCCATGTTTTACCGGCAAGCTGCAAAATCTAACGGCGAGAATTCGAGTCATGGCCAGATTTTTACGGCCTATAGCGTAGAGCTTGCTAAAGCCCTTAGCCAAATGCCGGCAGCACCGGGCTACACCCGGGCCATTGGCGCATGGATGGCAGCTCGTGATCTGAAGTGAGCTGTCCATGGAAGATTAGTTCTACATTGGCACATAATCAATGAACAGGTACGATAAGTTTTTCCTTTACAACAATAAGGATGTACGCATGCAGACTATGGACCTACCAAACAATGTATACGCAGTGATTCTCGCCGGAGGAAGCGGCACGAGATTTTGGCCCAAGTCTAGACAAAAATCACCGAAGCAGTTGTGCGTCCTTGGCGAGGGCGCAGAGACGATGCTGGAGACCACTCTGAGTCGCCTCGATGGATTCATTCCGCCCGAAAGACGCCTCATCGTCACCCATCAAGATCAGCTTGAATCAACGCGCAGCGTTGTGGGCAGACGATGTCCAGTCATTATTGCTGAACCAGATGCCAGAAACACCGCCAATGCGCTCGCACTCGCAGCTATCGAAATCAGCAAACGCTACGGCAATGAAGACGCCATCATGATTAGTCTTCATGCTGACCACATCATTGCGGATGTATCGAAGTTCAAGGCATCCCTCTCGACAGCCGTTGATATCGCAAAATCTGGAGAACTATGCCTAGTAGGAATAATTCCAAAGTATCCTGAGACTGGCTATGGCTACATCGAGCAAGGGACCAAAAGAGCCGAACGAGGGGCTTACCGCGTGGCCTCATTTCGCGAAAAGCCCCCGTTAGATGTGGCTCAAGAATACGTTAAAAGCGGCAAATTCTATTGGAATGCGGGATTATTTGTTTTTCCGGTTCGGGTCTTCATGGAGGAACTTCATGCGAAACTTCCCGGCACAGTTGAGTCCCTGAGGGCGGCCACGAGAAGCGAAGCTAGTTTAACAAACATGGATCGGCAAAGACTTGCCGCGGTTTACGCATCCTTACCCAAAATTTCTGTGGATCACGCCGTGTTAGAAGTATCAAAACGTGTGAGCGTGGTCGAGGCTGACATCGGATGGCAGGATGTCGGGAGCTGGGATGCCTTATCCCAATGCTTTAAAACCGATAGTCAAGGAAACTTTAAGCGGGGTGATGTCTTGGTTATTGACTCTCAAAACTGCACGATTGATTCGGACGGCCCCCTTACGGCTGTTTTAGGCATGAAAGACACTGTTGTGGTACACGCTAAAAACGCCATTTTAGTTTGTCCAAAAGATCGAGCCCAAGACGTTAAAGTCATCGTCGATCGTTTGAAAGAATCGGGCCGACTTGATTTCATTTAGACGCAGTCACGGAGAGCAACGATCATGTTGACCATCAAAATCGTTGATGAAACCAATCGAGATATCTTCACGCAGATGTCACAAGACTATGAGGCGGAGTTTAGTTCTATTACAAAAAAATCTCCTGGACCTGACGGCCAATTCACGTTTACAGATCATCAACCCGGAGTCTTCGACGCCTGGATTGCATTTGATAGCCATGAGCCAATAGGTTTTGTCGTGGTCGGCTTAACTCCAATTGTTTTTGACATCGCGGAATTTTATATCAAACCCACCATGCGCAAGAGGAAAATGGGACAGTCGTTGGCCTTCTGCATCTTTGATCTCTATGCTGGGGATTGGCAGGTCCGGCAAATCATAGGCGCTGAAAATGCGCGCAAATTTTGGCTTCGAGTCATTGCTAACTATACTAATGGTTATTTTTTTGACACTTCTGCTACCGATCCTGACTGGGGAAAAATCTATATTCAGACCTTTAGGTCAGCGACTTCGGGGCGCCACCCCAGGTCATGATAAAACCTTGTTCTCTCTAAGACTCTCTAAAGTCATCGAAGTCATCGCCTCATTTTGTAAAATATTTAAAAATTTCTGGTAGTTATGGCCTAACTTGAAAAACATCCAAACGTCCCTCCTCAATATTGCACTTTGAACGTGACTTTCCTCACCAAGATGCAGTACCACTGCCAGAGCTTCAATTGCAGAACGTCAAAACTGATAAACTTTAAATCGTTCCAAGGACTGTAAAGCCTCATGAAAAAAACTAAACAAGCATCTAAAAAAGGCAAATCCAAATCAAATTCCTCTGCGTTGAATATCAATGAAAGATCAGGGTTACACAAACTTTATGGTTTAGCCCGTCAGCTCAAACAAACACGATGCGTTCTACCTCATCTCTTACGTGCAAAACTTCAAAGTATACCAACACTCAAAGCCCAACGCCTCCGATGGGATATGGCAAATATTGCAATGGGAGAAGCCCTATGCTCAGCCCTGACATTCAACAGCCTAAAAGACTATGAGAAAGCAACCCTACTACGCATGCTTCAAGGGCTAGTCACTTCCGTGGCTGAGCGAAGCATTGAGTTTGTTACACCCTCGGTGCGCTCAAAAACTGAAACGATACTTGGCTGCACATTGGAAAAACACCTGCAGGATAATGCTTTACCGTTCAAACTAGACGTAGCGAACACTTCCATGGATCCTCATTTTAAAAAGACGTTAATGGAACGCTTGAAAGATGCCCGTTCGACGATTGACGTTCTTCGCATTGGTGCTGAAACCAGGCGTCTTTTTGACCCACAGTGCGCAGGTGATATTGAGTACTTCGCAGACCGTATGCAGCACGAAAAAATTGAACTACATCGCGTTGAACATGCCATAAAAGTCTTGGATCACTTCATGGAGCATTTGACCGAATCAAACAAATCCAGCGCCAATTTAATTAGTTTTGCGACGGCAACGAAATCCGCTGCAAACTCAACCGAAAAAGATTCAACGGACATCGTTGCGCGTCTAGAACTATTGGAGAAAGATCCTAGAGTTGGTGGTTTTGATCAGATCATCGAGTTAATGCCAGAGGCTGAGCGCAATATCCTACGCGTTGGCCTAGAAGCCTATAGCCAAATGTTAAATTCTGAAAACCAGCATATCCTTTCTCATCCTGACTGCGACCCCATCATGGAGTTTGTCGAAGGGTTCACGGACTTAGAGCAGTTTGATCCCACGAGTCACATAGCAGCGATGATTGAGCGTGAGACTTTTTTCAGACTTGCAGCTTATGAAATCATTAACAACAAGTCTGCT
>JBIKKO010000130.1:0-9978 GCA_044360315.1 Oligoflexales bacterium
AGATTCATCTCAGATTTTTTAACGTATTGATGGGAGTTGCTCGATCTTTTGACCCATAAACATACGTGCCTGCAACCAAAACATCAGCACCAGCATTCAAAATCCTTGCGCCGGTCTTTTCATTGATACCACCATCGACTTCAATCAAGACCTTTTCCCTTAAACCCTTGCTGCTAAGCCATTGCGACAAAGCTGACACTCTTACCACCGTATCATCTATAAACGACTGACCGCCAAAGCCCGGGTTTACCGACATCAGCATAATCACATCTACATAGGGAGCCATAGCAAAGGCGAACTCGAGCGGCGTCCCCGGATTTAATGCAACCCCTGGACGGGTCTTATGTTCACGAATCATTTGAGCAAGGCGATGACCATGTCGTGCAGCTTCCGCGTGGAAAACCAATATATCCGCACCAGCTTCCACGTAAGACAATGCCACCTCATCGGGGTTACTCACCATAATATGCACGTCAAGTGGCAACTGACTCACTTTTTTTAATGCTTTGATTAAAGGAAGACCAAACGTCAAATTAGGAACAAAGTGACCATCCATCACGTCGATGTGATGCCAATCGGCACCTGCATCCTCCACAGACTTTAGTTCTTGTCCGTAACATAAAGGATTTGCTGAAAGGATACTCGGCGCCACCAAGGCCCTAGGCTTCGACATTTATATTACCCCGTTTAAGCATTTTCGACTTAATTCGATCCGCCTTCAAACGGCTCATTCGTTTAAAAAAAACAATCCCATCGATATGATCAATCTCATGTTGAAGGCACACTGCAAACAGTCCATCGGCGTGGACTTCGAAGTCTTTTCCGTTTTCATCCTTAGCGTTGATCCAGATATCACTAGCACGTTCCACGAAGTCAAATATCTCCGGAAAACTCAAGCATCCTTCTTGCCAGCGAATCACACCAGACTTTTTGACAACGACTGGATTGATAAACGTAAATCGTTTGTTATGCCACCACTTGGGCTGCTCATCATCACCGTTGTCTCGACCAACGTACGGAATTTCGATGGTGATCACCCGACGCAGATCTCCGACCTGATTGGCAGCCAGACCAATCCCATTGGATGATTGCATGGTCTCATGCATGTCATTTACAAAGGTTTTCAAACCGTCATCAAATTGAGTGACTTCACTGGCTGGGGTTTCTAAAACCTTGGCCGGCCATTCTACGATTTTTAAGACAGTCATCAGCCACTCCCTAAATTTGACATCAACGCAAACGCACCTCTCGCGCGCTATGAATTCGTGCTCAATTAGATAGCACAACAACCCTCGAGTGGCGAGACTCTTTCACCGAAGAATCAACCCCTTGCTCACTGCTAAGTGCCAAAAAAATGATCCCGCGCGCCGATGGGGTTAACCTAAAAAAGGCTCCAGCTGCTCATTGGTCATGACGAGCAAATGCAACTTTGCGCGAGGTCTTGATCAAAAGGCTTGGGAGCCAGAACGCCGGATAGACGACAGTTGGCTCCCAAAACGTGTCGATACACTGAGATCTCACATGGCTTCTGAGCCACCGGTCAAACGAGCAAACATATTGCTGGCCTTTGTAGTCAGAGACTCCCACCCTTGGGCAAGCTGTTCGTCAATAGCCTCAACTATCTGATTTTGCACAAGAACATCATTAGCATGATGGAATATGGTCCCATCACCAACGCGAATTGAAAGAATATAAACCCATAAAACGCCAAGACCAAAAAACTTCAAACATTTCTTTCCCCAGCCAGCCATATAAGCCCTCCTGCCATTTGGTTGATCATGTTATCAGAGGTGGCACGAGCCTCCCCACCCCTTGTGTCTAATTTTAAACCAACCTATGACAAAGCGCAAAAAACCTAGAGAAAATTATATTTTCAGCTGGCCTCAAAGCTGGCTGCGGCGGCAGATTGCGGAAAGCTAAGTTCATACCAGGAGTCAGCGGCGACTGCGACAATCCCAGGGGCACCAACCTGTAAGGCACCGGTTTGGCCACTATGACACATCTGTTGCTGAAAACCGGGAGACGGCACCGCAGCAATCTCGACGCTAACCAAAGCTTAGATTCGTAATTGATCGCTTAGCCCCAAGCAATTCGACGTAAAGAGAAAGAACACTAATCGACGCGAGTGGACACTGCTACACCGACACGCCATTCATCTGACTGCGCCAAACCGACACTATCTTCGGTCAATGGCTCAAAAAAATTTCTCTCAAAATCATTTAGCCCGATGATCTGTAGGGTTTTGCATTGCCGTAATTTAAGTTAAAAAGATACCATCGAGAATATCTTTAACCGACAGGAAACAACGTGATTCAGCAAAGCACCTCTCAAGTCAACAGACTCCAAAAGTTTCTCATGTTAGTCGAGCGCGCGGGTAACGCCTTACCACATCCAGCGATTTTTTTCTTGTGGCTGTCATTTGCTGTCGTCATCTTATCTGCAGTCATCAGTGGCTTAGGAGTGGAAGCCATCCATCCTGTGAAACAAGAATCTATCCGAGCGACCAACCTCCTATCGGTCCAAGGACTTCAACTTATACTTACGGATATGGTAAAGAACTTTTCAGGGTTTGCGCCCCTTGGGTCCGTGCTCGTTGCAATGCTTGGATTTAGTATCGCAGAAAAAAGTGGACTCATCCCAGCCTTGATGCGCCTACTAGTTATAAAATCACCGCGTCCACTCTTGATCCCTGCAATTCTTCTTGCTGGCATTCTCTCGCATACAGCTGGTGACGTAGGTTACGTACTACTCATTCCTTTGGCCGGAATCGCTTTTCATAGTGCTGGTCTAAACCCGATTGCAGGTATCGCGGTTTGCTTTGCAGGTGTATCTGGCGGATTTGCCGCCAATTTTCTACTGAGTACTGCTGATCCGCTACTTTCAGGTTTATCCCAAGAGGCCGCGCGAATTATCGATCCGAAGTACGTTGTCACCCCTGTGGCAAATTACTACTTCATGGCCACATCCTCTATTCTAATCATCATGATCGGCACCGTCGTAGCAAACTACGTCACAATTCCCTTTGCGGGAGCCTATAAAGGAACTGCAGCACAAGACGAACTAAAGCCGCTAACTAACGACGAGCGAAGAGGCTTAGTAGCTGCCGGCATCGTTGGGTTTGTTCTTGTGGCAATCATCATCGCCGGCTCCATACCAACCGATGGTTATCTGCGAGATGGAAAATCAGATATATTCCACTCTCCCGTTCTCAAAGGCGTTGTTGCAATTGTTTTCTTTTTAGGAGCTCTTACAGGACTTGCCTATGGTTATGCTGCCAAGACGTTTAAGAAACATGGCGATATCGTTGATGCAATGCAGGATGCGATGATCACCATGGCCCCTTACTTGGTCCTAGTATTTTTTGCCTCTCAATTTATTGCACTTTTTAACGCCTCGAACGTAGGTTTGTTACTTGCCGTCAAAGGCTCCGACACACTGCGCGCAACGGGACTTGGCGTACTACCACTCATGTTTGGTTTCATTTTGCTAACCTGCCTTTTAGACTTACTGATTGGCAGCGCATCTGCCAAGTGGGCACTCATGGCACCTGTGGTCGTGCCGATGTTTATGCTTCTTGGTATATCACCAGAGTTAACCCAAGCTGCCTACAGAATCGCCGACTCTGTCGTAAATATCATCTCTCCTCTCATGTCGTATTTCCCGCTGATCTTGGCCATGATCATTCGCTATGAACCCAAAGCCAAGGTGGGTACGTTGTTAGCGTTGATGTTACCCTATTCCATCGCGTTTCTTATATTTTGGTCAGCAATGCTGCTCATATGGATTGCTCTCGGCCTACCGGTTGGACCTGGTGCAAGCCTGAGCTTTCCCGCTCAATAGAGACTTTTGTCTGTTATTGATTTTATTGCTAGTGCTCTGCTAGACGGATTTGACCGTGTTTGTGTGTTATTACGTTTTTTAAGGCGTTATCCCGCTTTAATGGTCTTGGACGACTCAAAGTGGCTCGAAATGCTCTCTAAGCACAACGTTTCGCAAAGAATGCCGGGGAGCCGCTTCGTCGGAATCGATACCACTTTATTTCTTGCTAATTTTGTCTCACTTATGATACGCCGCATCCTGTTGCGGGAGGTCTAAGCCAATCCCATCGCCAACTGTATTGGAGTTCTTAGTGAAAATCTTATCATTTTTGTTTGGGTTAATATTATCGTACCGTGCCTTTCCCCAATCAGGTGACGGATCCAACCAGATCTTAGCGGAAGGACGACAGACAGCATCAATATTTTTCTCAGGGACACTAGCGCCATTATGGGAAAAATTCACACCAGCCGTCCAAGGTGAGATTGGAAGTCTAGAAAAATTCCACAAACTCCGACTGCAGATGCTCGAACCTCTTGGTGAGGAAATTGAGGTAGAGAATGAGGATACACAAAACTTTATAGGAGACTACCGATTTTACTATCGTGATTCAAAATTTTCAAAATCCAAGAGGACCATCACGTTTACAGTTTTGTTTGGCGAGGACTGGAAGATTACTGGTTTTGATTTGGCAATCAGAGCACAAGAGGCCCCATCGGATTATTTAGACTATAAAACAAAGACTGATTTGGCTTTGCCTTTCGCTGATAGTTGGCTTGTCGTCTGGGGTGGACGTGATGTCAGACAAAACTACCATGCAGCACATATACCCCAGCGTTTTGCAATTGATTTCGTCGTTGCGGTAGATAACCAAACCTTTTCCGGAAGCGGTCGAAACTTAGAAGATTATTATGCATGGGGAAAAGATATTTTAGCACCCGGAGTGGGGAAAATTATTCATATTGAGAATAGCTTGCCAGATCAGCCAATAGGAAGTAGTGATACGCAAAATCCGGCTGGTAATCATGTCGTCATTGATCACTTGAATGGCGAATATAGTTACATAGCACATTTTAAAAATGGAAGTATTCAAGTCAAAAAAGGCGATCTCGTGGCAAAAGGCCAGGCCATAGGAAAGTGTGGTAACAGTGGTAATTCCTCTGAGCCTCACATCCATTATCACATGCAAACAAGTGGACAGTTCAATCTGTCGCCAGGCCTACCAACCCAATTCCAAAATTATCTCGTTAACGGAAAATTCGTTAACCGTGGAGAGGTCTCTCGAGGTCAGACGGTCACGCCTAAATGAATATCACCGATTGACTATTCCGAAGGTCTAACCGAAGTACGTTTTATTTTCAGACCATTATCGAGGACGTGCTGTCTAACTGTTGTGCCGCTTTGGCTAGCACACGTCGCCTGCATAGATTTTGTTAGGGCTAGATCGAAGTTATGTAACACTTGCATCACGGCAGACTGGGACGCATTGATTCCTTTATCTCATTTGGTTGATACACTTATACCATTGAAAGAAAAAATCTGTCTCTTATGAAAAGGGCTTGTATGACCGACTAAAGGATTCAGCTTATGCCGCTGAATATCTAAATGCTCATCTGGCTGACGATAGCGATCATGCAGCAGAAGTCTTTCTGTTGGCTTTAGGAGATGTTGCGACTGCCTATAGGTTCGCGAACGTGGCAAAAAAACCGATCTTGGGCGTGAAATTTTGTACAAAGCCCTTTCAAAAGCTGGCAATCCGAAAATCGAAACTTTGTCCACTTTACTGAAGAACATGGGGCTAAAACTCTCCGTGGAGGCCAACGTCTTTACGCGAAAGCGCGCGTCATAGCCTTGAGCAGTAATGGGCCGAATGCTCTTAGCAAGATTTCAATAAATCAAAAAACTCGGCGCGGAAACGCTTGGGAGAATATGTGAGAACGCGACCCACCCCATATTTCTTCTCAAGGCAGCGCGCCAATTGATAACCAATGTAGTATCCAGTCTTCGGGGGCACACCCAGTGTGCCCTTTGCATTACCCGAAAATAGCTCCGCTAAGATCTCGGGACTTCTAGAGTCCGCATATTTTCGAAAAATTCCTGAAATTTCCCGAGATTTTTGTTTCATGACATCTACGTCACCCGGCGAGGTCGCGGCTATAATTTCAGACTCCTTTAAACCGGGATAAAGCGCAGCTCCCAAATAGGCTGCAAATCCCTCTTCTTGAGTTCTTCGGATGACATCCGTTGGCTCAAGACCAAAACCCAAATGTGCCATCTGTGCAACATGATAGACCTCGTGGGCAATCACGTTCTTTTGTCGCAGTTCACTGTAGGATGCCAATACTAAGCTATTAAAGACTACAGCCTGTTTGCCATCACGATCTTCAGAAGCCTTGCCGTCATCTCCAGTCAATGCCATGAGTAAATAAGCTCTTGCATTGAGACTTGCCATTCCAGCAATCTTGTTAAGATTGGCTTCAACTTCCCGAATTGTAAGAGGTAATTGCTTGGTAATTGCTGCAATCTTCAAATGATCGGCCTGCAATGTACCAACGGCTCGCGCCAAAACCCGATCCATATTTTTTTCAATAAGGTCCTGCGGGTAACCTCCATAGATAAAATGGCTCAAAATGTTGGAATAGATAAGCTGATTTCTTAATAATAGATTCTCAACATACTCACTTTTTGAGAGTTGATCATGCGTTGACTTCGCCATCCGATCTAGTAGGGGCGCGCTGAAATCGACCATCTCAATTGCCGCCTGGGACTTTGAAGAACTCCCACAACAAATAGCAAAGGCTAGAACAAAACAAGATAAGGTCATGTTCAAAACGAATCCAATCTCGAAAGACATATCTTTCGTACAATTTTAACAACTTTCTTCATGACTTTCGATTCCTCATCGTGGCTTCTTTTTACCAGGAAAATATCGCGGTGCGTACGCTCTAGACGTCTGCGTTCAGCCGGCAAATCGAGCTCCTTGAACTGTCGACTTTTCGACCCTACATCGTTTAAGTGTGCAACCAAGAACGACGGCAAATAGATGGCACAGGCTCCCGATTGGGCCATCTTTAAGGCAATCGAAAGACTATTAGCGCGGTAGGGGGAATGCCTTGGTAGATTTGAATTCCAGCCGTCTCTGATTCGGATACTCAGAACATTTTCTTTCAAATCTGCAGCTGGAATCACATAGGGAACCTTAGTAGGGTCTTGACCTTGGAGGCTTCCAGAACGACAGAAGGACGACAACGTTACAGTACCAATTTTGAGATGATCTAGGTCCTTGTGGGGGAACGGTATAAATGTAAATCCAAAATCATTTTTTTGGTCCAACACCCTAGCCTCAATCTCTTCGGAATCGATATTTTCGATCGTAAGACCATCTTTTAGCTCACTCGTGACCGATTCAGTTACCGCGAGAGCCAGGAGTTCTGGAAATCCGATCCTTAAAATTTTCTCAGGCTGCTCCGTGTTCGTCTTTACAGAGTCAATCATTTCCAGAATTTTTTGACTCTTGTCGTAAAGCATTCTTCCTTTTTCTGTCAACTCGAGGCCCCGGCCCTTTGGTACAAAGACTTTAATTCCAAGCTCATCCTGAAGCACCGCCATCGCTTTTGACAGACCGCTATGGGATACACCCAGAAGCTCAGAAGCCTTAGTTAAGGTTCCAGTGTCCACAATTGCGCAAAAATATCGAAGTCGATCTGTTTCCATTAGTTACATAATATTAACTTTTAGTCGCTTTTAATCAATTGAAAATTATGCAATAAATCTCGTACATCAGGAGATTCAGATGAAAAAAGTAGCTATTATTATTGGAACGAGGCCAGAGGCCATCAAGATGGCCCCCGTATATCTGACGTTGAAAAAACACCTTGGAGATTCAATTCAATTAATCTCCACCGGGCAACATCGGGAGTTGCTTTGGCAATGCACTTAACGCATTTGGCCTAAATCCGAGTATTGATCTTGGGGTGATGAGCCCTGGCCAGTCACTGTCGCAGCTCACATCAAAAATTTTAATAAACCTCGAAAGCCTCTTTCGACAGGATCGCCCGGATCTGGTTCTTGCACACGGTGATACCACAACCTGTTTCGGCACGGCACTTTCATGTTTTTATCATCAAATTCCTTTTTTTCACGTCGAAGCTGGACTGAGGTCTCATCGTCTCGAGTCACCATTTCCTGAGGAGTTTAACCGTCAAACGATCGCTCCGCTAGCTACACATCACTTTGCTCCAACCCCTTTAGAAAAAGATAATCTGCTGAAAGACGGCATATCTTCTTCCGCAATCACGGTCACGGGATCGACCATTCATGAAGCCGTCATGGAGATGCAACGCCAAACAGCTTCTATGACCCAGACTGCCGTTTCATCCTTGGATGACTCTCGGCCCCTCGTGGTGGTGACCCTTCACAGACGCGAATCCGCTCAGGCTCTCGAAAATATACTAACTGGGATTAAAAATGCCGCAATGACCAGAAAAGACGCTGTTTTCATATGCCCGATTCATCCAAATCCCGTCGTTAAAAGTGCTTTTAAGACATACCTATCAGGATCAGAAAATATTATCCTGACCGATCCAATAGGATATCCGCAGTTTATATCCCTCCTTATGAAGTCTCGTCTTATCGTTACAGATTCTGGCGGCGTTCAAGAGGAGGCTGCCTTCCTTGGCAAGCAAGTCTTACTAGCGAGAACCGAAACAGAGCGAGACGATGGACTGCGAGCAGGTTTTGTGAAGCTGATCGGATCGTGCGGAGAGAGTATTCAAGGCTCAATCCTTGACGAGCTGGCGAGGACTCAACCGAGGACTATTTATAAGCCTTTTAACGACGCGAAGTCTGCATCAGAAATTATCGCTGATAGAGTCTTACGGAGTATTGGATGAAGAAAACTATTTTAGCGATCGGCACTCATCCTGATGATATTGAAATCGGATGTGGAGGAATGCTTGCCATTTTGAAGCGTCATGGACATGAACTAGTCCACCTTGTTGTCACCTCGGGCGAAGAGGGAGGAAACTCTGTAGATCGACGCGAACTTGGAGAGCGTCGAGAAGTAGAAGCGCGCGCATCTGCACGCCTACTTGGGGCAAACGATGTAATATTCTTTCGAGAAGACGATGGCTTAACTACATTTTCAAAAAAAGCAAAGCTTCGGCTGATATCACTCATAAGGCAGCTTCGTCCCGACATCGTTTTTACCCACGCAAAATCGGACCATTTTCCCGATCATCACGTGGTTTATCAACTCACCAAATCAGCTCTTTTGGCTGCAGCTGGTCCCTGGTACCCAGAGGCAGGCGCGGCACCGCACATGGTCAAGGACGTCTACGGTTACGAAGTTTGGAATCCTATCCCTGAATATCAGGTATCTGTCGATATTAGCTCCGTAATTGAACTTAAGATTGAAGCTCTGCAAGTCCACCAAAGCCAGATAGGTTCTATGGATTACCTTGGAGCCATCCGTGGCCTCGCAAAATATCGCGGGATCATGTCTATGGCTGGCCAATATGCTGAAGTTTTTGAAGTTTTAAAAATCGGGGAGATTCAATGATAATCCAGCTATCTCCCCTACACTCCACCGAGGCCACTGCCCCTTAAAAGGGGCAGGGCAGCTCCGGTGTTCGCTCATAACTCAAGACAAGGGTAACAGGGTAAAAGGGTCAAGGGCTAGTCCTCACAAGGCGGAACCCAATGCCGCCATTGAAACTCTCTTCCGGCGGGGAGTAGCGATAGGCAGAGCGGCAGTACCGCGCCGAGCAGTTCGCACAGCCGCCGCGATAAACACGAGAGGAGCCTTTACTAGGACCAGTCGTCGGGTCAGTTACAGCTCCACTGCTGTAGTCCCCATAAAAGTCGGCAGTCCACTCAAATGCATTGCCATGCATGTCATACAAACCCCATGCATTTGCTTGCTTTTTAGCCACAGGGTGGGTCGTACCGCCTGAGTTTTTGTCGTACCAAGCCATGGCTTCCAAATCTCCAGCATATGGACCTGTCGTGCCAGCACGGGCAGCATACTCCCACTCGGCTTCCGTCGGTAAACGGTAACGGTATCCGTCTCCTCGGCTATTAAGCTTTTGAATAAATTCATGGACATCCTCCCAAACATACTCGACTGGGTTATTTGGACACATACGCAAGCCACCAGACTCG
>JBIKKO010000289.1:0-3147 GCA_044360315.1 Oligoflexales bacterium
TAGTTTGTTGAAGCTCCCAATCCCTCCTGAGGTGAGTCGATCAAGTCTTCCCGAGACTCAAGAAGGATACTTTCAACGCACTCAATACGCTTCGATAGGGAACCCGCAGGTGGCTCTAAACACAATCCAAGGCACAGTTAATGAGATGTTTGCAGAAGTCAGTGGCCAGCTCGCAACGTACCTGCGCCGCAATTCTAACCAAGATGCTCCGCTCGTTATCTCGGACTTTGAGCGGCCTGGAGGCGTTAACGTTAGCCCTAGGCAGGTCTTGATCAATATTCAAAACTATATGCTGGATATACTGCAAAGTATCAACGAGAATGCAAAACGTAATGCGGCTGCGGCAGCTGCTGAACGTCCGATGGCGGCGTTGTTAGTGGAAACAATCAAAAAGATTGACCGGATTCTTGAAGCCTCTGATGCGATACGAAATACTGCCGAAGAGATCTCGACCGAGGTCGAGGAGATCTTGAAACGACCAAGACGTACTAATTTAAGCTTGACGGGTAACTCTGCCAAGTCGGCGCCTGATGTCAGTACAGAGAGAGTCCCAGCTGATAGAAATGCGGCCAGGATTTCCGCAGAGCTCGCGTCGATGACGGCGCCGTTAGGTGATGGTGCGGAGACATCCATTGCCGCAGTCCAAAAAGCCGTCGTAGAAGAAAAGCGCCTGGCAGCTGCAACCTTGGCAAAAAGCTCAAGCTTATCGAAGGTCTTTGATGAGTTTCGTAATTTAGGCGCGGTTGTGGTAACGGAACTAGACATGGATAACCAGCAGGAGATGTTGATTGTCAACCGCCTTGCCCGAGTGGTTCAGTATGATTTGCAGCGTTTGATGCGGTCCACCTTGAGTTCCGGAGCAGTAGGGCAGTTTTCGACGGTGACCCAGGCACTTCTTGTCGTGTCCAATGATCTCATGACAGATCGTTTTGAAACGGTATTCAATTCTAACCCACAAAGTGGATGGATTGATTTGGCCTCAGCAAGTATTGTCAGTAAAAATACTCTAGAAGCGCTCGGGTCGGACCCGACGAGTACGATAAACCCATTTGGATCGTCAAATCCAATCGTCAATAGCCTTAAGACATTTATTGGTATCCTCTCGGCGCGCACCGTTGGAGGTGCAAGAACCGGTGCGGAGGTCGCCGAACATATCGGTGATCAAGCCAGTGCGGAAAGCCTAACGGATGAGTTTTTTGCAGGACTTATGAAGACTGTTAATGCGGGGTTCTATCCACCGATACGGATGATCCAGAATGTGTACAATCAGCGTTCAATTGTTGATAAAGTTTCATGGAACGATGCGCTTTTGTCAGGGGTTATGACAACCCCAGACAAGTGGGCTTTTGTTTCAAGAACTATGGGGCGGTGGATGAGGCCAGATCTCTACTGGACCCCTGGATGGTGGAGTGGGATGCACAAGGCTCGTATGTTTGTTGACGATGAATTTGGGTCGATGGCAACGTTGCGCGCGTTTCTCTGCATGCAAACCTTAGCGATGCCAGATCCAAGATCTTTTCAGCAGTTTTGCAAGGGTGCGATACTATATAGTGTTCATGAAGACCCTGAGGTAGTTGATAAACGCGTGGGTCAGTCAGTTGTGATAAATCCAACCGGTGGAGCAACTGCTATCGGTTTAAGCTTGATATACGATGATTGGTTAAACGCATATTTGAGGTCTTATAAACAAACAGCGGAAACGTATTTTACAAGTCAGAGGATTTGCGCAGTGTATGATAATTTTCGTGCAAACCAGATTTACTTTTTGACCAAGCCTCAGCGAGACGAGGAGATCATGCGGGAGTGGAAGGCCAAACAACAGCAATGATTGTAGTAGTCACCGGCTCGATGTCGATTTGTTGTTTGACGTAGATGATCACTTAAGAGGTCTCCAATGGGTCGATTTTTTGCGATTTTGGTTATTTTGATCATTGCATCATGTAAGACGTATCAGTCTAAATCAAATATGAAACACACCCTTGGTGATGTCAGTTGGTCCGAGGGAAGGTGGACTTATCTTGAGTTGAGTCGCGCTGAATTCGTCACCTTGACCCCGTCGAACTACCTGCCCGAAGACCATCCGTTGACACGACAGGGCCAACAATGGGCTCAAAGGATTCATGCTGCGGTGACTGAGAAATATCCATCCAAGATGGAGGGTGTTCCTGCCCCTTCAGTGATCATTTTAAAGAAATCGAGCCCTGATGCTTTTGCTGCCATGAAGCGCACTGTGGGATATAGTATGAAAACTGGGCTTTTTGTGACTGGGCCAGACAATCATGAGCCTCCTGTAGAAACATCCACATTGTATATGAACCATGATCAAGAGCTTGCGCGGAATATATTTCCGGTTCAAATCAACCGGGTGGTGGACGATCCTGAGTCCTACCAGCGTTGGTTTCGCAAAAAATTTGAGCCTTGCGACGTTGTTCCAGTCTCTCGTGGCGACGTAAAATGGTCTTACGGATCCGGCTGCAAAAAAGTTTCTTATTTGAAGACTAATCAGTGGTCTGCTGCATTTGCGACACAAGTTGCACCAAACTGGATCATTGTCTCGTCTGGATTGTTTTCGACGATGCCCTCTGAGGAAAGCTTTGTTGCTGTGATTGCGCATGAGTTGGCTCATTATTATCGTGCTCATGTTGTTAATAATATGTCTGCGGTTTACAGTAATTGTTATCTTTTGAGCGACCCTCGGCAAAAGCCAGTTGATACCCCCGAGCTTAAGACCATTTGTCGGAATTTGATTGCCGATCATAGTGAAGCAGGCCAAAGCGCGGAAGTGGCTGCAGCTCAGGCTGGTCTTGGTATTTATACATATGAGCAGGAGGCGGACGAGTTAGCGCTTGAGTTTCTGACTCTGGTGGATATTTCGCCAAAGACGGCCATCGATGCATGGTTTGCTCTTTTTGCTAGTAGTCAGACGGGGGAAGATGGACGTGAGTTTTCGGTTGAGACGTGCCGGGAGCTTTTGCAGCGAGGCTGGCGCGACTCCGAGGGGCGACCAGTCTCCGTTCCAATTGGTGATTATCGTAGTCCCCATAAAAGTTGGTGCTATAGGATTTTTAATACGACGAGGGAGATTGAATGGCATGGTTATGACATCAGCCAGCCGGCTCGCTCAGATATTCGAGACTGGGAGTGGTT
>JBIKKO010000290.1:0-3133 GCA_044360315.1 Oligoflexales bacterium
ATCGACCTCCAATTTTATAAGTCCCAGCTCGGTTAAAATATCCAAGGATCGATCAAGATCTCTAGCATTTTTATAGATGCCTAGCAGATCGCGCTTGGTTGGGTTGTTTTTGAAAAGTCCAAACGCGCAGAAAATGTCGAGAGCTTGAAAGAGATGGGGCATGTCTTTTCTATAGTGAAGATTCTTCTCCGTTAGTCGTTTTTTTTGTGAGGTTAAGCGTTTTTGGAGTTTAAGTCTGTGAGCGTCTGCCCGAGTTCGATCTAACTCTAGCAGGGTGGCTGCAACCTGAGTCTGCTGAGGAGATAACGAAAAATACCGCAGAACTTTGGCTTGGTATTTAGCGCTTAGGCGTCGTTTATCAGTGAGTACGTCGGATAAAAATCCCGTGGAAGGGATAGCGGCGAATGAGCATATCGCAGCTAGAGTGACGTTGCGATCCTGGTTTTTTGCAACCTTATAAAGACTTAATAGTGCTTCTGATCCAGACTTTGCGTTGAACAACAAATGATTAACGAATATTTGACTGGTTTTTAGAAATCCATTTTTTTCATGAAAGGATATTGCTGAACGTTGCAGTTCGGATGTGCTTAGCGTCAATCTCTTGATAGCGAGAACGCGTGCACATGCTTCTATCTCTTGTAAAATCTTAGTTGCGATCCCTTTCTGACGGAATTCTTTACGAACAGATATAGTGGACCCCGAAAACTGGACAGCTTGCTAAGAAATGCCTTCTTGTATAGAACCCGGTTCGCTACAGGAGGAATTTGTGATGAGTCAGAGGAAAAGGCATACTGCCCAGCTTAAGGCGAAGGTCGCCGTGGAAGCGCTCAAGGAGCGCAAGACTACGGCCCAGATTGCTAGCCAGTTTGAGGTCCATGCCACCCAGGTATCCGAGTGGAAGAAGCAGGCCCTGGAAATGTTGGGAGAGGGTTTCAAGTCGCCATCTGCACGCAAAGCAGAGGGCGAGTTTACCGAGGAGATGTTGTACAGCCAGATCGGCCAGCTCAAGGTAGAGCTGGACTGGCTCAAAAAAAAATCTGGTCTTTCCGGTTGATCGCTTGCGATCGATGATTGAGCCCGATTGTCGCAATGTCTCTGTAGCCCGTCAGTGTGAGCTGTTGGGGCTGGGCAGGTCGTCGTATTATTACGAACCTGTTCCTGTTGGTATCGAGGATCTTGAAATGATGAGACGAATTGACGAGTTGTACCTGGAGCACCCCTTTCTTGGAAGTCGGCGCATGGCTGAGATGATTGCTAGGCAGACGGGTCAAGCCGTAAATCGCAAGCGTATGCAGCGCTTAATGGGGCACATGGGCATCGAAGCTATCTATCCGAAACCGAATACGTCTAAGCCAAATGTGGGCCACAAGATCTACCCATATTTGCTGAGGGATTTGACGATCAGTCATCCAAACCACGTTTGGAGCTGCGATATCACGTATATCCCGCTTGAGGGCGGGTTTGCATATCTCGTAGCCGTGATCGATTGGTACTCGCGTTTAGTGCTGTCTTGGAGGCTGTCCAATACGATGACCATAGACTTTTGTATCGACGCTTTGGAGGCTGCGCTACGTCTTGGGCAACCTGTAATCTTCAACACCGATCAAGGATCTCAGTTCACGAGTGACGAGTTTACAAAGATACTGATCAGTCGAGGTATCGCCGTGAGCATGGATGGCAAGGGCAGAGCCCTTGATAATATCTTTATTGAGCGCCTTTGGCGCAGCGTTAAATACGAGGATGTGTACGTCAGGGGGTATCGTAAGATTCCGGAGGCAGATGATGGGCTGGCTCGATACTTTCAGTTTTATAACGATGTTAGGCCACATCAGAGTCTGGGCTACTCAACGCCAAGTCAGGTGCACTATGCGGCATAGCCTTCGGAACACGATGACGCCTGTGGATATGACGCATCTGCCGTCGCATGTGGACAGCAAAGCTGCCCACAATCGTCTGGGAGAAGCCTTCGGCTTTTCCCCAGCTGCTTGGGTAACGCTTCGCGTAACCCACAGATCCACAGGCATCACCAACGTTTTGAAGGATGAAGGCATTTCTTATTTTAGGTTAAAAACTGTCTAGACAATGGGGTCCACTTTAAGACATGCGTCTTATTTCGGCTGTTTTATTGTCTAGTAACTCCATTCCACCCATCCCAACAACACAATGTTCAATAGTGGCGACCCAAAAACCAATTCCTAATCTATTCCTATAAAAATCCGAAATATTTCGTAGATCATCGCGCAACGCTTTTTCAATATATGTTTCATATTCCGACTGTTGCCCCGACGGAGCCAACTCCAGGACAAAACTCGAAAATAATGCTTCGACGTCCTCTTGGTCGGAAGGTTGCCACTGTCTGAGATGAACCATGGTGCGGGCCTGCGCTATCTAACTGTTAAGTGAATAATAGAATGCATGTATGAATTGCGAGCGCAAAACATGTCAAGACACCCACTTGATAAGCAATATTTCGATGAGGTTGTCTAGGAACTAAATAGAAAAGAGAGTGAATAACACGGGCAATAGTAAAAGTTGTAAAATAGATGGCGGCGCTTTTCGACGTGCCACCGGAAAGTACAAAGGCAAGTCCTAAGAAAAGGTAAATTGGAATATTTTCGAGATCATTCTGCCAGCACCGTGTCGCAAGGTAAGCGACGGGATGATCTTGTGTTGCCGGTGCCACACCTTTCCCAAAAAAAATCGCGTCCTCAGGACGCATGAATGTCTTACTGCGGATGCGGAAGATCCCCTGTATCGCAGAATTGCCGTACATTTTTACAAACAATATCGTCAGGCTGACGCACCAATACTGAAATCCTAAAGAAGCTCTTAATTCGTCCAACATTTCATTCCATCCTCAATCAAATTGATTTTCAACACGACAATATACGGCGCGATAATACACGAATATGATATAACAAAATCGAAGTTTTGATCAAAGATATTCAGGGCGTATGGGTTAAAGTGTCTATGTTTCCATGCCCGACTTTAGTGTTTCGAAATAGTTCGTTTTATTGTAGCCACTCTTTCTGCACTTGTTGATGATTTTTATCCCGCCGCCTAAGGTTTTTGTAACCAGACGCTAGTGTCTGGATTACAGGAGGTGCATGTGAGGATGGTTCAAGATGAGTTG
>JBIKKO010000132.1:0-9878 GCA_044360315.1 Oligoflexales bacterium
TTAACTACATATTACTATAGTTGTATCAGATGTAGGCTTTTTCGTCAGGGAAAAAATTAAGCTGACTTTGATATTAAGCACTCAATTAGGGCTTTATAGGTTTCAGCGGACACGTCACTCTTTAATAGCTTATTTTTGATAAAATCAAGAGCTTCAAATCTCGTTCGCTTGTTTTGATAGCTTCGCGACGAGGTCAATGCATCGTAAATGTCTGCAAGCGTGGCAATCTGGACCTCTATCAGGAGAGACTCCTTAGTCAAAGAATCCGGATATCCACTACCATTGAGACGCTCGTGATGGTGCAACACGATCTCTCGACAGACATGATGAAGAATCGTGTCATTAATCTTTTTGAGCCCCTCAACGGTATGATTCTTCATGACAGCCCACTCATGATCAAGGAGAGGGCCAGACTTGTTTATTATGGATAAAGGAACAGTAGACTTACCAACATCATGGAATAGCGCGCCCAGAGCAACATGATGGAGCTCCTGTGTGTTCGATATTCCCAATTGGGCTGCGATAGAAGTGGCATAGGCAGATACGCGCACACTATGTAGGTAAGTGTACATGTCATGATCGGCTAGTCCCGTAATAGAGCGAATACATCCCCTATCCTCTTGTATACACTCCACGATATTCGTGGCAAGCTCCTCGGCTTTACGGGCAACCGACTCGGTGATCTCGCCCTCGTAAAGATAACGGGTAAATGTAGCGCCGATGTCTTGAATGGTAGTCAATCGTTCTTCGGGTCGAAGATTTTTGGCAGCAACAGGCAATTGGGACATTTTTTCATACAGGCTGGCCTTTATCGCCTCATCACTTCTCATCCAGAAGTGACGATGTCCTCGCCGGATTAGCCTTTCAAGCTCATCTTTGGTCCACTTGTAACCACGTCCACTGTAGAGGATCAGGTGGGAGTTAACATCAAGATACAAATCAAAGTCCGTGGTGGAGTTATCGATCAGCCGCTCGATAGAAAATTTGCAGTAACGCTCTGGCAGTTCTACCAAAGACGGCGAATCTAACTTAGCAGCAGGTAAACCCATATCGATTATCCCTCTATGAAGGGTGTCATCGTCACGGGAGCGAGATTTTTAACCCGGATTATTCAAGCACCTGAAATAATTGAAGATTTAAAGACTTCCGTCGCCATCTAAGTCATCGGGTGAGTATGTGTCTTGAAAGGAAATATCGATCTCAGAGTCACATTCGCCCGACAACTTTGCCTGACAGGCTAGCCTGATATAACCTCCAATGGAGAGGTTCATTCGCTTTAGTAGTGCCTCCTCCTGAGGCTGCATTGGTGTAAATGCTTTGGGATCTGATACCTTCACCGCACACGTACCGCATCGAGCCGCAGCACAGCCAAATCGAATCGCCACCCGACACTTACGAGCGCTAACAAGGATTTTAGTATCTTTAACAGCCTCAGCCGTCGTGCCACTTGGAGTGAACTTTATAGATGCCATCAAACTGATACCGCAAAATCACGAAGAGCTGCATTCAACGACGTTTTCAAATCAGTTGACGGCTTTCGCTCACCAATAATATACGCACACTGGGTATGAATCTTACCGAGGTTGTTGGGAGCATCCTTTTCAAGCGTACCAGGAACAACCACGCAGCGTTCAGGGACGTAACCCTTTATCACTGTTTTTTGCGTCCCACGGAGATCAACAATTGGCGTCGACGACGTCAGTGTGACATTTGCTGCCAAAACAGCTTCGCGCCCCACATGTACCCCCTCAACAACGATTGCTCGCGAACCAAGAAAGGCACCATCTTCAACAATCACAGGGGTAGCCATAGCCGGTTCGAGGACCCCACCAATGCCAACGCCGCCTGAAAGGTGCACATCACAACCAACTTGTGCGCAACTTCCCACCGTAGCCCAGGTATCGACCATGGTACGAGCGCCTACATAAGCGCCAATATTCACATAAGACGGCATCAGGACAACTCCAGCCTCAAAAAAACTTCCCACTCTTGCCACGGCAGGCGGTACCACTCTAACATTGAGTTCTTTGAAGTTACGCTTCAAAGGAATCTTATCCCGGTATACGAATGGACCGATCTCGATTTCCTGCATCTCTGTTATGCGAAAATACATCATGATCGCTTGTTTGATCCAAGTATTCACAACCCACTTACCGTCAGATTGTTCTGCGACTCGAATCAATCCATGGTCCAGAGCCTTAATGGTATCAAAAACAGCTTGCCGACCATCGTTTACGGCCGTCCCGTCACCTGAATCAAGACGCTTTTGAATAGTTTCTACTGCTGACCTTATCTGGGTCACATCGATCATACGTTTAATCTCCTATTTTTGGGGCCTAGCTGGGACGATGAGTTTTTACAAATTCAGTTAGAATTTCCATTGCTTCAATGGTCGGCCCATCATCAGGAACCATCGCGAGCCTGAAATAACCGCCCATACCCTCACTTAACCAGGAACTTGGACTTGTAATAATACCTCGCTCTGCAAGTGCCAAGATAAACTTAACATCATCCCCCTTAAACGACTCTGGGATTTTGCACCACAAATAAAATGCCGCGTCAGGCATCGCTTCGAGGAGGCCAAGTTTTTGAAGGTAGGGACTTGCAAGCTTGAGACGATGCGTGAAAATCCTCCGTCTTTCCGCCACGTGAGAATCATCCGACCACGCGACAGCTGCCGCCGATTGAATAAAATCTGGAGAACCAACTCCGAAGTTAGCCCGTGCCTGTAAAATCCCTGAGACGATACGTGCATCACCAGCAATCATGCCACTTCGGTATCCGGTCAAACCTGATCGCTTTGATAAGCTCATGAAAGACAACACACGATCAGACGAAAGCTGCAACGGTGTGATTGGGCGCGCGTCTCTCCTTGGATCCGAATAAACCGACTGATCAAGTTGCGCATTATAAATATCAACATAGCAATCATCAGACAAAAGAATCGTATTTGTTCGATGACACCACTCAATCAACTGTTGCCAATAATCATAGGAAGCATTAGCTCCTGTCGGATTGTGCGGATGATTTATCCAAATTGCCGCCGTCGAGTGCTGGATGTCTTGCGGTAAATTCCAAGGCTCCAGACGAAAGTTAGTTTCCTTGGTCACTCTGACTGGATACGGGATTCCCCCGGCAAACAAGGCGGATGCGCGGTAGACGGGATATCCAGGATCAGGATACACCAAGTGTTTTTTACCCTCGCGCCCTATCAGACATAAACCGATGTTGAATATGGCTTCTTTAGTTCCCTGGGCTGGGATGATCGCCATTTCCTTTGAAGGGCTAATACCAAATCGCCTCTTAAGGTAACCCCACTGCGACTCTCGAAGAGCATCCGTTCCCTTAACGCTTGGATACTGACTGATTTCAGGAATCGCTTCGATCAAGGCATTTCGAATTGGAGCCCAAGTCGGAATTTTTGGATCCCCAGTACCGAAATCAAAAATCGGCTTTCCTGCTTTCGACAGTCCTGCCTTGATCCTTGTCAATTCCTCCATGGGATACGGCCTCATGGATGATGTGATGCTGTTAACAAGCTCCATTTATAATGTCCTTATTGTTTGCCGTAGGGCATGCTGCCACCAAGACGCCCACGGAGTGACCAGAGTTCAGGAAAAAACCTCTTCTGGAGAGTGTTCGTTAAATATTTTACTCCACTTGAACCGCCGGTTCCCATACGCGATCCAATCATACGCTCGACCATCGCCACATGGCGGTAACGCCACAAGGTGAACTGTTGATCAAGGTCACAGAGAGATTCCAGCAAAATATAAGCCTCATAGTGCTCTTTATGATTCTGGTAGATTTCTGTAAAGACCGTCTCTAGATCTGCATTTGGAGTCCACTCTGAAGTAACATCCCGAGACAAAAGTTCGCTGGGGATGGGATAACCTCTGCGCGCAAGGAAGCCGATAACATGATCATAAAAGCAAGGGCTGGCTAGTGCTCTTTCGATGGCGATTTTACCCTCCGGATTTGCGTTAAAAAACTTCAGGTAAGCCCGATCTTTCAATCCCATTCGAAACTCAACAACTCGGAATTGATGACTCTGAAAGCCGGAAGCGGGATTAAGCCGGGATCGAAACAGATTAAAGTCATTAGGCGTCATCGTTTCAAGTATACTGACTTGTTCGGTAAGGATCCCCTGAATCGCGGTGATCCGTTTCAATGTCTTAAGAGCACCAAATGCACTGTCAAGACAAACACTTCGCTCAGCCAGATCAAGCTCATGGAGGATCTGCTTAAACCACAACTCGTAGGCTTGATGAATAATAATGAAAAGCATCTCATCGTGCTCTGGAGGGGTCGAAAGAGGCTGCTGTAAAGATAAAAGATCAAAGACCTTAAGATAATTTGAATATGAAACCATTCCGGCTTGAGGGGCAATGATCCCCTCTTCAAGGTGGTTCGTCATACACTAAACTCCGGCAATAAAAATTCCAAAATAAATTTAGTCCATTCACTAGTGAACATACTTGCAAATATAAACTCAATCGTTCCGCGCGCCAAAACTACAAAAAGCATAGAGCTCTAACGCAGCATATTCCTAAACAAGCTGAGAAAGCTTAACATCAAAAATGAACCGCAGGTAGTGATTTAAGTCGAAACGCAATCACTCAACTCTGGCTAAGATCAAACCAGTTTGCAGATACTGGCAGCCACAGGCTAGTTGATCTAGCGGATGCGACAAGTGATCTGTCGCAGGGAGGGCCCAACATTGGTTTTGGCGGAACTTGAGGCCTCTGCCATTACACAACACCGAAAAATTTATATATATCTAATATTATTCGATTTTTAAGCTGACTAGCCCTTTGTCATCACGACGAGCCATTCAAGCTTATCCGTTTGGGCGAACATATCAAAAGCCTCCACCTGACGAACTCGGTAACCTGACATGGCCAAGGCCTTTAAATCTCGCGCAAGAGTCTCCACCTCACACGATACATAAATAAACTTTCTACACGTTTGTGCCCGCAAAACATGTTGAATATGACTTCGAGCTCCATCGTGTAGGCCACGGCGAGAGGGGTTGACGACAATAACCTGTGGACTCCTAGCCCACTCAGGCACCAACGCCTCACACTCTTCGACTTTCGCCGCGATAAAGCTTGCAGTGCCATCAAGGCCATTTCGTTTCGCATTGCGGGCTGCATCTACGGTTGCCGATTCAACCTCTTCGATACCTAAAGCTCGGTAGCCGGACCTGGCCAACAGTAAAGCCATTTGCCCCGTCCCAGTATAAAGATCCCATGCGATGTCTCCTTTTTGTCCACGACCGGCGTGAGTTTCCACGCGGCGATAAAGATTATTCGCCTGCCACGGATTAACCTGGAAAAAAGCAAGAGGACTTACCTCAATATCCAAATCACAGACACGCTCCCTTAGGGAAGAGGAGCCAGCTAGCAACACGGTCTCAGAGCCAAAAATTGCGTTACCAGAGTTCGTATTGATATTCATAAATGCACTATTGATTTTATGACCCATTCGCCTCAGCCGATTTACAAGCTTCACAAGTTCATTTTTATGTGCCTTCGTCACAACAAAGGTAAGCATAATCTCGCCCGTGAGGTGAGCTGCACGGGCTGCGATATAGCGCAAATCACCAGCACCAGTCGCCTCATTCCAAGGCTCGAGAGTCGTAGATTCAATTTCGGCATGTAAACTTTTAAGAATATTGGTTAGGGGCCGTGTATGAACGGGACATTCACTAAGATCCACACTCACCGAGTGAGTACCAGGCTCGAAAAGCCCAATAGCAAACCGCCGCATGAATCCATCTCGGGCGGCAGCGTTTTTCTGAGCCGTCGTTGCCGGACGCACGGCAAGCTTGAAGTAGGAACGATAACCTAGGGGTGTTGGACTGGGAAGAGGATCGAGAATCTGCGCTTTGTCGATGACGCCCGACGAGCGAAGTACGTCGATCCCGAGATCAAATTTTTTCCGCAAAGATTCACCGTAATTTGTATTGATATAGAGGCAAGATCCACACTGGGATTTAATGGCACATTGGTTGGCATCAGTAGTGGCAGCATCAATCACGTGACCTCGGTGAAGCTTGCCAGCAAATCCTGCTTTACGCATGATTTTCGTACTAGATCCGCCGCCTGGGGGAACAGCGGACGGTGAGAATGGTTGTTTACCAACTTTTCGGCCGCGATCTAGGTTAGACATGTCTGTAGGTGGGCGCCTAGACGCAGGTTTATCACTATTACGATGAGACGATGGTCGACGTGGAGTCGTACGCTGGGTCATGGCGCGGCCTACCTATATGACAATGTCAAAGACTTCAATAGACCCAATCCACAGGGTCTGTTGGCACCGGGTTACTAACATGTTTCAGGTTTCGACGAAAGACTTTTACGCCCAAGACCGACGTATAGCGGCTCCAGGTCTTCCACTCTTCAGCTAACGTTCGAACAAGGTAAGGACTATTTGCGCTTTTCGATCCCTTGGCAAACACATATCCGCCCATGAGGTATGTGGCGGCATGCCGCAAAGTTTTAAAATCAACACCTGGCTTATCAGCATCCTTAGCCTCAAAAAATACAATCATATCGCCGTATTGCAATTCACTTCGGCGCGGATCAATCTCGTAAAACGACAACTTCAAAATACGCCAGAGCTCGTCATAATTCAGCATATCCTGATGATAACCGACCTCACGCCTTACATTTACAAGGCTACTGGAGGCCAAGCGTTGGCTTTGGAAACCGAGGGCCGCATGGAAGCAGTTAGGACCGCGATAAACCGTATGTCCAGCGATGCGCTTACGCGCAAATGCGGGTAAAAGGTCGCGATCAAGACTTAAGCTTTGATTACGATTGATCTTACTTTCGATCGCTTTGATATCGGCAGATGATAAAAACGGTGTAATTTCGTTTAAAAATCTTATCCGATCATTTTTATTTTGTCGCAACGATGCTGGATCCAGTGAGACAGCGTGATGAATCTTACTAAATAGCGAATCAAATGCCTCAGGATCGATGAGTTCAAATGCATCTTTGGTGATGCTCACCAGCCTTAGGTTTGTACCTGGAATCGGCTCGCCCTTGTCAAAATTACCTTTGAGAAAGTTAGCTAACGCCAATCTGTGATTTGGACGAGCTACACGCGTTGCCAGGTCCATCAAACGATCTTCTTGCAGATCAACCGTCAATTGCAGGGGTTCAACCCGCGGGTCAGACGTCCCCTTATCAAGCCGACTCATAAGATGCTGTTTTGGAATTTTAACAACTTGTTCTCGTGCTGACAGTGCGAGACTGAGAGTCGACTTGAACTCATTCGGGTCGTAGTAAAACTTCTGATTGCGAAACTGGTTAGGAGAAACTGCAGCGTCTGCCCGATCGAGCAGTAACAGCATGGGCCAAGCCAAGCTGACCAGACCAACGACCAACTTTAACGCTCTGACTTTAAGTCCTACGATGAACATACCCGTCCCAGTAAATTGAACTTCTGGTTCCTTTCGGTCGATGATTTAGAAACTTTAGATCAGCGGAACTGAAGGGCTTACAGGGCAAATTTTGCCGATTCCACGAGAGTGTAGCCTACCTGCTATAATGGTAAGATGGAGCCATACGTCGTGGATTCCGGTCTGCTGTCTGTCGCATCTCTAATTTTCGGGGGAAATTTACTATGCCTATCTCTGTCCATATTATCGACTCATCAAAACCCAGCCTGGTTATGACTAGCGAAGTGTTCAAGGACAAAATCCCCGGGTCGGTTGTGAGCTTCTCACTGACCGGCAAGGATGGACTTGCCCATCTAATAGCTAAAGATCCAAATCAATTGCCTGATGCTTTGGTTGTTGATTTCAATTTACCTGATGCCGACGGCGTGACCCTTATAAAAGAGCTCAGAAAATTTTATCGAGGACCAATATTTATGACGGCCCATCCAGATAAAATCGTGGAGCAAGCCGTGCAAGAGGAACTTTTCCATTACCATGACGCCTGCTGTTGGGTGCCAAAGCCCGTTCGATTTGAAATACTCGAAAAGCGAATCGAACAATTCGTTGTGAATCGTCATCGGCTTGGAAAGCGTTTTGACGTCAATTTTCTTACTTTAATGATCGGCAAAGGCGAGGGGCGAGGAAAACGAGCACCCAAATTTAGCGGACGAGCCCTCAATATCAGTATGGGTGGACTTTGCGTAGCATTCAATGAACCTGCTAAATTAAAGCGCGACGACGAATTTATTATCACATTAGGCGTACCTGCTGGGGCGATCGAGGGTTCCTCATCCCTATCGGTACTGAAACCACTGATAAACACAAAGATCTCGTCTACCAACAAATCTGCATCGAACCTACCCGGCAAGGTGACTCCGGCAAATGGACGAACAAAACATGCCGACTCATTTAAAAAGACAGGGAAAGCAGCCCCCCAAAAAGGCTCTACTGTAATTCCTACTGAAAGCTTAAAGGAAATATCGGTCATCACTCCACCGAAAATTGAAGAATATAAGCTAAGAGCAACGGTCGCTTGGTCAGCGAATGGTGGCAAGAAAATTGGCCTGCAGTTTGCAAAAATTCCAGAAACCCAGCGCCGTCAGATTGAGGTCTTCTTAAAGGGTCTCTGCGCATGACGACCAGTTCGCGTCAACTTCAGAATGCGAGAGAAAGCCTTTTCGAACTGATTGAATTCCGATTGAATCGAGTGGTTAATGATCGGATCATATCAGGTCGCTACGGAATCAATGTCGCGAAAGTCCGCGAGGTCGTAAGGATGCCTGAAGTTAATCCCTTAACGAGTCGACTAACCGGCTTATCAGGAGTTTTTGAACTACGTGGCGTACCGATTCCGATTGTTCATCTAAGCAAATTTCTTGGTGACGAGAACAGCGAACTTAGTGAAAATCAGAAAGTTATTGTTGCTGAGTTCGGCGTTAAGAGAGCAGGATTTGTCGTCGATTCGACACACAAAATCCGAAGAATAAAGTGGGATCAAGTTCTCACCCCAGCGTCAGACAGTAGCTCTTACATCACAGCAATGACCTTAGTTGAGCAAAATGATTTTCTGTTTATTCTTGATTTTGAAAAAATCATCGCAGACATCGAATCAGAGTCCAGCCTCAAGGATCGGAGACGGGTAGAACAGCCATCCTCTCAACGAGACTCCAGACCGGGTGATCAAGAGCGACTTGATCCTATGAACTCGAGGAATCCAACGTTTATTGACGGTCTCAAACACACAGATTCAATGCTCCACTCGATAACCACACAATCAATTCTATTGGTTGATGATTCAACGATAATCCTAAAGAACACAACAATAACGCTCCAACGTCTTGGATTACACGTGATAACGGCCAGAAACGGACAAGAAGCACTGACGATCTTAGAAAGCTCGCTGACAAAGACAAAAGTCTCGGAAAAGATCTCGCTAGTCATCACAGATATTGAAATGCCTCAAATGGACGGCTTCATGCTCACAAAAAAAATCCGTGAACTGCCTGGTCTAAGCAACATTCCGATCATCATCCATTCATCCCTGTCGGGGAAAGCCACTCAGGAAACCGGATCGGCATTGGGTGCGAATATGTATGTGATCAAAAACGATATAAAAAAACTCGTGACTGCGATCGGCGACCTGACCGGTTGGATTCCCAATCAGCAAATTGGTGCTTAATATGGACCACGCCAGATTTAGCACATCAACATTTCTAACCTGCATCCTTGTTACGATTGCTATACTGATTGGCCTGGGCGAGACCTATCAATATCTCATAAAACAATCAAATCTTAAGCCTTGGCAAAGCGTTCTTATTGCGCACATCCTGTTAGGAATCTTCGTCTATGCTATCCGAAAACCCGCTCGCCAGAGCTTTAAACTAGCGGGCACACCGATGATGGCGTGGACTCCAGGACTGCTGGTGAT
>JBIKKO010000337.1:0-3099 GCA_044360315.1 Oligoflexales bacterium
CTGTAAGGATAATACCTGCATCAATATCTTTTACTATATTATCTTCTCCTAAAGTGGTGTGTCTACTTTCTAGCCATGTAAGTCGTTCAATTAGACGCTGATATACAGCATTTACTTGTCCCCAACGTACACTACCAAAAAATATAACTGCTTCAGATTCAAGCAGTTCTTTTACGATCTTCCACAACTCATCATCTTTCATATGAAAAGATGTCCAACAACGTAAGCATCCGGAGGGATTTTTGTCTTTATCTTTGAGAAGCGCGGCCTTAGCCCCGCAATCGTTATTTTTAAACGAGACATGACCTGTACAATCGTGGATCGTCATATGAGCTGCATCCATAAGCAAAGTACGATCGGGTAATTTACTTTGTATGTATTTTGCCAACATCATTGATTTTGGCATTTCTTCTTCCTTTAATGATTCTGGTCTATTAGAAGTAGAAATAAGAAGTATCTTTTTCTTTTTTTGAAGATACTCTACAGTTTTATCAAGCTGTTTTTGTTCAACCTTTTCTAAAAGGTAGTAATATTTTCGAAAGTCTGCAGACATATGTATAGTATTTAACCAAAATGTAGATAAATACAATTATACACTATGGACCATAATATTCTAGGCCCAGGGGGGTTTAATCCAGTTCCTAAAAAATTACTACCCTTCCCTTTAGAAAATATTGAAGAAACTTTGGCAGATGTGTACTTCGAAATGGATAAAATCCGTAAGCGCATCGAAGTCGTAAAACGTAATAACGTTACATCATTGACTGAGGTTAGATTAGATCAGCTTAAAAAAATGCAGTATAAAATTAACACTGCTATGAATTTAATAAGAGATCTTACTAAAGACTTAGATGGTTTCTGGATTAACTAAGGGTTGTTTTAAACACCACACTTTCATTTTCCCCTACCGGCATTACAATTTTATTAAGGGGTGTAGTAATTTGAGCTGCAAGAAATTGCATTTTAACTGCATTTACTTGATTGCATGAACCGCATTGAAATCTATTTTCTTGATTGAGGGTAATCGGTACTGCATTAAGTTGTTTACAGTAAGCACAAGTTAATTGAATTGTAAATTTAGAGAGAGCTTCTAACTGATCGTTGACAATTTTTGCACCTTCAATGGAATCCTTTCTTTGTAAAAGGGTATTGATTACCATAAAGATAATAAACTGAATACCGAACGCTAAAATAAACCAGCCCCAAAAAAGCCCTGCTAAAAGATATCCTCCGAGACCTACAACCCCCGATACAACAGTAGTCAAAAGTAAAGACAAGCCTACAATTACTATTACGGGGCTATTAAGTTGTCTCAATTGTTGTATTAGCTTTTTCATAAATTTTATCTGTCTGATTATCAACATATGTCATAATATCGAGCGGGTTTAATTGAATTTTTTCAAAATCAATACCTCTTTCATCACATTTATCACCAATAATATTTACCGCTTCTTCTAAAGCGGACCAACGACAGAGTTCATAAAGAGACATATTATCGAGGTTAGCTGTACTATTTTTTTCTTCTTGGTTATTTTTCATGACTTTAAATTTATAGGAAACGTATCGGCAGTCAAGATACTTTTTGATATGTTTCAATGTTCGCAGCTGCAACTTCAAATACTTCTTCCGGAACTTGCTCGACAAAATCTAATAAATTTGTTACTACTCCTTCAGAAAATTCTTTTTTTGTTAAAAAGAACTGATAACGATCCGGTAACTGCATAAATTCTAAAACATCTCTATCTTCTTTTATAAAAAGAATAAAATCCCCCTTTCTATGCTTTGTAAATGCATACACACCTCTCGGCTTTGGTACTATTATTTTCCGCACAAAGTATATTTTATACTATTAGTCAATCATTGTCCACAAGCGAAGAGCTTTTTGTTGGCCGTTCACTGTTAACAATAAAAAGTCTCCAACAGCAGTTAGAGGGGTATCGAATGTAGAAACAACATTTGCTCCTTGAAAAGAAATATCAGCAGCGGAAATTGTACCTTGTGTTGATAAATTGCCTGTTGCATTAATATCACCAAAAACATTTATATCTTCAGTTACTGTAATTCCTCCGTTAACATTAATATCACCGTTAGTAAAAATAGCGGGTTTATCTTCATTTATTTGTGTAGCTGATAAACTGCCTTGTAGTACAAAGTCTCCTAAAAAAGGAGAAGCATAAGAAGCAATTGGATCGTAAGACGCATCAGGGTATCTCGGATCATCTAACGCTGTAGTGTGATGATTATGACGATGGTATTTGTTGTGAAGTCTACTTGACATTGTAAATATATTTAATCTACTCCTTTTGAATAAATAATATTAACATATATGTTGTTTTTAGCCGAAGTTTCTACAGCTGTACCCGGGTATATCCACTTCATTCCGTTACTAATAGCGTTTTTGACAGGTATTCTCGGACCTATCCTTCTTGTTTATGTTAAACATAAATTGTTTAGTAGTGTTAAACAACTCGAAAGACGTAAAACAGAGTTTAAACACTCTCTTGAAATACAAGAACTTATTAATAACTCTCTCAATAAACTTCAATTAAAATACAATTTAGATAGACTCTGGATAGGTCAATTTCATAACGGAGGTAATTTCTGGCCAGGTAACAAATCAATGAAAAAAATGTCTGTGACTTTTGAGTCTACTGCACCAGGCATAGCAACTGATATATTAAAAATGCAAAACTTACCAGTTTCATTTCTTTCATCCGTACTTCAAAAATTAACTGACAAAGAAGTAACAGGAATTACTATTGACACAGATACAGAAGAAGATCATGCTTTAAGATCATTTTGGGAGTCAAGAGGTATTCATACGGTTTATTTGTTCCCCATTAAGTGTCTTGAGTCTGACTTTATTGGTGTGTTTGGTGTTGATTTTATAAAGAGAGATGGTTTTATAACCGATGACATTTATGATAGTTTAAGAGCAGAAGCTTTAATACTTTCAGGGTACGTAGCTTCCATTTCTGTCGATAAGGGTAACAAGTAAGCATAATTACTTTTATGAAATATTTTTTATTACTGGCACTGTTATTCTGTGCTGGGTGTCAAACTACTAAACCTATTGCACCACCTCCTTCAGTATCAACA